>JAFYYN010000001.1 GCA_017557525.1 Lachnospiraceae bacterium
CATCATGCAACCGTTGTCACGATCAAAGGAAAATCATACCGTCTTCAGAATCTTTTATACGGAGACGGGGATTCAGCATGATGATAAAAACTGTACATTATTATTTGATAAAAAATGTACATTTATATCTTGTAATTTACATACGAACAACCTAATTGGAAGGAAGCTGGTCAAAATTCCGGACAGGAATATGATGCTCGTCATCGGTATTGGATTGGGGTTACTCTTGATGATAATGGCAAAATGAAATTGCATGAATTTTATATTTCAGCTGAAAAACGAGAGTGCAGTGATGAACGAGCATATGAAATAGTGCAATGGATGTATGATTGCCTGGTACGATATCAAAAATATGCAACTTTGTTGCTTAAGCTACAAATCCCATACCATCTGTAGTTTAGACTACAAAACGGTATATATCTGAATATTGAAATGTTGGGCCTCCGGGTATATATTATAAACACAACAAAGGAAACAAACCTAAGGAGGATAAACAAATGACAGGAAAAACATTCTTAACCAAATTAATCGCAACAATCATGGTACTTATCATAGCAGCATCTTTCGCAGCACAAACCCAGGTACACGCTTTCGAAGAAACTGCCACCTACAAAACAAAAATCAGAAAGTTACATAAATATAACTTTGAACTCATTATTGATGGCAGAAAGATTAATGACGCAACTATCACTTCAACTTATGGTGAAATGGCTGCATCATATGGATTTGAAGAAACATGTAAGCGGATAATCTCTTCCTTTAATTGGGATGGGGATCAGAATTGGTATAATCCTTTTAATGGTTATTGTTCATATTGTAATTTCCCAGAAGACGACTATGTGGACTATCAATTCATGGGATTTTTCCCTAAACTTAATCCTGATAAATACACCTCCCAGCAAAAAAATGATATGGTCAACATAATAAACTTCACTTACAAATATCTTGAATTCCTTTATGAAATTCAGCGCATGGGAATAACAGTATATTGCAATATGTTTTAAAAAGGTGGGGTCACAGACCCCACCTTTCTTCACTTAGCCAATTTCTCTATTTTTTCTTTAATAGCAATAAACCTCTTTTCTTCACGTACCGGATCATACCTTTCTTGCTCCATATAGGGCAAGTAATACCATGCCATATTATGGGGCCCCTCAATGGGTGTTCCAGTACAGTCTTTCTCAAGGTATAAAAGCATATTTTCAAGGCTGGTCAGCGTCTCATTTTTCTTTCTTTGAGCAACATAATAAGTTGCCATATACCTATAAAGCATTGCTATGTTGCGAGCAAGATCAGCCGCTTTTTCTTCATTCATTATTCCCGATATGAATTTTAAAAAGTCTATTATACGTTCAAAATAACCGATCTTAGTATCCCACTTATCTTCCTCATTAGGAAGAATATACGCCACATAATCACGGAGATTATTTGTCATGCAGCGTGAAAGCGTCAATAAACAATCCCGGATTTCGTCCTTATCCTGATTTGCCCCATTATATAAATCTGTGATAAACATTTCCCTGCACGACCAGATGCTCGGAAGCATTTTAACAAGTTCAGCATAGCCCTGTTCATCTTTCCATACTTCTTTATAGAGCACAGCAAGGTTTTTGATACATTTAAACTTGAAGTCATAGTCATCCGACTGCCTTATAAGGTCGCGGAGCATTTTCTCTGCTTCTGTGAACTACTCGGCAATTGAATTGCCTAAGCATCTGATTATGGAGCATTTGCTCCGTAGGTTCAGGGTGCGTCCATGACACCAATACTGCTTTTTACACAGCTACTTTTACTACGAATGGTATTTTGATATTCATTGGATCGGCTGTTATGTCTATGCCATTCCCACACAGATATTTTCTCAGGATGTTGAAAGCTCCCACGCAATCGGCATTCCACGTGTGCTTTCCATCACGATAAAGCCCTCTTCTAACCCTGTTGGACTTCATGGCATTATCCTTGTCCACCGTAGGCTTGAGCGGGCTTGTCTGGCTGGTATACTGCTCCTCCTGTATGATAAGTGCGATACCTTCTTTTGCCAGTTTATATTTCAGCATGATATACAGCTTGTCATATGGCAGGGAATGCAGCTTCTGGTTTGTAACAGGTCCGAGGTCATTATCTTTCCTGATACCAGAAATATCACCTATGACAACGATATTGATTTGATTGTCCCTGCAGTAACTTACAAGATACCTGGTGGCTTTATGAAGGTAATCATTTATCACGTCAGCCTTTTTCCTGTACAGGCTCAGGATGTGCTTTGATGACCTGGGATGAGTTTCTCCATGAACGGTCTGCTGCTTTGACCATTGGGATTGTATGCGAGATATCTCTTTGTTGAAATAACTGCATATAGGCAGATATCTGCGCCCGATTATGAATGTCTCACTGGATACGGAATTGTAACAAGTCATAAGGTTATGCAGCCCAAGATCGATGGACATATATCTCCCGTTATCGGAAAGTTTTTGCACATCGGGGATCTCATAGATAACTATGATCCTACACTCGCCTTTCTCGGGCGGATACAGCTTTATCTGCTTTATGGCATCGGTGCCCTTAAAAACCGGATTTTTAAAGAAAAGGTAAGTTTCACTTATGCCATACGCTTCAGCCATATACGCTTTCAGCTGCTTTGACAGCGAGAGCCTGACCGTATCGGTCCCGGTCTCATGCATGACAGCGTTCTGCATGTATGTCACGGGGATATTGGAATTCTTGAACCTAGGAGGTTTCGGGTTTTCTATGCCGCCTGATTTCTTCAGTGCATAAAAAGACTTCCATGACTTGTCAAGGAGCTTGCATATTTCCTGGGCAGTCTGGGAAGGCAGCTGTCTGTACCACAGGTCATCCTTATGGGCTTTCTTCTGGTAGTACCAATCAGGGTATTTAACGGGGAGGCAGAGCTCTTCATAATGCATATGCTCATAGTTGCAGACATTCCAGAGCTTATATGCTGCATAGCACATATGGCCTATGATGTTGGCATAGGTTTCATCCAGTTTTATGACCGTTTTATGTGATAACAGCATTTCTGTCCTCCTTCAGTAAGATTTGCTCTGGTGCTCGATGTACCTGCGGATATTCTCTTCAGACACAGAGCCTATGGTCTCGCAGTAGTATGAATGGTTCCACAGCTCACCCTTCCACAGTCTGGAACGTATATCCGGGAACTTTTCGAAAAGTTTCCTGCCGGTGATCCCTTTCAGATACTTGACTATATTGGTCACGGAAAGCTTAGGCGGAGCTGTTACAAAGCAGTGAACATGGTCACATTCGCCACATTCAAAAAGCTGTACCGTAAAACCTTTTTCATCAGCTATCTGCTGAACCAGCGTTTTCAGATATTCCTCTACATGGGGAGATAAGTATCTTCCGCCGGTACTTAACTGACCATACCACATGGTAATTGATATTGCACACTGATGTGCGATAATGGATTAAGTTTTCTTTCATGCATATAGTATACCATATAAGGTCAAGAAAAGCAACCATTTGTTCGGTTGCTTCATAATTATTATTCGATAGGTGCTTTCATCTCGGTAATTGAATTACCGAGGATTCCCGCTCATTATCCAAAAATTATGCCAGTCCTGTATGCTCAACTCCTCGTCTATAACACCGTATGCCCCGCACAGAATCGCATTATCAAAATTATCCGAACACTGGAAGGATATTTCTCCGTCATGAAGATTTATATATTCAGGAATCACATCTAAAAAGCCATTGTTCTTCAAGAGCTCACAGCCAGGAAGTGTGAACTCGGCAGTCTTCTCTCCGTCCTGGAAGAATACGTATACAGCTTATCTTCCATGTTCAAACCTCACTATTCACAGTCAAGCAACTGATGCAGTATCCTCTTTCTGTCGTTTATAAACATCTCGGTAACCTTGTAGCTGTCTGTGTCCTCGTAAATGCATGGATGTATCTTCCCATCATCGAAGCTCAGGATCTCTGAGTCAGGTATACCCAATAATATGGGTGAGTGTGTAACGATAATAAACTGTGATCCTTCTCTTGCACATTTCACTATCTCAAGTAAAAGCGTCAGCTGCCTTTGGGGTGAAAGCGCCGCTTCAGGCTCGTCCAGGATATATATCCCATTGGGTTTGAAGTAATTCTGTGCCATAGCCAGAAAGCTTTCACCGTGAGACTTTTCATGCAGGAAAAGTGGTTTACCACCAATCTCCCTACCATATTCTCGTTCAGCAGTTGCTACATTATAAAAGCTCTCGGCACGAAGGAAATAACCCCATCTGGATTTGCACGCTCCTTTGATAAGCCTGATTGCATTACAAAGCTCAGAGTGAGTATCGAGAGTAGAAAAGCTATAATTCTTCGTACCACCTTCAGGGTTAAAACCATATTCAACTGCAATAGCTTCAAGAAGTGTTGATTTGCCACTCCCATTCTCTCCCACAAAGAATGTTATTGATTTATGAAAATCAAGTTTTTCCAGTCCGGAAATAGACGGTATCCTCCTAAGATAGCTTGTCGGACTTATACGATCCCAGTCTATTGTCAGACCTCTTATATGTAATGATTCTATATTATTCATCAACCCTTGTTCACTCCACCAAAAACTATGTTATCCTTTTCCACATTTAACTATACCATAAAACCTATGAAAATGCTATATCTGACAGTCTTTTTCATCATAAAACTGTCACGCTGTTTCCTTTATCTCCACGCCCAGTTCCATCAGTCTGACCTTTGCCTCCAAAATTAAAATGGAGAAGGATATCTGTCCTTCTCTGAAAACAAAAAAAGCGCAGGAATAAGATTTTCTCTTAAACCTGCGCCTTACGCTGTTGTTATTCAATTTTTAGTGTAAAAACATGATACTTCTATAATGAGTTGTTTAGTTTGAATTACAGTTTTTCTTATCAATTTATATTCCGATATAATTGACGAGTGGTCTTTCTAAAACACATGAATACCCTGTCAAATTATAGTTCACATACCATTTTTACTTTTATTGGTCTTTTCGTCAAAAACTCTGCATTTTCATACATAGCGGTTCTTGGATGTTGATAAACATCAATACCAACTGTAATAGGTTCATCTATTACATATAGGTATCCCTTTTCTGTTCCATTATGATAAATTTTCCCGTTGTCATCACAACTCAATCGGTCTGGTTGATGAGAAAACGCCTCGGCAAGTTCTTTCCACTGAGTAATAGTACTGCCTTCTCTCAATTCTGAAAACACCATGTTCGAGCCATGATACCATATTCCATTAGGATCAATCTTTAGTTCCATTTGTTCAAGTCTCCCTTTTTGATTGCCTCCTTATAATCTGTTATATTCTTCATCTGCTACCGGTTCCAGCCACTCATTACTAGTATTCTCACCGGGAACCTCAAGCGAGATATGCGAAAACCAGCTGTCTTTCTTTGCTCCGTGCCAATGCTTTACATTTGGTGGGATCACAATAACCGTTCCCTCCTTAAGTTCCTGTGCCGGCTTTCCTTCTTCCTGATACCAGCCTTCTCCAGCAGTGCAGATAAGTATCTGACCACCACCCTTATCAGCATGATGGATATGCCAGTTATTGTGGCATCCCGGCTCAAAGGTTACATTGAAAAGAGGAAACTGTCCGTTCTTAAAATCCGTAAGCGGATTTAGAAAGCTGTTACCAATGAAATACTGTGCGAAGCCATCGTTCGGCACACCCTGCCCAAACATATTTGTCTTATCAAATGCCTCCTTTGTTTCATACTTCATCAGGATTCACCGCCTTCCCCATACACTTCCTTAGCCAGGTTAAATACCGCCCACGCCTTGGGCCAGCCCGCATAGAATGCCACGTGTGTAATAAGCGCTGCCATTTCCTTCTGAGTCACGCCATGGTTCTTGGCATTCATGATATGATGCTTTAATGCATCTCCAACAAGTCCCTGCGCCATGATAGCTGTAACCGTGAGCATACATCTTGTTTTTACGTCAATGTCCTGATTGTTCCAGTTTTCACCGAAAAGAATATCGTCATTATAATGCGCAAACTCCGGTGCAAATGTTCCGAGTGCATCCCTGCCTGCTGTCTGTACAATCTTCTCTGCCATATACGACTCCTCTTTCCTATCTTTCAAATGGAAGGTGCATAGCAGCATACTTTGCCACCTCTTCCCTGGTCGCGTTATAATACTTCTTGGTGCCGTCCAGCTTAGCAATTTCAGTCATTTCTTCATCTGTGAGCGTGAAGTCGAAGATGTCTCCGTTGTCACGGATATGATCAGTATTCTTAGAGCCGGGTATTGTGATAAAATTCATCTGTGTCGCCCAGCGAAGTATGATCTGCGCACTACTCTTGCAATACTTATCAGCAAGCTTTACGAATACTTCTTCTTTCATAATACCGGGATCTCCGTGTCCGAGAGGATACCATCCCATAAGGACTGTCCCGTATTCCTTCACTCTGTCGCGCACATCTTTCTCTGTGCAGTAAGGATGTGCTTCCAGCTGCATCACATGAGGCTTTATCTCAGATTCTTTCAACAGAGTCTCAAGTTCTTCTCCATAGAAGTTGGAGATTCCAAGGCTTTTTGCTTTTCCACATTTATAAGCTTTCTCCAGCTGTCTATATCCTGCCATGTAGTTTCCCGCAGGCTGATGGACGAATAGAAGATTCACATAGTCCATATCAAGTCTCTTCAGTGTATCCTCTACGGCCGAGACATTTTCATAAATTGTCGGCCAGAGCTTTGTAGAAATGAACAATTCTTCTCTTTTAATTATCCCTTCATCAATGGCTCTCTTTACTCCTTTACCTACAGCTTCTTCATTCATATATGCATTTGCTGTATCGATCAACCTATACCCCATCTTTATAGCTGAGTATACACTGTTTATCGTGTCATCCGGGCTGATCAGGAATGTTCCGATTCCCAGCAAAGGTATTTTTACTCCGTTTGAAAGTGTCACATATTCCATATACTGTCTCCTCTCTATATCTGTCTTTTCTTTGTGTGATTCTACTTTACAACAAAATCAAAATAATGTACAATACCAATATCGAAATCTGCTATAACAAAATCGAATACTGAAAACATTGAATAAGGAGTCTGACATTATGATAGATATATCTCTTTTGGAACAGTTCCATGCTTTTGCTGAATACGGGACACTTTCTTCCGCCGCCGAAAAACTGCATACTTCCCAGCCCGCCCTGACACGTGCCATGAAAAAACTGGAAGAGGATTTGGGGGTGTCTCTTTTTATCCGTAGTAAGAATCAGCTGAAGCTTAATGAAACCGGTCTTCGTGCAGCGGAATATGCCCGTGATGTATTAGACGCCGACCGTGATTTCGAAGCCAAAGTAAAGGCATATGAACGCAGCTTAAAAACCATCGCTATCGGTTTCTGTGCTCCCGTACCGCAGACAGTGCTCACACCTATCCTTAATACCATTTTTGACGGTATGACCATCTCAGCCGATATGTCTGACTATATACAGTTTATAAGCCGACTCAAATCCCACGAGTACCACCTGGCCGTACTACATGAAGATCCGAAAGATAACGATATTTTTGTTAAAAAATGCGGGCATGAGGATCTGTTTATCTCCCTCATGCCCGGTGATCCGCTGGCATTCTATCCCGAAATTCATTTATCAGATCTTGATGGAAGGTCCATCCTGCTACTGACACGTATAGGGTTCTGGATGAACTTTCATAATAACAAAACACCTAATGCCAATTATCTGCTTCAGGTGGATATGAACTCATTTTTTGAGTTATCGCAAAACTCAAACTATCCTTCTTTTTCTTCAAGCTATTACATGAGCAGAGGACAAGAATACAAAGGGAAAGTCACTGTAGCTCTGGCTGATCCGGAGTGTCATACAGACTATTATCTTGCCTGCCTAGCTTCTGAGAAAGAAAAATATAAGGTTCTCTTTGACAGAGTTAATGAAACAACTATTCTCTAAGGGTTGTTTAGTTAAACCAAAATTCAATCAATCCAAAAAGATATCATAGTCAGGTAATGCTTTCCATTCTGCAGAAGAAGTAAGCATATCCATAATCGCATCATGAAGAATAATGAAGTTTTTACCTTCTTTAGAAATATTCTCCCATATATCCGGGTGAAACTTCTGATAAGACTCTGCTCTATCCAGGTATACGATGTCGTAGTCTGTGATATATTTTCCCGTCATTGCTACGCTCCTTTGCAAATGAAAAAGCAGGGATAAGTTTCATTGTCTTATTCCTGCCTTTAAATGCTTTAACATTTTTGTTGTTTGTTCTACCATGCCTTAATTATTTGCTTAACAGCACACCTGCTGTAATACATCCAGCTTCTGCTATAATTATAAACCCTATTATTAATCCTGCTATCATGTCTTCTTCCTCTATCATTCTTTTCATCTTATCGTGAACAAAGTCCCCAGAACAAAATTCCCAATGCTACAAATGGTGCTGCCTCTATTGCTACTACTCCAATGGTTCCTAATGCTGCTAACATATTTTTCCTTCCTTCCATAATTTTTATGTATCTTAATAGTTATAATCTGAACTGTCCTGATAAAGCATATGAGTTTCTTCGTCTTTTCTCATCATATCATATTCTGCCTGATAGTCTGCATCGTAGTAATAAATATCTTCCATGGTCTGAACCCTGCCTTTCTTTTGTTTTTTGTTTCCTTCGTTGTGACTTTATAATACGCCTGAAATACTTGATTTTCAATATTCAGAATAGTCCGGAAATGTTGCTTAAGCTACGCTTTGAACGAATAATGTAGCTTAATTTACATCTTGAATTATAATTGTTGCCTTACATCTCTCTTTTCCAAAAAAAGAGCCCAAGATAAGCGATTCTTATACCTGGACTCTAATGCAGTAATCTTATTCTATTTTAGGCAACATAAGTCATAATAATCTACTCCC
>JAFYYN010000034.1 GCA_017557525.1 Lachnospiraceae bacterium
CCTCAACTTCTTCAATGACTTCGCTCTCAACCGCCGTAAAACCTTCTGTATCGTCAATTCTCTGCTTGGCTATAAGAAAATACTTCTCGTCTATTTCAACGCCTATAAAGTGCCTTCTCGTCATTTTGGCGGCTATTCCCGTAGCGCCCCCCCCTAAGAAACAGTCCATAACAACATCTTCTTCTTGGCTGCTGTTCTCTATAAGGACTTTCATTAGCTCTACCGGTTTCTCTGTCGGGTGTACTTTATTTCCGATGATGTTTGGGATCCGTAAAATGTTCTTCTCGCCCATGTGGTTGATGTTCTTCGCCTTGCCCTTGCGCAGCATCAATATTAGTTCATAAGCGTTTAGATAATATTTGTTTGGAGTCGCGTTGCCTTTATCCCAAACTAACAACTGCTGAAATATAAACCCTGCATCTTCGGCGGCCTGCCACAAGTCTTTAAGGTTCCTGGGGTTAATCATTATGTAACAATGACTTCCTGGCTTTAAAACTCTATACACTTCAGGCAACCACTCTTTAAACTCAATGTCGTTATGCTTAAAAAGTTTTCCCTGCCTTGTGTATGTAGTCATGTCTGCATCGTTCAATATCCCGCAAAGTGAAATATGCTTCGTATCTGTGTAATAATGGTTTCCATGATCGTCGGTCCGGTAACGATGATTTAATATCCCGCCGGTCTCGTTAAACTTAACTGCGTCATTACTACAACCGCCGCTAACGATGTGATAAGGACAATCCGTAACAAACAAGTCCACGCTTTCATCTGCTATTCTTTTGAATACGTCTAAACAATCTTCGTTGTATAATTTCATCGCTTGTAATCCGGTAACTCGTCTAAATGTTCTTCAAGTTTGTCTATTAAAAACTGCTCGTTATCTCCACTCTTTAACAGAACACAAACGCTATTCTCGTATCTTGTTCCCCAAAACTCTTTTCCTTCATGCTCAAAGTGAAAATCTTTATTTATCGGCAAACTTAATATGTGCTTCTGAAGTTTGCTAAGCTGTTTCTCTTTAGGCTTTTCAATAATCGGATCTGATGATTTGTAAACGCGGGTTTTAGTTTCTCTTTCAAGTTCCTCAAAAAATTCAGGTGTGTAACTTGTCATTAAACCTTTGTTTGCGTCGAAGTTTTTGCCCGATGTTTTCTCAATTTCAGGCTTATAATTTCCCCCGCGATTCTGTTCTTTACTTAACCAACCATTGATAAACCTCTTAATACCCGATCTTGTCTTTCGGTTCGTAGGGTTAGCATCACACCAACCTTTCATGTTCCTAAACTGCTGTTTAACATCAACTGCTGGATATAATTCCTGATATGCTGCAACTTCTTCGTATGTAACTTCATACTCTGATTTATCATTCAAGGTTATTTTGATAAAAATTTCTTTTTCCGGCGCCGCAGTAGTATATATATTATCCTTATCTAATCTATCCTTACCTATACTATCCTTATCTGTGGCAACCACTTGGCAACCATCTGGCAACCAACCGGCAACCAACTGACTATCATCGTCGCTAAATGTATAAGATCCGTTGTCTTTCAGCTTTAATTTTTTCAGTTCTTCCTGAAATGCCGTAGGTGTATATCTGTCTTTTCTTAAAGCGTTTGCCATTCTCCAATGTTTAATGACTATAACGCCGTTTTCAAACTGATAAATGTATCTTTTGGATAATAGTGCTTCTAAGTCCTGTACCGATGCGTGCGCTTTAAACATCGCTGCACTTACCTGATTACAAAACCCGTCGTCGTCTGCACTCATTGACAAGTGTAAATACAACGCTTGTGCGCTTGCTGACAATGACATGAAGTTATCATCGTCTGTAACCTTCTTAGTAAACATTCTTCTTTCTGCCAATTTCTTGTACCTCTATTCGTATATAATTTTCATTCCGCGCTGTCTTGCAAAACTAAGCTCGTTTACGGATCCGATGCTTGCTCTCCAGCCTTTCAAAAGATAAATAGCTTCGCATTTCTGCATTAAAGCAAAATCTATATCCATGTAGTCTTTATGTTCAAAACTCTTAGGCATTAGCAAACCGACTTTTGCTGGGTTAATGACTTCGTAACCTTCTTCCCTTAGTTTTGTTTCCGCGTTCTTGAATTTA
>JAFYYN010000035.1 GCA_017557525.1 Lachnospiraceae bacterium
GGACGACAAAGTCTTCATCACCATCCGCGAAGGCCGTTTCCATCAGGTAAAAAGAATGTTCGCGGCGGTCGGCATTACGGTCACGTTTCTTAAAAGAATCTCCATGGGCGCAGTCACATTGGATGAGAATTTACAACCCGGCGAGTACAAGCGACTGACGGATGAGGAAGTGCAGAGTTTGAAGAAATAAGAGCGATGAAAAATGCACCAAATCGCAATGAATTGTAATGGACATCGAATTGACTTAAATACATTTAATTTATATAATTATATACAAATAAGGGCAAACTTTCCGAAAGGAAAGGACGCAAAGTTGTAAGCCTTAAGAGCATTTAAGGTGGTTTAACTGCAATCAGATGAGTAGGACTTGTTTGGTTGCTTTTTTGTTTTAGAAAGTCATTGAAGGGTTTGCGTCGTATAAGAAATTTTGGAGGATAATTGGATGAAAAAGAGGATTAAAAAAGCGTTTGCATATGTATTAAGCTCGATTCTGATATTGGGCTTGTTTACATTTGTTGTTCCGCAGACTGCCATAACCGCTAAGGCAGCAATGGTAAAGGACGGAAATAATACTAATCTTGGTTTGAGCAAATGGATAGATCATAATTTATCAATTGCTAAAGTATATTTTGACGGAAATGGTGATAAGTGGGATGTTATAGGCTATAACGGGACCGGAGCTGCTTCTACAGCACAAACATCAACTACTGAAGGCGATATTACTCTTCTGCTTTCAGGAAGCACGGGCAAAATAAAATTTGATGACACAACCAATGTATATGCAGACAGTTTGCTAAAAACTGAAATTGAAAAAGGTGTCACGAGACTTACAGAATTAGAAAAAAAAGCTGTAAAAAAGAAAACTCTTGTTACGGGAACATATTCTTCGGGTGAACCTTACTGTGACGGTGTTTCTGATACACAGGTAAATGATGCTTATATGTGGCCATTATCAACGAATGAAGCCGTTGATGCATTTAAAACTAGCGGATACTCGCGCTTGTATAATGACGACCATAGCGGTTATGAGGGATGGTGGCTTCGTTCACCCGGAGATGCTGACAACAAAGTTGCTTATGTTGATGATGAAAAATATACGATAAACTATAGTGGCGAAGATATAAGTAATATTTATGCTGTACGCCCTGCATTGAATATAAAACTTTCTTCAATACTTTTCATATCCCAAATTCCGAGAAATGCGAATGATCGTGAGTATAATTTCAAGTTTACGCTCATAGATGATGAAAATTTATCCGCAGCTATTAATACTGACGACGATTTTACAAGAAGTGGCTCGACTATATCTGTTCCGTATACTGTTTCGGCCGGAACCGACAGAGTTTCAATTCTTATAACCGATAAAGAATATACAGAAGAAGATGCAACAATAAAATATTATGGAGCATTGAAGGTTTACGGATCTGTAGGAACTTCCGGAAGGGGAAAATTTACTCTACCGGGTTCATTTAACAGTTCAACGGATAAAATATACATAATAGCCGAAAAGATTAATGACGACAATATGACGGATTACGCTTGTACTCCTGTACCTTTTGATGCTTCGTATATTCCGAATAATTATTATCATTCATATAATGAATATAAACCATATCCTTACTACACCATGACACTAGTAGAGTTTATTACTAATCAACATAACTCAGGTTCAACACCGGAAAAACCAAACTATGTGTCGATTGGAAATGATATAGATGTTGATAGTTGCCGAAGAATAGATAATGTCTATGTTGACTGGAATCTGAATGGATGCAAATTTATTGAATATGACAGAGGTGTGATGTGCAATTTATGGATTGAGGGGGACAGTGTTTTTAAATTAATAAACTGTTCGATGTCAGGGGAAAAAGGAGGTATTTTTAAATTCGTTCCGGGAGTATTAACAGTAAAAGATAATTCAACTCTAATCCTTGAGGATGTAAATATCACCGGAAGTCAGTATAACGGAATTGCAGTGTTTGATAATGCAAAATTAATAATTCGAGATGGCACTGTTATTGAAAACTGCGACGATTTTTGTATTTACGCCGAAGGTAATGCTTCCGTTATTATGGAAGGTGGAACGTTATCGTATGATGAAAAAAATGGTGGTGTGTACTTAAAGGATAATGCCACATTTACAATGAAGGACGGGACATTAAAATGCTCTAAATCCTATAATGATAAAAAAGGTGTGTTCCTAAAAGACAACGCTTTATTTAAGTATTACAAAGGAACATTAGATACAGTCTATTATAATTCTGATCCGAATTATACGGTTGTAACATATATGCCCAATTATTCCGGAGACACCGCGGCATACAGAAAGGCCATAAAAAAATCTGGAGAAAAACTTAATCCGAAATTCTTTGAAAGACCGGGCTTCGCTATCGGAAGCTGGAATACACAGTCCGATGGACAAGGAACATCGTATGCTTATGATGCTGAAGTATCCTTTGATTCGGAAACAACGCTCTATGCAATGTGGACGGATGTTTTTGATATAAATTATTACACTGATGGTGGGGCATTTATTTCAAGTTATCCGACAAATTATTCTTTAGGAAACACTATTTCCTTACCAACGGAAAATGATATTAAAAAAGATGGTTACACATTTGACGGATGGTATGACAATAAAGACTTTAACGGATCGAAAATTACATCCATTTCTGATACCGAATACGGTCATAAATATGTTTACTTAAAGTGGACTGCAAATCAGTATACCGTAGATCTCGTTCCTAACGGCGGAACGATTAATTCAAACAATGTTGACAGTTATATCAGTGGAACCGGAGCAACTCTTCCCGATGCAAATGATATGTCTATGGTAGGATATACATTTGACGGATGGTATGATAATGAAAAATTAAGCGGTAATTCTGTTACAGAAATTACTGCAACCGATTTCGGAGACAAGACTTATTATGCAAAATGGTCACCGATCAGTTATACAGTTGTATTTGATGCAAACGACGGAAGCGGAACTACTGCCAGTCAGTCAAGAACATATGATGACGGAGCACAGCTTAATTCCAATTCCTTTGCTTTTGAAGGCCATACATTTGCCGGCTGGAATACAAGTGCTGATGGAACAGGCATAGCATATACCGAAAATGCTACAGCAAACTTATCTGCTGCAGAAGGAGATACAGTTACGCTTTATGCACAGTGGACGACTAATGAGTATGTAATCACATGGGCTAACGAAGACGGAACTGTTCTTGAAACCGATACTGATGCAGAATATGGTTCAACACCCGTATTTAACGGAGAAGATCCGAAAAAAGCGGCTACAGCACAATATACATATAAATTTGACGGATGGACACCTGATGTTACTACAGTTACCGGCTCGGCTACATATACCGCTAAATTCACATCCATCGTGAATAACTTTACAATCACATTTGATGCCAACGGCGGTACAGTTAATCCTTCATCCGACATTACAAATGATGAGTTCAAATTAAACATGCTTCCTACACCTAATTATGAAGGACATGAATTTTTAGGATGGTTCACAACGGCAAAAGGCGGTAAAGAGATAACCATTGATACCGAATTTTCATCTGATCAGACGATATATGCTCACTACAATAATCCTGAGGAACCGGAAGACCCGGAAGAACCTGAAGAACCTGAAATTCCTGAAGAAGAACCTGAAGAGCCTGAGAAAGAGGCTGACTACCTCGATGATTTATACTTAAAACTCGCAATTGCAGTTGAACTTGGAGGAGAGCAGACGGTATACTGGAATGTAGGAGATTCGCTTCCTTACGATGTGCTTCGATATCTGGTTGAGCATCCTCAGATAACACTTATATTTGATTATACATATGAAGATGTAGAGTACAGTGTGACATTGTGCGGAAAAGATATTTTACCTGATCCCGAGATACCGTGGGCAGGCCCGTTATATCTTTTAGGAATACCAAGAAAATAATTGTTAAACATAAAAGGAGGAATTTAACTTATGGAAGGGTTGGATTCAAAAGATTTACTGCAGTACAGAAATTCGACTGATTTTGCGAAGAAGCACAAATCAATCAAAGAGGATGAGGATGTTACTCTTTTAGACGTTATCGGTA
>JAFYYN010000036.1 GCA_017557525.1 Lachnospiraceae bacterium
ATGCGCAACTCAGGCCGTTATACTGATTTTTCAAGGAACTATCTGAATATCCCGTTGGATATCCATCAGAACTCATATCTGCCGATATGGACTCTGATCCACATCCAACGCTTCTGTATATCTAGGTATCAGAACTGCTGTTTTTCCGATTTCCCCTTCTACTTTTCATGGGATATTTGCTACCCCTCTCCATCTCACATTTTCTAAAGTTCCCTCGATCGACGTTTTTCCGACAGAAACTCCTTTATAGGTCTTGGCTCCCATTTCCTGCGGATTCCGATATCTTCACAAATAAATTGCTCACATCCGCATGAAATGCTATAATATTTGTTTACTTAAATGCCGATTATTTGGTTGTATTATGCAGTCAGTATAGCAATCCGCTCCTTCCAAACACGGGAAGTAACGGAAGCTATCGGAAACACACGGAAGTAGGTGATTTAATGACTTTTTCAGAGTATTTCAATGCTCTGTATCCATATCTTTCAGATAATGAAGAACCTTTGGACTTTTACGACTCGATGATGGGGAACTTCATATCCGAAGAGGCTCAAGAAGCCTGCAAGCTCCTAAACTGTCCACCTGATACCAAGAGACGGTACATCCAGAAGAAAAACGCTCGTAAGATCAATCCGGCATATGCCAATTACGCACATTCCAAGCACGATTCCGAAGGATATATTGGCTGGCTATATGACAGGATAAATAAACTGGATACTTTTGAAAAAATAGAAGATTGGCTGACGGATAACGAAATTGACTTCTATGATGTGTCCCAAAAATGCGACGAACTTCTTGAAGATATCTTCTTTAAGATAGCGTTCCCATCTACCGAAGACCCTGATGCACTCGAACTGCCACCCTCACAGGATTCAGTCATAGAAGAGAATCCCATCCTGCAGCGTCTTTCAGAGAATGACAAAAAACTGCTTAAGGATTTTTGCATGGATTATGACGGCATTTTAGAGAAGTGCATAACCGGAAGCCATGCTGATATCTGGTTCACTGGAAAGTTTTCGGGCAAGATAAACGCACTAAACGATAAGTGGAGGGATCTCATAACGGAATTAAATGACGTGCGCCTTCAGTCAGATATACTTGGTACCATAGCAGCACTTAAAGATTTCTGTAATGCCTTGGATCCGAGCAACACAGCTACGCTTGCACCGCTTAGAAAGCTGCGGCTGGAACTGCAAAACTGTTACGTAAAAATCCATCCCGATAAATATTCAGGCCTGTTTCCGTATGAGCCTATTATTGATGACTGGGATTATGAATATATTTAGAAAGAAACTTTACCTGTTTCTCGTTTGATTTGAAAGGACGGATACCGTATGCACACGATCGATGAGAGAATCAGGATCATCGACGATGCAATCTGTCGGTATCTTGATAATATAGAAAACACAACAAGAGGCGTTATATCACAGGATATCCTTACCCGCCTGAAACATCTGGTGGATCAGGTGATGCTGAAATATTACTCCCCTCTGAGCGATATAGATGATACAGAAGATAATATCCAAAAAGCTGTAGAGCATGCCCAGACCACTGGACGCCTGAAAACGCTGTACCGTTTCAGGAACTATCTTGAAGTCGTTGCAGCCCATTACACCCTTGACGAGAACGGCTCTGAGCGCCTGATGCTAAAGTACTATGACTATCTGCTACAGGTTCAGATGCTGCTTAGGATAGATTTTGGCATCAGCATACTTCACAATCTGGAAAAATTCCCACTGAACCTTGATACAGCCCTTCAGGAATACTATGCAAAAATAGCCGACAAGATCGGCAAATATAAACATAAACTTAACGGGGACAGTGAAAAATACTATATCCAGAAAACAAAGCCATTCTTTGTGAACAATCATCGGTACTTTGAGGTGACATTTACACCCGCTAACGACCGGGATAATAAGTCGGAACGTGTCATCGCATTTACACGGCTGCCCATCATGAGCAACTACGCATCAAAGTTCACTCTTGTAAATGAGAGTGTCGAGATTCTGGGGAAAACCATGCCCATCCGTCTGATCACAGGATGGGAAGTGGAGATAAGGGCATGTGAATTCAAAAACTTCTATCACATCGTATGTGGCAGCAAACGTGAGATTCCGTATGGTGAACGGCGTACAATATGCCGTTTTCTTACTGAGCAGAGATACACCCTGACCGAGCTTATGGATTTCCCGGATTATTTTTATCAGAGGCTTACCGATTCCTGGCGTTCTTCCCAAAAGACCTGCTATTTTGTGGATGCACTTGACCGCTGCAGGGATATCATAAGATCAGAGCGTCCGGGACAGAATATGCTCCGGTATCTTCTCTATACGATGCACAATGCGGTCATAAAGCATCAATGGGACACAACATCAAATAGGGCTCTTTCCGGTCTGTATCTTCAGCATGGCTGCAGACCATTTGACAGGATGCCCTTTATACAGTCGCCATTAAAGCACAACGTAAAGTTGAATGATCTTTTCAACTTCCTCAAGAACAATAAAAGGATGCACGAGCTGCTCGCAAGGCAAATCTGGTATAACACCGAGGTTTCCGGCAACATATTTACCCCTGTTGAGGATCTGGCGCACTATGGTGATATATCACGCCTCAGCAGCAGATACAATTCAACCCTGTGGAAGGGCCACAGGGAGGAAAGCGGTATCGTAATAGAAAACGGCTATGCCTATATCAATGAATACAAGACAGATACCTGCAATATCATAGAGAGGCTGCTGAAATTAAGCAGAATCTCAGATCCGGAATACTATGACGCTGTTGATATCTGGCTGCTGCTTGATGATTATGAAGTGGACTGTACGGAAAAGCAGGAAATATTGAAGCAGATGTTCTCCACCTCAGCGGTTGCCGTAATCTATGGTTCTGCCGGTGTAGGGAAAACAACGCTCATAAACCATATCTCACACTATTATGAAGACAAGGAAAAGCTGTTCCTTGCCCATACGAATCCTGCAATAGACAACCTCAGAAGACGTGTGGATGCTGACAAAAGCAGATGCACTTTTTCCACTATTGCAAGCTTTCTCGGATCCTGCAGCAGCGTTGAATACGATCTTCTGGTCATCGACGAATGCAGTACCGTAAGCAATAAAGATATGCGCAGAATACTTGATACCGCAAATTTCAAGCGCATCCTGCTTGTGGGCGATACCTACCAGATAAATTCTATACGCTTTGGAAACTGGTTTAGTGCTCTGCGAAGCTTCCTTCCGGGATCATGCATCTTTGAGCTTACTGAGCCGTACCGGACAAAAGATCAGCATCTGCTTGAAGTATGGTCAAAGGTTAGAACCATGGAAGATGGTGTTGAGGAAATCATAGAGAAGCAGAGCCATTCCCTGAAGGTGGATGAATCCCTTCTGACCGCTGTGGGAGAAGATGAAGCCGTCCTATGCCTCAATTATGACGGACTCTACGGCATCAACAACATCAACCGCTTTCTTCAGGAAACCAACCCGAATCCTGCGTATGACTGGGATGTTCAGCAATACAAGGTCGGCGACCCGGTTCTTTTCCTCGAAAACGACCGCTTCTATCCCCTCATATACAACAATATGAGAGGGAGAATCACAGGTGTAGAAAAGCTGGATATGGGTAGTCCTACTGAGAGGATCCAGTTTGACATCGAATTGTTCACTTCATATGAACAACGTGATTTTCGATTCTCAGAGCTTGAATACATCGGCAACACAGAAAACGACCACACCATAGTCCGCTTCTGTGTAAACAAAAACAAAACCACGGATGAAGATGATGACGGAAATACCGCCAGCACAATAGTTCCATTCCAGATTGCCTATGCTGTTTCCATCCATAAGGCGCAAGGGCTCGAATACAGTTCTGTTAAGATTGTTATAACGGATGAAGTGGATGAACTCATCACCCACAATATCTTTTACACAGCGATAACAAGGGCACGGAAAGACTTAAGGATATACTGGACTCCCGAAGTCGAGAAAAAGGTTCTTGAGCGGATCCAACCACGCAATGTCGATGCAGATGTAGAAATTCTGCAAAAGTATATCGCTGAAGACCCTACATAAAGAAACAGCCCACATAAGCTACTATGCCTATGTGGGCTGCATTAAAGTGATATGATAATTTGAATGATATTACATTTTCGGCGGTCTTCCTGCCATCTGCCACCTATCGTGACCCCGGATGCTCTTTACCGCCTGTCGCAGGGTATTTGCTTTGCCATGCAGATGATATCTGACTCGCCCGGTTCTGTCCGCATGGTGTGAATGAAATATGATCACCGTTCCCCTTTTCGGATACTCCGGATTATGAAGATACCAGTAATGCCCGGTATTCCGGCTCATGACAGTCACATCATACTCATTAACATTGATGATCTGGAAGTATTTTGTATCCAGGCACATCAGGTCATTCGCATCAAACATAGGCAGCCTCCGATCCAGTTTCCGCAACCATGCAATAGTTTGACTTCCTCTCAGCCACAAACCTTGTGTGAAGCTCTTTCTTTTCCTTCAGGAACCGCTCATGCAGCTTCCTTGTCTCTTCTTCCATGAATGCCTTTTCCGCTTCCTTCAGCTCCGCCCTTGTGGTATCGCGCATGATCACAAGCTTTCCATCCTCGCACTTAACCAGCACGGGATCCCCGATATTGAAGCCCAGCTCTTGAAACCACAATCCCTGGATGCGAAGCATCGGAGCGGTCTTTCTGCCGTAATTCGTAGCCTCGCTCACTGTCAGCTCCCTGTATTCTTTCCTTGCCTTTGCCATAGATTTTCTCTCCTTTACTCTGATCGACTCCGGCAGGCACTCAACCGGAATCCGGGAAGGCATAAAAAAAATAGGACATCATCAGCTCTACCCAGTCACCGATTAAGTCCTACCTTAACTCCATGTTCTGTTGTCACACGGACATAATACGCCCGTGCGTTTTGCCTTTAAAACTCTGTCACCCCTCGTGTTATATTAGTGCAAGAGGTTCATATTTTCAGTTGAAAACGGCGCCGTCCCACCTGTAAATACCTCGCCAAAGGCATTTTTCTGTAGGACTAAATCAGCCAAAAACCTTTGATTTATGCGGTCTTTGCTTGACTTGTCACTATAATACCACCATCCCCGGAACCACCTATTACGAGAACATTTTTATTAACTGCATACTCAGGCTTCTTCGGTCTGCCATTAAGCATTATGGATTCTGTCTGGGTGATAATGATGTTATTATCCGGATTCTCAGTATCCATAAAGTTCTCAATGTCTTTTTCCGTTCCCCATCTGGCTGAACCGTATTCATACCCACGCCGGTATTTCTTTGCATTCTTCTTTTTTATATAAACTACAAACCAGATCAATGCTCCTGTTACGATTCCACCTAACAAATCATATCCATTGAAACTCGGGAAAATGTTTTCGAAGGCTTTTCCAAGGTTGCCCAGGCATTTGACAAGTCTCATAAAGAAGTTCTTATCTGTGGTAAGCCTAAAAGCGTAAGTAATCTTGTTTCCAAAGTATCCGAAAATAAGATAAGGTACAGCTTTCTTGAAAACCTTTGAAAACTGCACCTTTTTCAGTTTCTTTTTAATATCATAAAGGAACCTGCTCTGATTACGCTTTCCCTTTTTACCGGATTCTGTCCCCTTTTTGGGTGAACCTTTAGCCTTTGTATCAGCTTTCTTTTTACCAACCTGTACACTCATAACGAACGCTCCTGATGCTTGTGTTTCTCCTTAGAACGCTGTTTATTCAGCCTTTTTCGCATTTCCTCATATTCCTTAAGCTTCTGTTTCATTGGATGTTTCTGTTTGTATTGCTCATTTTTCTGAACATATTCCCTGAACGCAGTCATCATGGTATCCCGGTCGCGTGCCTTAAAGAAAAGAAGGTATTTCGGAGGATCCTGCGTTTTATCCCTCTTCAAGGAATAATCTATGTTGTATTTCCGAGCCACCCTGTCAAACGACTTTATGTTATCATCACTTATCACAACACTTTCAGCTCCGGCATTCTGTGCCATAAGGTCTTTCAAGGTCATTTTCCCATGCTCATGTGCTTTCCTTTCAGCCTGCCTTTCAGCGGCATGTTGGTTAAGAGCCTGATGCTCTCTCACAAGGAAATTCTTCATCGTATTTACAAGAACTCCGGCTGTCATCTTGCTGGTATTCACCGATAACGATACTACTCGCTGGTTAACTTCTTCTTCCATGGTTGCTCTCCTTCCAAACAAAAAAGTGCAGGGACAAGAGTTATTCTCCTATTCCTGCACTTTCGCTGTCTTATTTATTTTATTATAATTCTATCAAAGATACTCCCTGTTCAATACCTGCACTAACTTTTTTGAGTGCTTCAATGGCTTCTTCCTCCGTTTCAAAATAACAAAGGCATTCCCAGGCAGACATTCTGGTCTGAACTGTTAGTGTCCTTCCGTCTACTCTTAACCCTCCGTAACATGGAAGAACCTTCTTCTTATCAGGCCCCATAACTTTAGTTTTATTACGAGCTTGTACTACCGTTCCATCTTTAAGTACAAATTGATGGTCTGCTAAAAACTGTTCGATTCCCTCAGTAAAATACTCCGAAATATTATCTGATATTGCATCGTCGACTGCATCTCTGAGCTCATCTGCCAGCTCCTCAAATTTATCTTCCACGGCTGATTCAACAGCATCCTCCACAGCAGATATGATTTCATCTAAATCTTCTTCCTTCATTGACGAACCTCCTCCATATATTGACGAATACCTTAAGCATATTTCATCTATGAAAAAGTATATAGAAGTGGAATGGTTTTGTCAAATGATTCCGTGGCTATTTATAGCTTTCCCGTAATCATTTTCACGATATTCACAAATATCTTTACTATGGCTGTCATAAGCATTGCTCCGCCTATCAATCCACCTATCACAGCATTAAGAGCAAATACTCCGACAGCTCCGGTCAGCCCATATGCCTTTGGTACAAGCTTTAAGCACATGAACCTGATGCCGAAAGGGAATCCTGCAAGGATCCAAAACAGGAAGTAGTTAAATCCTTCGGGTCTTTTGCTTATGGGGTAACATATTGCCAGCCAAAGTAGTATTCCAAGTGCCGGTAGTAATATCTTTGTCATAAGATTCTTCATCATGTACTCCTTCCGTCAATACAGTGTCGTTTATGGCCTCTGTATCTCTCTCGATGTCAACTTCTGCTTTTATGCCTATTATCCTCAGGATATGCCTTAGAGCGTATTTATAACTGTGTATCGTGTCCTCGGTCAATGTAATACAGATACAGTTATCGAATTCTATCTGTCCGGGCGGGATTACCCTTATCAGTTTTATACCTGCATTCAGGCAGACCCAGTTCTTCCCATTTTCAAACTGCCGTATTTCTCCGTTTTCAAATTTCGTACCATAAAACTCTATGGCTACTTTCTTTTCCGGGATATACAGTTCGAGCGGTATCCCTATCTCGCTTTGATCACGAAACCATATTCTTAAACCCGCCTTATTAGCATAATAAGCTATGCTTTTCAGTTTGAAGAGATAATAATTATCGCGTAAGCAATAGGGACAGCCTTCTCCTGCCATCCTGCTGGATATCTTTGTCCACCAACTGTGTCCGTAATAGTCTTTCCAGAATACCGGCCTCATGGATGATGCAAGTATCTTATCCGGTGTAAGCCCTTTATTTCGCTCATAATCCCATTCTGATGCAAGCTCCGGGCAAACTGTTTCCAGATCATTGAAACCCGGATTTACGGTCAAATCTGCACATGAGGGACAAGGATTGTGTCCTTTTATCCTGCTGTCTATGACAGCCTCCCATTCATAACCGCAGACTTTACATTTCCACCAGACATTCAGCCTTGATTTAGACCATACCATATCGGGTTTCAGCTTTCCGTTCCTTTTTGACCATTCTTTCGCTATATCCGGATGTTCGGTAGCAAAATCATTTACTCCGGGCTTAAATACCCTGCCCAGACAGTTTGAACAGCCACAGCCTCTCTTAACACGGTCAGCTATCTTTGCCTGCCATTCATATCCGCATTTCCGGCACTTCCACCAGGCAAAATGCGGGGAATGGTTAGTAAAGTCTGATGGTTTGTCATGGTTCTTCTCTGACCACTCCGCAGCTATCTCAGGACTTAGTGAAGCAAAATCATTTATGCCGGCCTCAATCGTGTTTCCTGTACATACGGGGCAACCATGACCATTAGCCCGGTTCTTAATGATTGCCACCCATGTATGACCGCACATTCCTTTCCATCTGACCTTTTTGTTAGAGCCATATGAAACATTCCATGGAGTAAGAGGGGCATTGGAGTCATCCCATTCAGCTTCAAGCTCAGGGTGTTTTTCTGCCAAGCTTATCATATGGCTCCTCCGTATTTCTCCTTCATCTTCTCAAGATACTCCGTATCAGATACGAAATCCCTGTCTCTGCGCATATCATGCTGTACTTCCTGCTGATAATAGTGGTTCATGGTATCAGTTGAATTGTACAGTGCCGTTAACATATATGCCCTGATATTTGTGATCTTTGTTGTAGTTTTCCTCATACAGTCCATAACGTACTCAAGATGATTCGAGTTTAGCTTCAAGAATCGTGATTTAACGACTTCATAAGGGTAAGATGTCCCGTTTATATTTATGCTGTCTCGTTTGATACATACGGTCTGAACGATAATCTTGAACAACTCTTTGTACATTTCCTTATCATCCCAGCTGTCATATTTCATGTGATTCTCATATTCAAGATTTCTTTCAAGAATTTTGAGATACTGTGGATCATATGTGCTGTATTCATCAATCAATCCATCTGACTTTCTCTGATCATTATAATCCTGGATTTTCTTTCTTACGCTTGACCGGCTCCCATAGGATAGATTGATAGGATTGCTATTAATATTTTCAGTATCATTATATTCAGTATTATTAGGGTCGGAATTTCCGACTTCTAGAACTCGGTTTTTCCGACCGCAAGAAGTCGATATTTCCGACCGGTCGGTTTTTCCGACCACTTTTTTCTCATATAAACTGGTAGTTTTTTCCGACTGGTCGATTTTTCCTACCTGTTTTCCTATATATAAAGTGGTAGGATTTTCCGACTGGTCGTTTTTTCCGACCACTTTCATATCATAATCTTCATCAACATCTTCGGGGAAAATATTTTCGTTTTCTCTTTTATCACTAATATTTTTCCGAAGATTTCTGATCTCATCCTTATCCTTTGCATCAGCTGCAACCTCAAAACTCTTTACATAGATCACATCTGACTTACCCTGTCCACGCTTGACCCTCTCTATCAGACCTATACCGGTTTCTACATCAAGCTCGGCAAGGAGCTTTAAGGCTTTATCTTTTTTACACCCAAGATATGCACATACCCTCTGTACCGAAAACATTATAAAAACCCTGTTGTTTCCATCTATCCAGCGATTTTCAACTGACAATGACATCTGATCCAGAAGGAGTCCATACAATACCTTTGCATCGGTTGATACATCTGCAAAACAGGCTTTAGTGAACATAACTTTGGGTATTCGGTAAAAACATAACCTGTCCGGTTCATCCCCGTAGTAATAATCAATCTGTAATAATTCGCTCATGACTTACCTCCGTTTTTCTGCCATTCATCAAGCAATGTACAAATGATACTCTCTATTTCTTCCTCCGTTATGTCGGGCGGGAAGTATCTGCTGATTATATTTTGTTTTATGGTAACTTTTCGTTCTTTCTCTGTTGAGACTGAAAGGATAGCGTGTACAGATTCTTTTGTAAAAGCCTTCTCCTGGGTCAGTTTCCTTAACTGCTGAGCCTGAGTGAGTGATGGCACCGCATCATCCTCCGTCATAACATTTATAAGTATTTTCTGTTGTTTTTCGTTCAGATATGAAAGCTCTACAGCAGGATACAGTTTCATTTTTTTATCATCTACCATATCAAGAAGTTCTACAGGAAGTGCTGTTAATCTTATATATCGCTGAACCTGCCGACCACTCTCTCCAAATATCTGTCCTACCAGATCTGCCGATTCCAACTTCCCGACGGTTCGTCGGGAAGCTTCATCCTCCGATGCTTCTTCCTTTAATTTTCCCTGATGTGATAAGGCTTCAAGCTTCATTTTATAAGCAAATGCCTTTTCACTGGGAAGAATGACTTCTCTCTTCAGGTTATAATCAACCATTGCTATGGCTGCTTCATCATCGGTCAGTTTCTTTATAATGACCGGCATTTCCTTTAACCCGATTATTTCACAGGCTCTCTTACGTCTGTGACCCGAGATAATCTCATATCCACCGGAAGGAATGATCCGTACAATGCCAGGTTCTAGTACTTTGCCATGCTCTCTGATGCTACTTACAAGTTTCTCCATATCTTCATCATCTTTAACTTTAAAAGGATGATTCTTAAAACTATGAAGTTCTCTTATATCAACATTAACAGGCTTATCATCCTGTCCTCCAAAAAATTCTCCGAGGGAATTTATCTTAACGCCACCTTCTATATATCTGCTCATATAAGCTTACCTCCCTTTTCCAATATCTCCCGGGTAAGCTTGTTATAAGCTATCGCTGCTTTTCCTTTCGGGTCATGTTTATAGATACTCTCGCCAAGCTTTGAGCATTCCGACACTTTAACAGAAAGCGGTATTTCACTCTCAAATATGGGATTTTCATCTTTATAGTCTTCCTCAACCTTTTTTATTATTTCCTTTGCATAGTTTGTCCGCCCATTAACCATAGTCATCAGAATCCCTTCAACTTTCAGATCAGGATTCACCTTACTATCTCTTACCCTGTTTATGGTCATCATTATCTGGCTCAGTCCTTTAGTTGACAGATAAGCTGCCTGTACCGGGATAATAACACTATCTGCCACTGCAAGTGCATTAATCGTGAGCTTTTCTAGAGACGGCATGCAATCAATGATCATCCAGCCATATTTTTCTCTTAAAGGGAAAAGATATTCCGAAAGCACATATTCGGCTCTCAATACCTGTGATAGATTTGCTGCAACTACCGATAAATCTAAGCACCCGGGAATAAGATCTACTCCTTCAGCATGGTGTAATATTCCCTCATTAGAGTCATATTTCTTTCCGTCCATAATCCTGTTCATGCCTGTAGCAAGGGTATAATCCATTGAATCATGGTCTTTATATCCAAGACTTGATGTCATCGAACCCTGGGGATCCGAATCTACCAGGAGGACTTTCTGTCCTTCCCTTGCCAGCCCGATTCCTAAATTTATTGCCGTTGTGGTTTTTGCTACCCCACCCTTGTGGTTAGCAACTGCAATTACCTTACACATAAGCTATTTTCCTCCATTGTTTAGTTTTTGTTTGAATTTTGCTCTACTTTGACTCTGTATCTATTCTTTTTTAATTTTATAGACCTATCAGCTTTTCTATCCTTAAAGGTTCCAAACTGTCTTAACTTCGGACCTTCCCCAACATTTTTCATGATTTCCGATCTGTCCACCTCTTCAAGTCCTTTTTCCTCACCAATCTGCTTAAATATTCTTCTCATCTGGTATGATGAATTTGCCTGTACCCGGACTCTTATCAAGTTATTTGGGAAATTTGTCTCCCAGCCTTTTTCTTTTACATAACTCATCGTTATCCTCCTGTGTTGTAATAATCATAGCTTATGTGTTTTATATTATGCACTACCGCCGTATACAACATCATCGCCAAGTCCTCCTTTCAGATTATTTTCACCATACAGAGATAAAAAAAGACACCTTCTAAAAAATTTCTTTCTTAGAAAGTGTCCAGTGGTTTTACTTATTAAATTTGACTCAGTTTTAGGTGAAAAAATGCATTTTTCATGCACTATCATGCACCATATTTGGAAAAAGTGGGGTAAAAATGGGGTAAACCCTCATCTTATAGTGCCCAAAGCCCTTGAAATTACTGGGTTTCTTTAGCTCAGGCTCTTGAGTGTGGGAAAGAGCAGTACGTCCCTGATGGAAGGGCTGTCGGTAAGGAGCATTACAAGTCTGTCGATACCGTATCCTATACCGCCTGTGGGAGGCATACCAATCTCGAGTGCGTTAAGGAAGTCCTCATCAGTATGGTTAGCTTCCTCATCACCTGCATCTGCAAGTGCATCCTGTGCCTTAAAACGCTCACGCTGATCGATCGGATCGTTCAGCTCTGAGTATGCATTACACATTTCCCATGTATTGATGAAAAGCTCAAAACGTTCAACCTTTGAAGGATCTGTAGGCTTTTTCTTGGTAAGAGGAGAAATAGCTATCGGATGATCCATAATGAAAGTAGGCTGTACAAGCTCCTTCTCGCAGTACTCCTCGAAGAAGAGGTTAACGATGTCGCCCTTTGTATGACGCTCCTCGTACTCTATATGGCGCTCTTTTGCAAGTGCCTTTGCTTCCTCATCGGTAGCAACCTGATCAAAGTCAACTCCTGCATATTCCTTGATGGCGTCAGTCATGGTAAGACGTCTGAAAGGCTTTCCGAGATCGATCTCATTACCCTGGTAGTTGATCTTGGTGGTGCCGCATACTTCCTGCGCCAGATATCTAAACATGCTTTCGGTAAGCTCCATCATACCGTAATAATCAGTATACGCCTCGTAGAGCTCCATAAGGGTGAACTCAGGGTTATGACGTGCATCAACGCCTTCATTTCTGTATACACGGCCGATCTCGTATACTCTCTCGAGTCCGCCAACTATAAGTCTCTTTAAGTATAATTCAAGTGAGATACGAAGCTTAACATCTTCGTCTAATGCATTGTAATGTGTCTCAAAAGGACGTGCTGCGGCTCCGCCTGCATTCGATACAAGTGTGGGGGTCTCAACCTCCATGAAATCACGGCCTGAAAGGAAGCTTCTGATCTTGCTGATGATCTTTGAACGCTTGATGAATACCTCACGGCTGTCCATGTTCATTGTGAGGTCTACGTATCTCTGACGATATCTGGTATCTGTATCGGTAAGTCCATGGAATTTCTCGGGAAGTACCTGAAGGCTCTTGGTAAGCAGAGTCATTTCTGTAGCATGGATAGAGATCTCACCGGTCATGGTCCTGAAAATGAAACCCTTTACGCCGTAGATATCACCGATGTCTGATTTCTTGAACTCTGCATAAACATCCTCGCCTAATGCATCCTTGGAAGCGTATACCTGGATATCTCCCTTTAAGTCACGGATATTGCAGAAGGAAGCCTTACCCATAACACGCTTGAACATCATACGTCCTGCAATGCTAACGTTGATAGGGTCAGCGTCCATTATCTCACGGCGCTCGTTGTAGTCCTTTTTCTTTGCTTCTCTTGCTGCCTGCTCATCAAGACCTGTAACATCAACTTCAGGTCTTCCGGCTAATTTCTTTGCCTCATGTGCCTCGTATAAAGCCTTAACTTCATCCGAGTGATGGGTCTGGTCATACTTTGTAATGAGAAAAGGATCCTTTCCTGCTTCCTGAAGTGCAGCCAGTTTTTCGCGGCGCACCTTTAAAAGCTGGTTTAGATCAACCTGGGGCTGTGCCTGGTTGTTGTTCTGGTTGTTATTATCTGCCATGTTTTATTCCTCACCTTGTAACTTTTAATATCTTGAATTTGAGTTCTCCTGAAGGAGAATCAACGGTTATCTTCTGACCCTTCTTCTTGCCGATGAGAGCCTTGCCGATAGGAGACTCGTTGGAAATCTTGTTGGCAGCGATATTAGCCTCGGTAGAGCCTACGATCTTGTACTCAACTTCCTCTTTGAATTCCTCGTCATAAATTGTAACGGTGCAGCCCAATGTGATGCTGTTGTCCTTTGTGTCCTCAGAATCAACTACTTCTGCATTCTTAAGGATCTTTTCGATTTCTTCGATACGAGCTTCGATTTCACGCTGTTCTTCCTTAGCTGCATCATACTCGGCGTTCTCACTTAAGTCACCTTGTTCTCTTGCTTCCTTTATTTTCTGGGCAACCTCTTTACGACGGTTAACCTTTAAATCCTCAAGCTCATCCTCTAATGCTTTAACACCCTCATAGGTCATTACATTTTTCTTAACTTCTGCTTTCATACAATCTCTCCTGTATCAAAATTTTACTTTTCTTCAGTTACTTCGATTTTCTTGATCTCTTTTGTATTAATCTCAACTAACAGATCCTTGATGAAATCATCAAGTTTCTTCTGACCTTCATCACCCTTGAAACGTGACCTTACAGAAACTAAGCCTTCTTCCTGCTCTTTCTGGCCAACAACGATCATATAGGGCAGTCTGTCTATACGAGCTTCACGGATCTTGAAACCGATTTTCTCAGAACGTGCATCAACTGTGCTGCGGATACCTGATTTCTTAAGTGCTGCAGCAACCTCATTAGCATAGTCAACATACTTGTCAGAAATAGGAAGTACCCTAACCTGCTCTGCACACATCCATGTAGGGAACTGGCCTGCATAATGCTCGATGAGCCATGCAAGAGTCCTCTCGAAACATCCCATTGATGTTCTGTGGATGATCCAGGGCAGAGCCTTGTTGCCGTTTTCATCTATATAGTACATACCAAACTTAGCTGCGCTTGAGCAGTCAAGCTGGATAGTAACCATCGTATCTTCCTTGCCGTAAACATTCTTAGCCTGGATATCGATCTTAGGTCCGTAGAAAGCAGCCTCTCCATCAGCCTCGGTAAACTTAATGCCGTTCTTGTTCATAACGTTCCTTAAGAAGCCCTGAGTGCTGTTCCAGTATTCCTCATCACCCTCATACTTATCCTTGTTCTCGGGATCCCACTTTGAAAGACGGTAGGTTACGTCATCCTGTACACCGAGGGTGGTCATAACATAATTAGCCAGCTCTACGCAACGGGTAAGCTCTTCCTCAGCCTGATCGGGGCGAAGAACAATGTGACCCTCAGTGATGGTGAACTGTCTTACACGGGTAAGGCCGTGCATCTCACCTGAATCCTCGTTACGGAACAGGGTAGAAGTCTCGCTCATTCTGTAAGGAAGGTCACGGTATGAACGCTGCTCGTTCATATATACATAATACTGGAAAGGACAGGTCATAGGGCGGAGGGCCATAACTTCTTTGCCATCCTTAGTACCTTCGCTTTCTTTGTTAAGGATGAACATGCCATCCATGTAGTGATCCCAGTGACCGGAAATCTTATAAAGGTCCGACTTAGCCATAAGAGGTGTACGTGTACGAACGTAGCCCCACTCGTTATCCTCAAGATCCTCGATCCAGCGCTGTAAGATCTGGATCATCTTTGTTCCCTTAGGAGTGAAAAGAGGAAGACCCTGACCGATAACATCAACAGTTGTAAAGAGCTTCATTTCTCTTCCTAATCTGTTGTGGTCACGGAGCTTTATATCCTCGAGGTGAGCAAGGTAAGCATCCATATCTGCATTCTTTGTGAATGCGGTACCGTAGATACGGGTAAGCATCTTGTTTTTCTCATTTCCTCTCCAGTATGCACCGGATGAAGAAATAAGCTTAACTGCCTTTAAGTATTTTGTGCTCATAAGATGGGGGCCTGCACAGAGGTCTACAAAACCGCCCTGATCATAGAAGGAAATTTCAGCACCCTCAGGAAGATCCTGGATCAGCTCAACCTTATAAGGCTCGCCCTTTTCCTCCATGAACTTAATTGCTTCATCTCTAGGAAGAGTAAACCTTGTAAGCTCATGTCCTTCCTTGATGATCTTTTTGATTTCTGCTTCTAATTTATCAAGATCATCCCTTGAGAAAGGAGGTGTATCGAAATCATAGTAGAAGCCTTCGTCAATTGCAGGACCGATGGCACATTTTGCATTGGGGTAAAGACGTTTTACTGCCTCTGCGAGTACATGGCTTGCGGTATGGCGGTATGCCTTTTTACCTTCCTCATCGTTAAAGGTAAGGATTGAAAGCTCACAGTCGCTGTCAACTACAGTCCTTAAATCTACTACTTTGCCGTTCAGCTCACCTGCACAGGCATTCCTGCCTAAGCCCTCACTGATATCATTTGCAATGTCAATGACGGTCATTGCGTTTGCGTATTCCTTAACGGAACCGTCCTTAAGAGTGATCTTCATAGGTACACATCTCCTTTATCACATATTTAAAAGTCCCTTCCGAAACTTATGTTCCGAAAGGGACATTATTCCCTTTTTGCGTCCCAAATATTTTATCATTTTTTGTCGTAAAGTCAAGTAAAAGTTGCTATTTTTACGATTTTTCTTGCATTTTTATTAAAAAGGTAGTATTTTAAACAGAAAGGAGCCGTATTTTACGGGTTATTTATACATGATTTTACATAAAAACAACAGAAATAGCATAGGAAAAAGAAGAAAGCCTGCAAGAAAAATATACCAGGCTTTTTTTGGCTTATGTTTGATCATGACCATGCTTTTTCTTTCTGCCTGTGGCTCCGGAAATACAAAAGGACCGAAAGAAATGCCGACACCGGACGCAAATGTAAAGACACTGCCTACAGTCGGACCTACAGTTACGCCTGACGTTGCAAACGATGCGGGGGACGATCCTGGTTTGACTGAGGAGAACTTGGAAGATGACGGTGTAGTCATTCATGAAGAGAATGCTTCCAAGGTAGTTGTACTTGATCCGGGACATGGCGGAAAGTTTACAGGAGCCATTTATTACGGACACCAGGAAAAAGATCTGACACTACAGGTGGCAAATTATGTGAGGCACTATTTGCTGGCAGACTATGAAAATATAGAGGTACACCTTACCAGAGAGTCAGATATAGCACTTGACCCGGATATAAAGCTTGAACTTGAACAAAGGGCGATCATCGCTAAGGATTATGATGCCGACTTTTTTGTAAGCCTGCATTTTAATGCATCAGAAGATCATGCATTGCATGGGGCTACCGTTTACGCGTCATTCAGGGACAATGTCGGAGAGGCAAGTCAGGGTCTGGCGAAATCTGTACTTGACCAGCTGGTTGCATTAGGACTCAAGAATAATAACGTCAAGACCAGAGTCAGTCAGGATTATTTTGCTGAGGATGGTACAAGACTTGACTATTATGCCGTTATCCGCCATAACGCCGTAAGAGATATACCGGGTATCATCATAGAGCATTGCTTTATGGATAACGAAAACGATTACAAATCCTTTATGGAAACAGATGAAAAGCTCCAGGCGCTTGCTGAGGCCGACGCAAAGGGAATAGCTGATTATCTGGGATTGGAAAAGAAGAATAATGGCGATGAATGATGGCACGAAAGAAAAAGGATTTGGTTCAAAGATAGGTTGTATGATAATGATCATTCTGACTCCGTTTGTAATTGAATTATAAAATCCCAAGTTGATAGGCGGGATTATCGTGTTATACCCATTATACCCTTGACAAATTTGCAAAAGGGGTATAATGGGTATAACTTTTATATTTTTCTGATTTAAAACCTCACATTCTTCCGATTTAAAGTTGACTTTTCTTCCGATTTATGAGAAATTCAATATAGTGGCAGTGGAAAAGTAAAAATGAAAAACTGGATGTGACAGGGAGACGGTTCTCCTGTCACAAAAAGAGAGAGGTGATACAAAAGTGGAGATAAAGAAAATATATTTTGATATGGATGGCGTGCTGGCAGACTTTGAACGTGGAGTAAGAGAAATCTGTCATTTGGAGCCGATTTCTCAAAATGCCAAGAACAATGACTCTCAGGAAGAAGAGAGGATGTGGGAAGGCATCAGGCTGGCAGGTAATTTCTATGACCGCCTGGAGTTTATGCCCGGGGCAAAGGAATTATTTGACGAAGTATATGGTAAGTACGGAGATAAATGTGAAATACTTACGGGTATACCTAAACCTAAGAGGGGCGTTGTAACAGCCGGTGAGGATAAGAAGTCATGGGTTAAAAGACTGTTATCTGAGGACATTAAGGTAAATATTGTATACCGTGAACAAAAACCCCAGTTTTGCACAGGTAAAGACTGCATCCTTATAGATGATCTGGGTAAAAATATCAGGGAATGGGAAGCCTCAGGCGGTACAGGGATACTGAATAAAAGTGCTGCTGAGACAATAATATGTTTAACGGAACTTGGAATAATTTAAGGTTAACTTACTTCGGGTTGTGCATTATAGCTGCGTACTATAGTTGATCCGCAATATAGTTGGGATATGATTTTGGAGGTGTTATATGAGAAAAAAATGCTTTAATATGTTGGCAAGAGTTATATGTGTATGTATGATAGCAGTGTTTTTATCATTGGGTTTTCAGGTAAAAGCTGAAGAGAGTGATAACAAAGACGTTGTAGCAAAACCCAGAATATCGATAAGCTTAAGTGAAAATTCACTCACCCTGACAATCAAGAAAACCTTGAATGCAAAAGGTTACCTGGTTTACGGTAAGGCTCAGGGTGATGAAAAATACAGCCTGTTAGCTAACATTGAAGAGGACGGGACTAAAACCAGAAAATATACAATGGCATTGAATACCAGTATTTCGGGGACTTACAAAATTAGAGTTAAGGCATATAACGGAGAAATATTTTCAAAATACAGTAAGACTAAAAAGATAAATATTTCTCCGGCAATTAGCATTGATTATGATACTGTGTTCCCGTCATGGAATAAGGACAGTGGATCACTTAAAGAACTTGTTGCATTTGTTTCAAGCTGTACAGATATGTCAAGTACAGAGTACCTTGATCCTGCTGAACGTATAGCAGTATTTGATATGGATGGTACTATACTTTGCGAAAAGGCACCTGTTTATGTTGATTATTGCCTTACAATGTACCGCGTACTTGACGATCCTGATTATAACGCAACAGAGGAAGAACGTGATGCTATGCAGCAGATTCGCGATCATGCATACTCAGAAGGTAAGACTTTTCATCCCGAGACCTTAACTAAGGATGATCTTGTAGCATCGGCTTTCGCAGGCATGACTCCAAAGGAGTTCCGTTCATATGTTGTAAATTTTGCAGACAATACAGATGTGGTCGGGTTTAGCGGGATGACTTATGGACAGTCCTTCTACAAACCCATGATCGAGGTGATAGAATACCTTAAGGCAAACGATTTTGATGTATGGATGGTTTCAGCCTGTGAACGAGAGGTTGTACGTGCACTTGTTGAACGTTATAATATCCCATACGACCATGTGATAGCAACTGATGTACCTTATGTGGCTTCGGGTTTAGGAGATAAGGAAGCTGATACCTATAACATGAGTAAATATGAGACGATTTTGCTGGGTGCACCTCTTGATCCTATTGAATGTGGAAAATCGGGAAAATCGGCAGCTATTGCCAGAGAAATCGGAAGGATCCCTGTGCTTGCCTTTGGTAACAGCTCAGGTGATTATTCAATGCTTAATTATGCAGAAGGTAACCCTGAACACACCGGAATGGGATTTTTCATCGTATGCGATGATACCGTGCGTGAATACGGCGATGATGAAAAAGCCGCAGAATATTACGCAGAAGTAGAAAAACAGGGCTGGACTTCAATCTCTATGGCAAATGACTGGAAGACAATTTATGGTAACGGAGTAGAAAAGACAGAACTGCCCGGTGCAGAGGATGTACTGCAGGACGCCGCATAAGCGGGCCTGTCCCTTTGACATAAAAATATTGACGATACATATATCTTATGTTAGGATGGTACAAATAAATACTTATTTCATGAGGATAAAGACCATGTATGATAAAAGACTGAGACCGGATGAGAGGCCGATATTTCCTAAAAGATGCGTTATAACCGGCGGTATGCCCTATGGTAACAAGGAGCTTCATTTCGGACATGTGGGTGGAATGTTTGTGCATGCCGACATATTTGCCAGGTTTATGCGTGACAGGATAGGAAAGGATAATGTTATCTTTGTGTCCGGTACCGACTGCTACGGTTCCCCCGCTCTTGAGAGCTACAGGAAGCTTAAGGAAAGCGGCTATACCGAGTCAATAAAGGACTATGTAAAATCAAACCACGAAAAGCAGAAGGTGACACTGGGGAAATACAGGATAAGTCTTAATTTCTTTGGTGCTTCGGCACTTGGAGATGCCGCTGAGATCCATAATCAGACATCTGCTGAGATTTTTAATACTCTGTATGAGAAGGGCGCGTTAGAGAAGCTTTCAACTCCCCAGTTTTTTGATGAAGAGCTGGGCGTTTTCTTAAACGGTCGTCAGGTTGTTGGAAAGTGCCCTATTGAAGGCTGTACAAGTGAGAAAGCGTATGCGGACGAGTGCTCCTTAGGGCACCAGTATATGCCAAGCGAGCTTATAGACCCCATAAGCGTGCTTTCGGGCAAAAAGCCGGTGTTTGTGAATGTGACCAACTGGTATTATAAATTGGAGGATGATATTGATTACTTAAAGGGATGTATATCGGATCTCCGTGCCAATTCCAACAGACGTAAGTATGAGATGGTTATCATCGATGAATTCCTTAACAAGCCATCAGTTCATATTCCTAAGAAATATCTTGAGGGCATTGATCAGGATGCGCTGCTTGCAAAATTCCCGGAGCATGAGCTTATAGATGAGGAAAAGAGAAAATCACTCCTCTGCGTATTTAAGACTCTTGATGACAGGGATATCGCAAGAAAAGTAATGGAGGACGCGGGAATACATTATACCGCTGGAAAAACTCTGGTTCCCTTCAGACTCTCCGGCAATGTTGAGTGGGGTGTTCCGGTTCCTGAAAAGGAGGGTGAAAAGGATCTTACATTCTGGGTTTGGCCCGAGTCATTATGGGCACCAATTTCCTTTACCAAGACTTATCTTAAATCACAGGGAAAAGATAAGGATGAGTGGCAGAAGTGGTGGAATGATGAGGAGTCCATGGTCTACCAGTTTATAGGTGAGGACAATATATATTTCTATTCTATAGCTGAAATGGGTATATTCCATGCTTTGGGAAATGTAAGACCTCCGCATATCATCCCTAACAGGCATATCCTGTTTATGGATACAAAGGCCAGCAGCAGCTCTGCAATTAAGCCACCCATGGCCGATGAGCTTCTTGACCATTATTCGGTTGACCAGCTGAGAATGCATTTCATGAGTCTCGGACTTTCTAACAAGAGCACAGGCTTTAAGCCCCAGGTTTATATGCCTGAAGAGGAGCGTGAGGGCGTAGACATGGTTGTGAAAGAGGGTAATCTCCTTACAAATGTTTATAACCGCTTGATACGTTCATGCTTTTATTCCACACAGGCTTCATTTGACGGTGTGCTGCCCGAGGGCGAGGTTTCAGAGAAAATCAGGAGCTTAGCCGAAAAGAACGTGCTTGAGTACGAAAGACATATGTATAACCACGATTTCCACAGGATCTCGTATACTCTGGACGAGTACATAAGAGAGGTGAATAAGTACTGGGCAGCAACAAGCAGGGAGGCGGATAAGAACAACGATATCGAGCTTAAAAAGCAGTTGCTTGTTGACTCGTGGTATTCCTGCAAGGTTATGGCTATATTGTTCCATCCCATAGCACCGGATGGCTGCGAGATGTTCCGTGAGTATATGAACCTTGATGAAAGCTTATGGAACTGGGATAATATCTTAGAGCCGCTTACCGCATATATACCGGATCTTGCGGCTCATAAGCTGAAATTCTTGGAACCAAGGGTTGACTTCTTTAAGAAACCTGAGTGGCAGTTTGACAAAGAATAAAGTCATTTACCTGATCACGGTTTTTCAGGGCGGTTACTGCACCTACCGCGGTTGTACAGATAGCACCGCATGCATTTGCAAAAGTGAGGGCTGTTTTTATATCAGCTTCGCGGAGTATTTCCGAAACAAAGCCTGCTACAAAGCTGTCGCCTGCACCTGTTGCATCTACAGCGGTTATGTCATATGCCGGAAGCTCGATGCTTATTTCACTGTTTTTGAAAAAGCATCCCTTTCCGCCTAATTTGATGATAACATTTTTGATGCCGTATGACAGGAAAACATCAGCCATTTTTGAGGGCTCTGTTTCATCGGTGTAGTATTTTGCTTCGTCTTCATTGGGAGTGATAAAGTCAATCAAAGGAAGCGTTTCCTTTATATCGTTTAATGTGAGCTTTACGAAATTAGGGAGCTTTGTATCTGCAAAGATCAGGGCTCCTTCTTTTTTTGCACTGGTTAGGACTGAATGTATCACTTCCAAATCGTTAAAGGGGGCACGGAAAAGTGAGCCGAGGATCAGAGCCTTGGCGTTGGTGATGATATGTGGGTACTGCTCGGGGTGAAAATTGTACCTGTGGGAGTTGTTTGTGATGGATTTGCGGGTTCCGTCATCATTTACGAACATAGTGGTCACAGGGGTGGGGTGCTCTTGTGACCTTATGACAGATCCGGTGTTTACTCCGTAAGCATTTAAGGCATTTACTACCATTTCCCCGGCATCGTCCTGACCGAGAGAGCAGAGTATGCCTGTATCCATGCCAAGCTTGGCGGCAGTTATTGCCTCGTTTACGGCCTCGCCGCCTACATTTATAGAGCCTGAAGCAGCTCTGTAGCCGGATGCCGAAATAGGTTCAGGGTCAAAGCCCTTTATTATTGAGTCAACAAGTGCGGTACCTATGCAGAGTATATCGAGTTTTTTATCCTTTGTTTCCATATCCATTTTTAATTACAGGCAGGTGCTGTAGTCTAAAGGTGCCTTAAGCCATTAGACCATAAGAGTTACGAATCACAAACATATGAAACCGGCTAACTACTTTGTAGTTCGCCTGTACATTATAACACTGCAAATAAGTCTCTTCAAGACAAAAATAAGAGTTCACAATTCGTTTGAAAAATAAAGATTGCGTTATTTACATAAGTGTGCTATAATTCTACAGATTATGGGCTTAAAGAGTAATATGCCGGTTTGTAGCGGCATGGAGGATTAGATGAAGACACTTAGAAGGATTTTCCTGGTACTTTTGGATATATGTTCAGTTGTGGCCGCGGCGGTGCTGGGGCTGCTTTTGAGATTCGATCTTAACATAGACAGTATCCAAAAGCCGTATGACGAGCATTTGTGGAAAATGTTACCGTTTGTTGTTGTGGTCACTGTGGTCATTTACTGGCTGTTTAAATTGTATGACAGTATCTGGAACTACGTGAGCGTTAGCGAACTGGAACGTATCGTTATAGCAGGTTTCATTGTTTCGCTGCTGAATGTTGGTATAAGCTATGCAATGAACATGACAGAGAGTACCTCGTCATGGTATATGCCCAGAAGCTTTTACTTCATCTTCAGCTTCCTGCTGATCATTTTCACCTGTATTACCAGATTCGGGTACAGAGCTATCCGTATGGTTGCAAGGCGCAGGCGTGATAAAAAGATCGGGGCTAACGTAATGGTAGTAGGTGCAGGCGAGGCCGGAAATATGCTGATCAAAGAGATCATGGCCAGCGATTACCTGCATAAAAATATCTGCTGTGTTATAGATGATTCAAACCAGAAGGTCGGCAGTCTCTTACAGGGTGTTAAGATTGTCGGGAACAGGGACGCTATCCCTGCGATGGTTGAAAAGTATGAGATAAAGGAAATTATCGTTGCAATCCCTTCGGCCGATAAAAAGGAGCTTTCGGCTATCGTAAATATCTGTCAGAAAACAGGCTGTTCTGTAAAAATTCTTCCGGGTATCTATGAGATCGTTAACGAAGAAGCAAAGCTTGGACAGCTGCGTGATGTCCAGGTGGAGGACTTGCTTGGACGTGATCCGATAGTAGTAGATCTTGATTCCATTATGGGATATGTTACAGGCCGCGTAGTTATGGTTACGGGTGGCGGCGGATCAATCGGCAGCGAGCTTTGCAGACAGCTGGCAGATCATGGTGTTAAGCAGCTGATCATTGTTGATATATACGAAAATAACGCTTATGCCATCCAGCAGGAGCTTGTAATGAAGCATCCTGAGCTTGATCTTGTGGTTCTGATCGCTTCAGTAAGAAATACAAACAGGTTAAAGTCAATTTTTGAGGCATACAAGCCCGAGATCGTTTACCATGCGGCAGCTCACAAGCATGTGCCTCTTATGGAGGTTTCTCCTAATGAGGCTGTAAAGAATAACGTATTTGGTACCTTGAAAACCGTAAAGGCTGCGGATGCTGCAGGAGTTGAGAAGTTCGTACTCATATCTACCGATAAGGCGGTTAACCCTACGAATATCATGGGTGCGACCAAGCGTATCTGTGAAATGATAGTCCAGACCTATAACAAGAAGTCAAAAACAGATTTTGTGGCAGTTAGATTTGGTAACGTTTTAGGCAGTAACGGCAGTGTTATCCCTCTGTTTAAAAAGCAGATCGAGGCCGGCGGACCTGTTACGGTTACCCATCCCGATATCATAAGATACTTCATGACCATACCCGAGGCGGTCTCACTGGTGCTTCAGGCCGGAGCATTTGCAAAAGGCGGCGAGATATTCGTACTCGATATGGGTGAACCGGTTAAGATCCTTGATCTGGCTGAAAATCTTATCAGACTTTCAGGCTTTGTGCCTTATCAGGATATCAATATCAAGTTTACCGGTCTTCGTCCCGGAGAAAAGCTCTACGAGGAGCTCCTTATGGATGAGGAGGGCCTGCAGGATACCGAGAATAAGTTGATCCACATCGGTAAGCCTATTAAGCTTGATGAGGAGAAGTTCCTGGCAGCTCTTGATAATCTGTATATGGCATGTCTTGACGAGCCTAACCCTGCAACGGTCAGGAAGCTGGTTGGAGCAATCGTACCTACCTATAAGCCTAAGAATGTAACTAATGCATAAAAATATCGCAATATGTGGAAACCTAGAGGTTAGCAGGATCTTTGCAAGTGAATATGCCTCTGGGTTTCTATTAGTATATAAAACGAAAAGGAATAAGGAAAATGGAATTTCACGGAATACATTTACCGGACAAAAATGAACCCACAACTCCAGGCAGGAAGCTCTCTGAGGGCAGAAACGCCAATGTTTACGAGTGGGGCGACGACAGGGTTATAAAGCTGTTTAAGGCCTCTTATCCGACGGATAAGGTGACGGAGGAATATTATAATGCTCTTGCCGTTAAAAGACTGGATTTTAAAAAGGCCGAGGTGCTGGAGCTGAAAAAGACTGAGTTTGGATTCGGCATTGTCTTTAAAAAGATAAACGGCGAAAATATGCTGGATTATATCATGAGGACCCGGGACTTTAAGGGTGCGGCGCTACAGCTTGCGGAACTTCAGAAAAGCATTAATAAATGTAAATTTGACGTGCTAAAAGCAGAGGGTCTTGAGACCGCTCATGCGCAGCTTAGAAAGCATATGTTGGCATCGAAAAAGGCGGATTCTGATGCTACAAAGGAGATGCTGAGGTTCCTTGGTACCATGAAGGAGGGTGATTCCTTGTGTCACGGGAATCTTCATCCTGATAATGTGATCCTAACTGATGACGGACCGGTAGCACTTTCTGCATCCGGATACTGTTTGGGCTTTCCTCTGTATGATGTGGCTAAAACCTTCTTTCTGATCGGGTATACCCAGCTGCCGGGTGAGGACAGGAACGGCAATGATAACTGTGCATGTCCCACCTGCCGCGGGATAAAGAATATGGAGGAGCGGAAGGAGTTTGGAAGATACTATCTGGATGCGATGGGAAAGACCGCTACACAGATTGGCGGATACCTTTCAATGATAATAGCCGGGATGTAATTTTTTTGTTTACTTTATGGGCATAATGTGGTATAATCTATACTGTGTTATGCCCTTTTACTGTTTGAAAGGAAATGTTTATTTAAGTAATGTGTTTTTGTCAGGCAGCTAAAGGAGATCTTGGCTTTTTGGGGAGGTATGACATGATTTTCAGGAATCTGAAAATGAGAACGGTTATGATAACCATAGTTGCATTGACGACATTTGTAGGTATATTCCTGCTTTGCCTACTGGCATCGCTTAATTCCAATACGATGCTGAGAGATAAGGTAAATGACAATATGTCCACTTACCTTGATGCGCAGGAAAGATCCATTGAGAAGTTTGTCCAGGAATCTGAACAAAAACTTATCCTTTTCTCGAAAGCAAAGGATATAGAGGATATTCTTCTTGAGGACGCCAAAGACCGTGCCTCAAATCCGGACAGGACTCCTGAAAATGAGAATGCTGAGTATTTCAGCACAAATTTAAAGAGTTATAATTCTGCGCAAAACTATACCCTTGATTATTTCCAGTCCCTGACCAACTGGGAGGGACTTTATATCGGAAACCTTAACTCTACGGTACTTACATATAATGCGGTTCCGGTTATAGGAAGAACTCTTCGTTCGGGAGATTCCTTAAAAGAGTTAATGGATCTTATTGCAGCAAACAAAAACGGTGTTTATGATGCAGGCATCATGGTTTCTAAGGGTTCCGGCCAGCTGTGTCTTTCAATGTACGCTGCGGTAGTCAAGGACGACGAGATCATTGGTTATGTAGGCGCAGGAGTTTTCAATACTGAGCTCGAGAATATTCTTGAGGGAAACAAGATCAGCGGTATCGAGGACAGTAATTTCTATATGATCAACAGCAAGACCGGAGTTCTTTTTACTGCTACTGACGAAGCTGAAAGAGAGTTTATTGCCGAGGAAACCGAAAATCCTATACTTCGTGATGTAATGAAGAGGATTGAGGCCGGTGAGGCAGACGGGCATTATGAGTATTCCGATGCCGATTATCAGAATGGCGAAAAGGTTGTTGTAAACTATGAGTCAGTTCCCGGACGTGACTGGGCGGTTATACTTACAGCTGACAAGGATGCATTGTATGAGGCATCAAACAAAAACCTCCGCAACATGTTTATCATAGGTGCATTAGCATTTGTGATCATTCTTGCACTTGTAGCGCTTTCAATAACATTACTTACAAATCCTCTTGTAAAGGTAACCGGTGCTATTAAGGAGCTCGGAAAGCTTAACCTTGAAAAGAATGCAGAGGTTTCCAGGAGGGCAAATGACAGGAATGAGGTCGGAATTATTTCTCATGAGATTGAGGAATTGAGAAAGTCTTTAAGCAGTATCGTCAATACTCTTAAGGGCTGTTCGACAAGCCTTGATTCTTCAGCAGGCAGCATGTCTGTTAACTCCAAGGATCTGGTAGGTTTTGTTTCGGATAATACCGCAACAACCCAGGAGCTTGCAGCAAGTCTTTCGTCAACCGGTTCGATTGTTGATACCGTAAATGGTAACATCAGGCATATGAACAAGCTGGTTGAGAATGTTGCAAATTCCGTTAAGGAAGGTTCAGAGCAGAGCGGCAACATTTTAGCGGCTGCAGAGTCTATGGAGCAGAAGTCAGCACAGACTCTGTATGAGTCAAAGAGGAACATAACGGAGAACAAAGCAGCAGTCCAGGATGTTATGGGCAAGCTCCGTACATTGAGTAAGATCAATACATTTGTTAATGATATCCTTTCAATCGCAACACAGACTAAGCTGCTTTCACTTAATGCTTCCATAGAGGCAGCTCGTGCTGGTGAACAGGGCAAAGGTTTCTCGGTCGTAGCTACCGAGATTGGTACACTTGCTTCAAATACTTCATCTGCAGCTCAGAAGATACAGGATATCACAAGGCTTACAAATGAAAGTATCGATGAGACGGTTAAGTGCTTTGACGAGCTTAATGAATATCTTGAAAAGGATATCATGAAGAAGTTCGAAGAGTTTAATGCCGAGGCTCAGAACAATAACAGGATTACAAATGATCTGATCAACAACATAAATGAAGTAAGCAAGAACATTGTTGAATTCAAGCAGTTTGTGAATGAGCTTGTCGATCAGATGGATGAGATCAAGATGCTTAGTGAACAGAACAGTGCCGGTATTGATGATATTGTTGATAAGAATGAGCATACCAGCAAGATCGCAGAAGACATGGTAGGTGCTGTAACTGTAAACAAGAGCAATGCTCAGGCTCTTAGTGAGATTATTTCAAAGTTTAACGGAAATTAAAACCTTTATTACTATAATTATTTGGAAAGGGTTTGCTTTATTATGAAATTTTGTAGAGAATGCGGAAAACAGAATAATGACAAATCGTTATTTTGTATTGCCTGCGGAACTCCTTTTATGAAGCCCGAGGTGCAGCCGGAGGTACACCCTGAAATCCAGCCGGAAGTACAACCCGAGGTTCAACCTGAAATTCAACCGGATTTCCAGCCCGAGTATACGCAGGAAGTTATCCAGGAAACGGTACAAGATGTAAGCAGTCCTTCATTTGAAGAGAATATGCCCCAGGCAGATGGTTTCGAAACCATAGCTGCTGATGAGTATATAGAGCCCGTGGAAGAGGTTGTAGAGGAAACAATCCCCGAGCAATCGGTGTATGATGAATATGTTGAGCCGGTAGAAGAGCAACCCGTATATGAGGAGTATGCAGAGCCTGTAGAGGAAGCAATCCCTGAGCAGTCCGTATACGATGAGTATACAGAGCCTGTAGAGGAGGCAATCCCAGAGCAGCCCATATATGATGAGTACGTTGAGCCGGTAGAAGAACAACCCGTATATGAGGAGTATACAGAGCCTGTAGAGGAGGCAATTCCTGAGCAGCCAGTATACGATGAGTATATAGAGCCCATAGAGGAAACATTCCCTGAGCAACCGGTATATGAGGAATATGTAGAACCGGCAGTAGAGGAGACAATCCCTGAGCAGCCAGTATATGACGAGTATGTAGAACCCGTAGCAGAGGCAGTAGAGGAGACAATCCCCGAACAGCCGGTATATGAGGAGTACACAGAGCCTGTAGAAGAATCCGCAGAGGAATTTACAGAGGATGTGACAGACAATATCGGTGAATTCAGGTATGTTGCAGCACCGGAACCTCAGCCCGAGCCGGAGCCGGTATATTCTGAGCCGTCATACACAGAGCCCGAACAGGCACAGATTCCGGAAGAGCCTGAAGCAGATATGCTTGCCAGCTATGAGGAAATGCTCAATCCTGCAAATCCGCAGGAGTTATTCGGTAACAACTATACCGACATAAGGAGCATCGGATCCGGAGACGGTACAGCATATAAAGCATTCAGTAAATCAGCAAATAAAAATGTAGTAATAAAGAAGATTCACAGCCAGATTGAGAATCTTGCAAATATAACAGACACCATTAATCGAATGAAGAGAGTTAAGCATGACTCTCTGCCCGAGGTAGTTGATTATATCCAGGCAGGCGGAAACATCTACTCGGTAATGGAATATGTGGAAGGAAAGTCACTATACAGGAGTATCAGTGAAGGCCAGAGGTACTCTGAAAAGCAGATTTCCACATGGGCAGAGCATATAAGCTCGGCACTTATTTACCTTCATAAGTTTGAGCCGAGAGTAATACATGCGGATATAAAGCCGTCAAATATCATCATCAGGCCTGATGGGACAGCAGTCCTTACAGACTATAACCCTGAAACAGCCGATCAGTACGGAGCGCATGTTATCGGATATTCCGATGGTTATGCTCCCCCTGAACAGTATGAGTTCAGATCTGCCAATACCTATGGTGCAGTTAACTATGATGAGAAATATTCCAAGACGGTAGCCACCAAAGCGGACGGTATTTCAAAGGTTCAGGCAGGTACCACATGTGAAGCGGCTACACGTGCGTTCTCAGTAGTTGATGAGCGTTCTGATATTTATAACTTCGGTGCTACTTTCTATTTCGCAGTAACAGGAAAGAGACCTGAGGCTTCAACAGGTGATGTAACCGCAGTTAACAAGGCAGGCGGAAAGGTAAGCTCAGGATTTGCTTCCATAATTACCAAGTGTATGGAAAAGGATCCGAAAAAGAGGTATCAGACTGCCGAGCAGCTGCATGCAGCACTTAAGAGTAACAGAAGAAGACCGATAATCATAATCGCAGCATTTGCTCTGATAGCTATTTTAGCATTCCTGTTATTGGTTCTTCCGGAACTTACCAAGAAGTCAAAGAAACCGATGTCCACACCTGGTGGCTCATCAATGCCGGCACCTACTGTTGAGAATACGACTGCAGCGCCTACGGAAGATATTACCCCTGAGGTTACTGTTACTGATACTCCTACCGAGGTTATCAAGCCTACAGAGGAAGCAGTCGTACCTACAGAGGAGGTTGTACCTACTGAGGATGTTACCCCTACAGAGGAGGTTACACCTACAGATGAAGTAAATCCTACTGAGAAAATAACACCTACAGAGGAAATTACTCCTACCGAAGAGGTTACACCTACTGAAGAGGCTACTCCCAGTCCTACAGAGTTGCCCACACCCACACCGGTAGCGAGTCCTTCACCTACACCGGTTGCAACACCTACGGTTAAGCCCACACCTTCACCTACACCTACGCCGGCAGCTACAGCAACACCCAAGCCGACAAAGGCCCCGAAGGCTACAGCAACACCTAAGCCTACAGAAGCAGACCTTACTCCGACACCTTCTCTGAGCAAGGTTACCTACTATTCTAATCTGATAGGCTTTGAGCTTTCCGATGGTACACTTAAGAATTACAACCTTGCTAAGAGTACAGAGTTTGCTGGACTTAAGGCAAGCAAGGTAGAATATGTATACTTTGGCGGATATCCGACCAATCAGGTTTCAAGTAAGGATACCATTAAGAACCTGAGCAAGGCTTCATATGACAGTAAAAATGTAGCTGATTACGGCGGAACAAAGTATATGAAGATCGACTATATGCAGAGCAGCACTCAGACCGATACACTTTATTATCGTTATGCGCCTATTAAGTGGAAAGTGCTTTCTTCATCAAAGGATGAGCTCGTGCTGATATCCGATCAGGTAATAGATTTTAATGAATACAACGGTTTGGCAAACTGGCTGTCATCCAGCTTTAAGTCGGCAGCATTCAGCGGAACCGAAAAGAAGATTATTGATGGGGATGTTACATTTCTTTCGGCAGATGAGGTTTCAAAGTATTCTAAGCTTAACATAACCACTTCAATTACCGATTATGCTCAGATGCGTAAGAATTACGGCAAGAATAATTATACCAATTATGTAGTAGCTATGTGGTGGCTTAAATCATCAAGCGGAACGGTTTATGTTGACGGTAGCGGATCGATCATGACCGGCGGAATGGATTCATCATCCAGACAAGGTGTAAGACCTGTTATTAAGATAAAATTGCAGTAAGTTTATTGCGGGCCCTGCAGAAATCAAAAGTTTCTGCAGGGCATAATGATGACTACATAATATTTGGAGGGACTATCAAATGGAGAAATATTTGTTTACATCCGAGTCGGTAACCGAAGGACATCCTGACAAGGTCTGCGATCAGATAAGTGATGCGATACTTGATGCTATGCTTGAGAAGGATCCTTACAGCCGTGTAGCTTGTGAGACCTGCTGTACGACAGGTCTTGTTATGGTTATGGGTGAGGTTACTACAAAGGAATATGTCGATATCCCCAAGCTGGTAAGAGATACCGTAAGGGAGATAGGCTATACAAGAGCAAAGTACGGCTTTGATGCTGATACCTGTGGCGTTATGGTTACGCTTGACGAGCAGTCAAAGGATATAGCAATGGGCGTAAATAAGGCCTTGGAATCAAAGTCAAATTTTGGAAAGACCGTAGAGGAAGAGGAAAAGATCAACGATGCATATGTTGAGGCTGATCCTGATAACGTAGGTGCAGGAGACCAGGGCATGATGTTTGGTTATGCTACCAATGAAACTCCCGAGCTTATGCCCTATGCAATTTCTATGGCACATAAACTGACAAAGAAACTGGCTGAGGTCAGGAAAAACGGAACATTATCATATTTAAGACCAGACGGAAAGAGCCAGGTGACTGTTGAATACGGAGAAGATGGAAAGCCTTTCAGGATAGAGGCTATAGTGGTTTCTACACAGCATGATCCTGAGGTTACACAGGAAAAGATCCATGAGGATGTAAAGAAATATGTTATTGATACAGTGATCCCTCAGGAGATGATAGATAAGGATACAAAGATATTCATTAATCCTACTGGAAGATTTGTTATCGGCGGTCCTTCCGGAGACAGCGGACTTACAGGAAGAAAGATAATCGTTGACACCTATGGCGGAGCAGCACCTCATGGTGGTGGAGCTTTCTCGGGAAAGGATCCGACAAAGGTGGACAGATCTGCCTGTTATGCAGCCCGTTATGTTGCTAAAAATATCGTGGCAGCAGGGCTTGCAGACAAGTGCCAGATTCAGCTTTCATACGCTATCGGCGTTGCAGAGCCTACATCTGTAAATATCGATACATTCGGTACAGGTAAGCTTTCAAATGAAAAGCTGCTTAAGATGGTAAGAGAAAACTTTGACCTTCGTCCCGCAGGCATTATCAAGATGCTTGACTTAAGGCGTCCAATCTACAAACAGACCGCAAGCTACGGCCATTTTGGAAGAAATGACCTTAATCTGCCTTGGGAGAAGACGGACAAGGTGGATGTACTTCGTAAATATCTTGGATGAGACTTATTGTCTCAGGCTAATAAGGTCTTATTACATAAAACAATATTACTACAGAGGAGAATTATAATACTTGATTTATCTGTTACGATTGCTTAGACTATCAAAGGGTAAACGTTATTATATAGAAAAAAATCATGGCAGAAGAGAAAAAACAGGTTGAGGCGATAACCTCAATGAGCGAAGATTTCGCACAGTGGTATACTGATATAGTTTTAAAAGCAGAGCTTGTTGACTATTCAAGCGTCAAGGGATGTCTTGTAATTAAGCCTGCAGGCTATGCTATCTGGGAGCTTATCCAGAAGCAGCTGGATGAGAAATTTAAGGAAACCGGCGTAGAGAATGTATATATGCCTATGTTTATCCCTGAGTCACTTCTTGAAAAGGAGAAGGACCATGTTGAGGGCTTTGCACCTGAGGTTGCATGGGTTACCCAGGGAGGACTTGAGCCTTTACAGGAGAAACTCTGTGTACGTCCTACTTCGGAGACCCTTTTCTGCGACCTGTATGCTAATATTGTACATTCCTACAGGGATCTTCCCAAGGTATACAATCAGTGGTGCAGCGTAGTGCGTTGGGAAAAGACCACCCGTCCTTTCCTTCGTTCAAGAGAATTCTTATGGCAGGAGGGACATACAGCACATGCGACTGCAGAGGATGCCGAAAACAGGACAAAGCAGATGCTGAACCTGTATGCACAATTCTGTGAAGAGGTGCTTGCAATCCCTGTAATAAAGGGTAGGAAAACCGATAAAGAGAAATTTGCCGGTGCAGAGGCTACCTATACTATAGAGGCTCTTATGCATGACGGAAAGGCTCTTCAGTCAGGTACCAGCCATAACTTCGGTGATGGCTTTGCCAGAGCATTTGATATACAGTACACCGATAAGGACAACAAGCTTTCATATGTTTATCAGACCTCATGGGGTATGTCCACGCGTCTTATCGGCGGTGTTATCATGGTACACGGAGATGATTCAGGACTTAAGCTGCCTCCGCGTGTTGCTCCTATCCAGACTGTCATTATACCTATTATGCAGAACAAGCCCGGCGTACTTGATAAGGCTAATGAACTTGCAGCTGCTCTTAAGGCAAAGGGTATCCGTGTAAAGGTTGATGATACCGATAAGCGTCCCGGATTTAAGTTCTCAGAGCAGGAAATGAGGGGCTTCCCTACCCGTATTGAGATCGGACCCAAGGATATCGAAGCAGGTACCTGCATAGTTGCACGCAGGGATACCGGTGAAAAACTGACGATCAGCTTAGATGAGATAGAAACAAAGCTTCCCGAGATACTTGATGCAATCCAGAAAAATATGCTGGAGACTGCACGCAAGCATCGCGATGCACACACTTATTCCGCAACTACATATGATGAGTTTGTGGATGCTATCAATAACAAGCCCGGATTTGTTAAGGCAATGTGGTGTGGTGATGTCGCTTGCGAAAACAAGATCAAGGAAGATACAACCGCTACTTCCAGGTGTATGCCTTTTGAGCAGGAGCAGCTTTCAGACAAGTGTGTATGCTGTGGCAGACCTGCAAAGGCACTCGTTTACTGGGGAAAGGCTTATTAAATAATGATTGATTTTGATGAAGAAGTAGCAAAGTTCCAGCCATCAATGGAAATAGAAAAGGTGGAGGATACCGTGAGTGATGATAAACTCAGGGATATTTCCGATGTGCTGATTGCTATGTCAAGAAACATAAATGCTAACAGTGAAGCCGAGAGAGGACTGCGCAGGTAAGTAGCCCTGCAGAATGGTGTTTAATATGATATGTCCATATTGCGGAAATACTGTAGCTTTAAACAGAAGAATATGTGAGTTCTGTGGCTTTGACCTGGATCCTTACAGAAGGCTTGTTGAACGTTCAAATGTCCTGTACAACAGGGGCTTGAAAATGGCCAAGGTGCGTAATATGTCCGCTGCTATTCCATTGCTTGAAAAAAGCCTGGAGCTAAACAAGCATAACAGCGACGCCAGAAATCTTCTGGGATTAATATATTATGAGATTGGCGATGTCGTTGAGGCACTTTCTTCATGGCTTATAAGCAGGCATCTCGATCCCGAGGATAACGAGGCGGATTATTTCCTGGAGAAAGTACAGAGAGATACAGCCGAGCTTGATTCCATGAATCTTGCCATAAGAAAGTATAACAGTGCTTTAAAAGAAGCAAGGCAGCATAATTTTGACCTTGCGATCATTCAACTGAAAAAAGCTATAAGTATTAATAAGAAATTCCTGAAAGCCTACCAGCTCTTAACGCTTATTTATCTGGAGGGCAGGGAAAATTCCAAGGCCTACAGGCTGATAAACAGCGGGTTGGCTATAGATATCGGTAACAATGCGCTTCTCAAGTACAGGCAGGAGCTTACCGGTGACAGCACGGTTCCGGTAAGGGATGAATATTCTGTGGAGGCTGATGAGGCAAAGGATAAGCCGATAGCGGCCAAGTTTTCATATAAGGAAGATAAGCCCAGCATCTTTCCTTTTATCAATCTTATCCTGGGTGTGATCATTGGTATCATCTGTTCTCAGTGGCTGGTCATTCCTACGGTTAAGAAAAACATGAAGGAAGAGTATGAGAACACAAGGATAGATTACAGTTCAGAGCTTGCGGCCAAATCGGCTACCATAAGCCAGCTGCAAAAGACGGTAACTACCCAGGAAAAGAAGATAGCTGAACTGGAAAGCAACAGCGGGGCTTCGCAGGGCGGCATTAAAAATATCAGTAATGAAAATTATACCGCATTTTTTGAAGCCTGGGAAGACTACAGAAATCATAAGGAAAAGGAATATTCCGATGATGAGCTGGTGGCGCTCGCTTATAAACTCTGGAAGATCGACAGTAACAATATAGCTGACGGCTATGCTTCAGATATGCTGCAGACAATGCGCGAAGAGATTTATGCCGTTGCTGCTAAAAAGGTATATGCAAGAGCCAAGGATCTGTTTGAAAGGGAATTGTACGAGGAGGCTATTTCATGGCTCTTGGCAGCAGCTGATATGGATACGGAAAATGAGAATCCGATTTATTTCATTGGCCGTTCGTATCAGGCACTAGGGAAGTATGAAGAGGCTTTAAGCTATTATAGAAGGACTCTGGAGATTGCACCTAATTCCTCGCTTAAAGAGCTTATAGAAGAAAGAATAGATCTGTGTGAAAAAGAGCTGACTTAAAAAGCCAGCTCTTTTATTATCCTAAATCCTTGTTCCAGAGCACTACCTGATTCCTGCCTCCGTTTTTGGCCGCATAAAGTGCTTTGTCGGCATGCTCGATCAGCTCGACACGTTCCATCTTAGGATCCCATATAGAAACACCGATGCTTACGGTAATGGAAACGAGAGTAACCTTACTTCCTTCATTGAAGGGCACCGAGGTGGATTCTATGGTCTGACGTATTTTTTCTGCAACGGAGATAGCGGTATCCGGATTATTTGAATCGAGAAGTATAACAAACTCCTCACCACCGTAACGGCAGGCGGTACCTTTATTTCCGGTAACCTTTTTCATGATGCTTGCTACCTGCTTTAATACCTCGTCACCAAACTGATGTCCATAAGTATCATTACATTTCTTAAAGAAATCAACGTCGAGCATCAGTGCTGAAAGCTTGGACTTTGACGCATCATTTGTCTTATCGATGATAAGGTTGTCCAGATAGGAACGTCCGTAAAGCTGTGTAAGTCCGTCGGTAATAGCCCTGTGATAGAGACGCGCATTTTCAATAGGAGCACCTGACTGGTTTGCTATGAAACCGATGGTCTCCATATATTCGTTGCTGAATATACCTCTTACCAGACGGGAGTCAAGGTAGATAACTCCGTACAGCTTGCCTCGCACAAACATGGGCATGGCCATAACGGATTTAATACCGTAACGTACCATCTGAGAATAGTTCTTCCTGAATTCATCTGACTGTACATCGTTAATGACAACAGGCTGATTTGTAAGCTCGACATCCTCAAGTATCCAGTCATAGGAGTAGCTGTCGAAGTTACCTGTGTTAAAGATTGATGCTACGTACAGCTTCTTTTCTCCGATTTCTGGATACAGGAAAAGGATACCTCTTTCGGCTCCTGCAAGCTCGACCGCATCCTGCAGTATCTTATTCTGCAGTTCGTCAATCTCAAGAGTCGAGGTAAGGCGCTCGCCCATCCTTAAGAGTGTATTAACCTTTCGGTCTACGTTCATCCTGTTCTGTTTTGATGAAATATCTGCCATCAGAGAGTTTGATATGAAATTGTCTGCATATCTTGAGGTGATAAGCTCTTCGCATTTCTTTATGTATACGGATGCGTTAAGACTCGAGAAATTCATATATGCATCGAATATATTATATCGGGACTCCTCGGTACGGTGCTGATCTAACAGGAAATTGCCGTATTCGAAATGTATAAGTGCATTATCAAAAAGGTTTTGGGTCTCAGATGCTAAAATGATGCCTTCCTTATAATAATCGTCAGCCTTTTTGGACTTATTTATCATATAGGAATATTTTGCACAAGCCCTGTAAGCCCCGATCTGGAAGCAGGGGTATGGCTTTGAATCGCTCATGGCCTGCAGGCAGAGGGTCCTTAAGTAAGCCTCCTGGCGGACGCGCAATTCCTGTAAGAGGCTGTTTCGTTCGCTTTGGAAGAGACTGATCTTTGCAATAGCCAGGTTGGCTGTTACAGAAAGCATGGGAATCTCGACAAAACGTATGGTATCTATATAATTCTGTGCGATATTGAGGTGCTTTTCGGCACTTTCATATCTGCCCTGTTCAAGCTTAAGGATGCCCACCATATTTCTGTAGAAGCACTGGGCAAAAGGTATGGGGAGCTCGTCATTAAGTCGCGCAGTTGTCTCAGCGGCTGCTTCCGCAAGACTGAAATTACCTCTGCATGCAAGACATCCGACATTCAGTGAAGACGAGATAAGCAGTGTAAATTTGTCATTAAGCTTCTTTGAAAGAGCTATCGAGTTTTCGCATATTTCCCTGCCCTCTTCAAAACGGCCGGACATATAGTAAGCCATACCGAGATAGATATAGATATTGTTGATTTCCCACATATCACCTATCTCACGGAATACATCAAGGGCTTCCTGCAGATATTTTATTGCTTTGTTATGATCACTCTCCATAATGGAGAATAATCCGCTGATAAACAGGCTTCGTGCATATCCGAATTTGTCACCGATTGACTTTCTTAAGGTGAGGGTCATGGACTGAGCAAGCTTAGCCTTTTTCTTTTCGTTATTTAGACCGTAATAAATTACCAGCGATGATGCACCGAAACCAAGCTCGGGAGAGTTACCGAACTTCTTAATGGCGTATGTATAAAGACGGAGCAGCGTATAGTTAAAGCTGGTCTTATTTGTATAAGCGTATACCCAGATAAGAGTTTCAAGGATTGAAACGATTACCTTATCCTCTTCACTGATGTCATTATCACGTCTCATTGCATCGCTTAACGATGAAGAGCGGTTTTTGGTTATGTCGGAACCGGATGAAAACTTGACATTTGCCTTCAAGGAATGGAGCATCAGACCCATCTCGGTCTCTGAGGACGGGAACTTGAAATCCAGGGACTTTAACGCTGTCATGAGGTTTAAGATACAGTCCCTGAAATTACCCTGACGGAAATGTCCTATACCGATATTTTTATATAATTTTGCTTTCTCAAGACGGTCCTCGATAAGCGGTAGCAGCTCGTTTGCTATCTGGAGGGCATCGTTAAAATGTCCGGTAGTCAGGTTAAGGTTGATAAGGGATTTCTTTATCGCGATCCATGAGGTCATGTTGCTGCCGCTTCTGTTGCCCATGAGATCGAGAGCCTGACGATAATAGCTTATGGCCTCTTCATTTGCGTTTGAGGACTCGGCAAGATGAGCGGCATCGAGACAGTATCTGCGCATGCCTCGTTCGTCATCTGCCATCAGGAAATGATAAACCAGCCTGTAAAGATGCTGTGAAGTCTCACCGGCATACTTTGCCTCAATACCCTTTGCGATCCAGTAATGGAGCTCCTTTTCACGGTCGGGGCTGATCCTGGAAAGAAATACCTCATATATCTGCTTATGAGCAAAGGAAATAAGGGTTTTCCTTGCCGAAGCATAATTAATAAACTGCATCGAAACCGCATGATCGATCCAGGGCAGCATATCATTTACTTTTATATCTGTGATATATGAAAGAAGCTCTAATGGGAACTCATAGCCTATAACGGCGGCAATCTCCAGAAGATTTACCGCATCTTCGTCAAGCAGCTCCATCTTTCGCATGATAATGCTGATAACATCATGTTCGGAGTTGACAGACCGGAGCTTATCCCAGTCATGCTCAATGGTACGGTTGGATATAGTGATGACACCGTCTTCAAGCATTGAACGCAAAACGTTTATGGTGAAATACGGATTGCCATCGGTCTTTTCAATCATGTATGTGGTAAGTATGCTGCATTCCTGACGGGGAAGGCTTAAGATTTCCGAAAGATACTCACACATACGTGTTTCGTTAAATGCTTTTAAGGGCAGATCTACAAAGCCTGCACAGCTCTTTAAGCGGCTGACCACAGATGCCAGCAGAGGGTTTTCCTCTGCAGATTCAAAGTCACGCATGGTAACAACGATGGCAACCTTGTGAGATGAGATCCTTTCTGCCATTTCACAGATCAGCGAAAGCGAGGAAGAATCAGCATGCTGCATGTCGTCAAACATGATGCAGTAAGGCCTTTCATCGCGGAGCAGTGAAAGCATGAACGTTGACAGCAGCATGAATGAACGCTGTTGCTCTTTATAATCGTCCAGATGGGGGAGCGAAACCGCTTCGGTAAGCACGGAGCTCATGATGGGGCTTATACGGGTAACAGTGTCGGTAAGGCCGCCGATGAGCTGAGAAAGACGGTTTTTCTCGGTGATCTGGTATTTTCTCTCATAAGTACTGTAGATGGTTGCAAATTCACTTAAGAGCTGCTGGAACGCAGAATAAGGCGTCATCTTGTACTGGGATTTGAAGGAACACCTGAGCGCAACGGTGCCGTGACTTGTCAGATCCTGATAAAGGTTGTTCATAAGATCTGATTTACCGCTGCCGGATGTACCGTGAACCAGTATGAAATGTCCGCCGGTCTCAAATGACTCCTCGCATTTTTCCTTGAGCTGGGTAAGCTCTTTGTGACGGCTGTACATTTTAGCCTTGCGGTTAAAGCCGTGAAGGATATCATTGTCGGATATTAAATTGCCAAACTCGGAATTTGAAAGGAATTTGTCAATGTCACTGATAAACTCATTAGCGGTGGAATAACGGAGATCGGGATCCTTGCTGATGAGCTTGGTTATGATATTTGAAACATCCGTAGGTACCTTGGGGTTGATGTCACTCGGAGCCTTTACGGGTACGGCAAGATGCTTGTATACCATGTTGTCCATGGTATCGGAATGGAAAGGAAGACAGCCTGTAACCATCTGGTATAGAATGATACCCAGACTGTACAGATCGGAACGCTGGTCAACAGGCCTGTCGAGTACACCGGTGGTTTCAGGCGCAAGAAAACCGAAACTGTAGTCAATATCGGTATTTGCGAAACTGGAGTACTCGATTATATAGGCTATGGCGAAATCCATAACCTTGACTAAGAACTCACCGTCCTGCTCTAAGATAAGAATGCTGGGAGTACGAAGAGTCCTGTGGATAACATTGAAGCTTTGAGCATAACGGAGACCTGTCGCAATCTGCTCGGCGATGTTGAGGGCAGTCTTAATGTCCAGTGTCTTGTTCTGCTCTATATATTTGTTGAGAGGGGTACCATCAAAATACTCGAACACTATGCATATGGTATCGTCGTATTCGCCGGCATCATAAACACGCAACAGTGAGGAATGCTCAAAGTTGCGTATTACCTTCATCTCGTTCAAGAATCTTGCACGTTCACTTTCAAGTTTTGTGATCGTGAAAGGATTCATCATCTGGATGAGGACATATTCACTTGTATGTAAGTGTTCCCCGAGATATACAGTCACAAAATTTGTTTTGTCTAACTGCTGAATGATCCTGTATTTATCGAAAAGAACGGTTTTCTCAAGTAAATCCATACCCGTCTCCGTTTATAGTTTTTGCCTTCAACTTTTAGTATAGCACATTATCCAAAAAATTCATAGTAAAATTTAGATTTTGCTTGACTTTTTTTCCGCCCCGTAATATTATACTATTTGTGTATTTCGAGGTGTGGCTCAGTTTGGTAGAGCGCTACGTTCGGGACGTAGAGGTCGCGTGTTCGAATCACGTCACCTCGAGCAAGAAAAAACAAGGATTCCTTTGATTTGGGATCCTTGTTTTTTTGCTTCGATTCTAACTTTTGTTCTACTTTTTTTCTAAATAAATCATTTTATTATTACTTTCAAGCCTCGAGCTGAAAGCTATCCTTTGGATATTCGTATATATTGTCAGAGAGTACCTCGGTATCGGGTACTTCCTCTTTGTTGACGGATCTAAGCATATTGTTCAGGCTGTCAGCGTCCATACCTGCGTCGATCGGTACAATGAGGACCTCGTTGATCGAGCTGGGGATGATATAAAAGTCGGAACCGATACTCTTTTTTATCCTTTCTAGCATCCCGTGGTACAGGAGACAGGCCGCACCGTTAACTCTTGAATCGGTAGTGAGTACATACATGGGGATCCCGCCGAAAAACGGAAAAGCAGTTTCGTGTCCTGCGGGCAGATGACTCTGCAGATATGATTTAAGCAGATATTCGATCTTTTCAAACACAGCTGGAAACAGCTTCTCCGTATTCTTTAAGGCATATTGCCTCAAAGAGGCTTCGGTGAGCTTGAAATAGTCCATGTTGGAATAATCAATCCTGATTGTAGACAGCCCATGCTTTGTATCATTTGAGACAATATAGTGATAAGTAACCGCCAGATCGGAAACTCTTTCATGAGGGCAGCTTTCAAGCAGCTTTTCATTTTTTGCATAATTAATAAGCCTTAAGAAAATCTTTTCCTCGGCATTATCAGTATTAATACTCAAGTAATCGGTATCATTTATGAAATTCAGACCATCCCTGTATTGTCTTATAACCCTGTCTGCCAAAGCATCAATGCTTTTCCCACTGATAAATTCAAGAAAAAGATTGTTCACCTGTATGCTTGGTGCAATATTATTTTTTTCATGGGAAATTGACAGGCAATCATATTCGACGGAATTATTCTTCAGAATCCTTCTCGAAGTGACCTCATATCCGGGTCCGAGAATATCAGATACCTTTTCTGTAAGCAGTTCAATAAAAGACTGTAAATTCATGCATCCTCCTTTAAGAAAATAGTTATTCTTAAAAGAAGACAATAAAGGGTATACAGAACATCAATATCAAAATAACAACAAGGCAAGTGTATCACTTGCCTTGTCTGTTGTCAACTTATTTATGTTTTAATTGATCTTTGGCGTGTTATTCCTGTGGCTGTCCGTCTGTTTCACTGTCACCGTCTAAATGCTGATCGTTGTCTGCTGTTTCACTGCCGGTTTCTGCGTCGGTATCCTGACCATCATTGGAATTAACCGCGTTTATCAGTTTATTCCAGAAATCCTTAAGTGCAGGATCGCTCTCCAGAGCTCTGTCAATTTCGTCAGAAATTGATTTCTTAAGCTCTGTAACATCCCCATCGTTGTCGAGACGGGACAGCATAGCCTGTGTTTCTTCACTGAAGATACCGGAGAAGATCATGGGCTTGTCATCCTTATACGTGATATAGAATGACTCAAGTGAAGCTATAGGAGTTTCGATTGTAGCGATTGTAGTGTTAAAGGTACAGTACACAACCAGATCGATCTCGCCGCCACCACGTTTTGTGTAGCATTTAATATCGGAGTAGCCCTTTACATACTCGCTTTGAGCCGTAATGGTTTCGGCGCTTATATAAACAGGGTCGGTAACAAGGGTTTTAAGTGTATCCACATCTCCGATAGTTTTTGCATCAAAGTACTCCTGGATCACATCATGTACGTCAGGATAAATCTCGAGACGCAAAGGGTTGGGAGCATCCGGGTCAAGCGTGGGCTCTGCCGAAGGAGTAGGCTCCTCGGGTGTAACTGAAGGTGTGGTCTCTGCGGCAATCGGAGAGGCATCCGGTGCTTCGGTTAATGTTGGGGTGCCGGCATCGGGATTAGAGCTTGCGGGCTTTATCACTACAGCACTTTTTACCGGGTGACCGGTGGAAAATGTGAGCATCCCTATCAGCATTATCCCGGTATAAAAAATGAATATCAATCGTTTACTTATGGGCATTTATATATAAACCTCCGGACAATGGTTAAAATCATCAATTATCTATTATACCACATTTTTCATATATAATCAACTTGAAAAAAGCAATAATTGATAAATAAAAACTTTGATTTGGGTTGATTAAAAAAAATGCTTGTGTTAGAATCTAAAATGCCGTTTTGGGATTCTTTTATTGGAGGAATTAATGGGGGAACTTATAGAGATCAAACAGGAACAGGAGCGGGTAATCCTCGTTGCTGTTGAATGCAGTGAAAATGATGATACCGTTTCATCGGTTGATGAACTGGAGGAGCTGGCTGAGACAGCCGGGGCGGTTACTGTCGGAAAACTGATCCAGAAAAGAGAATCGGTGTCTCCCGGATTATATCTCGGTAAAGGAAAAGCAGAGGAGCTTAAGGCACTTATAGAAGAAACCGGAGCTACAGGCATTATCTGTGACGATGAGCTGACACCTGCCCAGATGAGAAATCTTGAAGAAGCACTTGATACCAAGGTTATGGACAGGACTATGCTTATACTTGACATATTTGCAGGCCATGCAAATACTGCAGAGGGTAAGCTCCAGGTAGAAATGGCACAGCTGAAGTACAGGTCGGCAAGGCTTATCGGTATGCGTAGTTCGATGTCAAGGGTTTCATACGGTATTGGTATGAGAGGTCCCGGCGAGAAAAAGCTTGAAGTAGACCGACGACTTATCAGGGACAGGATTTCCAGACTGAAGGAAGAGCTGGATAATATAGAGAAAAACAGGAGCACCAACAGGGCAAGACGCCTTAAGGGCGGGACGCCTGTGGCAGCCATTGTAGGATACACCAATGCTGGTAAATCCACTTTGTTAAACAAACTGACCGGAGCGGATATACTTGCGGCAGATATGCTTTTTGCGACACTTGATCCTACGGTAAGGCAGTTGGAGCTTGATAACGGACAGCAGATACTGCTGACCGATACGGTTGGTTTTATAAGAAAACTTCCGCATCATCTTATCGAGGCATTCAGGTCGACACTTGAAGAGGCCTGTTATGCAGATATGATAATCCATGTGGTTGATGCTTCAAATCCGAATGCGTTTACTCAGATGCAGGTGGTGTATGATACACTTCGCTGTCTTGGAGTAAAGGACAAGCCGGTCATCACTCTGTTTAATAAGCAGGATCTTATATCTGATGAAGAGGTCCTCAAGGATCTGAACAGTGATGTAAACATAAGGATTTCTGCCAAAACAGGTTTAGGACTTGATGAGTTTAAAAAGGAGCTTGAGAAAATTCTCCTTGAAAATAAGGTTTATATTGAAAAGATAGTAGATTTCTCGAACGCCGGAATGATACAGCTTATACGGAAGGACGGGAATCTATTAGAGGAAAACTATCTTCCCGAGGGCATTGAAATAAAAGCTTACGTTAGCAAGGAGCTGTTCGGGAAGCTGAAATTTTAACAGTAATATTGGGGGTATATAAGGTTGAAAACAAAATCCTTGAAGGTAAGGGTGTCTCTGATACTTGTTATCTGTTTAATGATGCTGAGTCTGTCAGCCTGCGGGAAGGGTGACGGAGACGGCGGCGAAGGCAGTGTGACTACAACGCCTACTGCTACTGAGAAGGATGATAAGACCGGGGAAAAAGATACCGATGATAAAAATCCGGGGAAAAACGAAGGTTTTCCTCCGAAAACTACAGTTGCTCCAACTCCTGAGCTTGTAAAAAGCGAAAGCATCAGCAATCTGGCAAAGGAGCAGAACAAAAAGGAAGAAAAGAACGCTCATTTAATAGAGCTTCAGTTGGATTTTTATTCTGACGGATCCTTTGAATTTGCACAGGACAATCAGTTCTATGATGATGATGTAAAGCTCACTATAAAAGCGCCTTCAGGGGCAAAGGTTTATTACACACTTGATGGAAGCGAGCCTAATCTTGGTTCCTATATCTATACTGAGCCTTTGGATTTCCTTACACTGGGTGGCGATTTTCCTGATGCATATACCTTAAGGGCATGCATGATAAATGATGACGGGACAATGTCAAATGTAGCTGCCAGGACATTTCTTGTTGGACGCGGTACCGACAGCAGATTTTCATCACTTGTATTTTTCATAAGCGGTGATCCTGCCGAGCTCACAGATGCTCCTTATGGTATCCTTTATGGAGACAATGCTTTTGAGCGCGGACGTGAGTCTGAAAGAAAGGTTTATATCGAGGCCTTTGAAGCAGACGGTACACCGATTTTTGCTCAATACGGCGGCGTGAGAATTTACGGTGGATATTCCAGAAATTCAAGCATTAAATCATTCAAGATTTTCTCGAGAAAATCCTATGATGAGGAGCATAAAAACTTTAAGATTGATGCTTTCCAGACACCTAAGCTTGGTGAGGGTGAAGAAGGCGAGGTTATAAAGAAGTACGATAAGCTTGTACTTCGTAACGGCGGTAATGACAATCAGTTTGCATTCATCAGAGATGAGCTGAGCCAGACTCTGGTAAAGAAAGCCGGCTTTGAAACCTATGAGGCTGTTCTTCCTGCAGTTGTTTACCTTAACGGACATTACTACGCATTCCACTGGCTGCATGAAAACTACTGCGACAAGTATTTCAAGGAGCGTTTCGGAGACGGTGAAGGCGAGTTTGTTATCCTCGAGGGCGGCGATCAGATCAAGGATGACGATGAGGAAATCCAGGATATCGTAAACGAATACAACGATACCTATGATAAATTTGTAGCGTCAGATCTTAAGAATGATGCTGTCTATAATCAGCTATGCGAGTTCCTGGATATCGAAAGCTATCTTGATTTCTTTGCCTGGAATATTGCACTTAATAACTGGGACTGGCCCAACAATAACTACAAGTGCTACAAATATGTTCCTGCAAGCGGAGAATCTTTAGGTGAGGGCGTATTTGACGGCAAGTGGAGATTCCTTCCTCATGATATGGACTATACCTACGGTATTTACGATCAGGCTAAGGCTAAGGAAAACTACAACACTCTTCGTGTAGTCATGGACGAGAACAATGAGCGTTATTCTCCTCTGTTTACAAAACTTATGGAAAGAAAGGACTGTAGAGAGTACTTCAGAAACAAGACCATGGAGTTCTTAAACGGAGCTTTAAGCGAGGAGAGCATTAAGGAAGAGTATGAAAAGCTTCATGCTTCAAGAAGAAGAGAGCTTCTTAAGTACTATGATTTCCTTGATATCCTTAACCGCAGAGGTGACTGGACTATCTGGACAAGAGTTGAGAACTATGCAAACAATGAAAAGCAGATTTATACATTCGCTGAGAAACGAGGAGCATACGTGATCAGGTACATGGATGAGTTGTTACCCGAGCTGGAATGAGATAGATTTTGGCGATAATACCTCATATCATTTATGGGATATCTCATTGAAGCAAAAAAATAAAAAGTATATAAAAACATCCCTCGAGGTTTTACCCCGAGGGATGTTTTTATATTATAGACTTTTAATAGAACCAGTAATTTCCGCAGATACAGAGCAGTATAAATATGCTTATACTTATAACCAGCTGTATGATACAGAACCTCATTACAGTCTGGGTGTCTGACCAGCCCTTGTTCTTTCTTGCGTGGTCATGCAGGGGAGTACGGGTGTTCTTCAGGATGCTTATCTTGAGGAAACGTTTCAGGAAAATCTTAACAAGTCCAATACCGCCATCTACAATGAATACTATACATATAGGTAGGAACAGGAACGGGTCTCCGCATTTCATGGCTGCAATAGCAAGGAAAACTCCTATAGTACGCGAACCGGCATCTCCCATAAGTATCTGACTGGGCGATGAGTTAAACCAGAGATAAGCAGCCATGGCTGCGATGAAGAGAATCTCGTAAACAATTATGCTGTCCTTTGTGATAACCAGGAAGGTAAGGAAGCATATGATGGAAAGGCTGGTACAGAGACCGTCAACTCCGTCGGTACAGTTAACAACATTTATCGCCATCCAGATAAGGATTGTTGCAAGTATAACATAAACTACATAAGGTAATTCAATGGTTACTGGCTGTCTTATAATGGTTGAGATCAGCTTAAACTCAACAAGAGTTGAGTTGTTTGCCGCAAATGTGATGGCAACGCCAACCGATATCAAGAGATCAAGCAGGCCTTTTTTATAATCACTCCATGGGATCTTTGAAGCATCATCCAGGAAACCCGTCATCATGGTAAACATCAGAAGTATCAGGTAAACCGAATACTCGATGTCAAAGGGTGCGAATATAAAGGAGAGTATGCAGAAACAGGTAACGAATATGATACCTGCGCCTCTGGGCTTGCCCTTGGCCTTTTCGGCATTTACGGCATAGGCACGGCCTATATCTCCGGGAAGCTTGTGCATAAGCTTTAGTGTCAGGATGAAAGTAACAACGAACATGATAATGGCAGCCCCGACTATGTAGATACCGGGGAGGTTGCTGTCTTTAAAAAGCAGGCTAAGCATTTTAAATCTCCGATCTTAATTGATGATATTAAACATTAATAGCAATGTCGGCCTTTACAAAAAGCGTCAAACATATTTTACAGCATTTGCCTGTATTTGTATATAGTAAATTATGGCAGATGCATAAATAAACGAAAAAAAGAGTAGAAGATTAACTTCTACTCGATTTTTGAAGCTTTGATTTTAGTTGAAAGCGTCCTTGATGTCTTCAGCAGCGTCCTCAACAGCATCCTTAGCATCGTCAAGAGCGTCCTTTACATCCTCAGCTGCCTCGTCGGGATTGATCTTGATGTACTCGGGAGAGTTTTCATCCTCATCCTCGTCTAAATCGAAATCATCGATATCATCATCGAAATCATCCTCTTCGGTATCCTTAGCAACAAACTTCTTGTATGCGCAATATGCACCAAAGCCTGCTGCAGCAGCGCCTGCAACACCAACAACAAACTTTAAGAATTTCTTCATTTTAGTTCTCCTTTCAATTTTGACCATGCTCCTTGGTCAAGTCATCGAATAATATTATACGATGAATTTACGAAAAAGTAAAGTTAAAAAATTATGAACGAGTTAAAAATTTTAGCAGGGTGTTGACTTTAGGTCTGTAAACGGATATACTATCTAAGGTTTTCATTTTTGGTCTGTTTATTGGTATAGGGAGGTTTCTTTTGAGCCCATCGTTAAAAAAGTTTTTGAAGTATACCCTGAATATAGTGGTTATCCTCGGCATTACTGCATTGACTTTGCATTTGCTTTTCAAAGATAATGAACCGGCAAAAATATTCTTAGAGATAAAGGAAGCTGACTGCCGGTGGCTTGGTCTGGCCGGACTGCTCATGGTGATCTTTGTGTGCGGAGAATCCGTACAGTTCCGTATGCTCTTTAAGGGTATGAAACAGAAGGTGAGCATGTTAAAGTGCATACTTCTTTCAAATATAGGTTTCTTCTTCAGTCAGATAACTCCGGGAGCTTCAGGCGGGCAGCCACTCCAGATTATCTATATGACAAAGCTGGGTGTGAATGCATTTGTTTCAACACTTGTGTGTATGCTGATCACCCTTGTGTACAAGCTGGTCCTTGTAATACTGTTTTTTACGGCTCTGATACTAAGACCTGCTCTGGTCGGAGGAGCCATTAGTGATGTAATACTGTTTTTTGTTATCGGTATAGTATGTCAACTTGCATTTGGGTCATTCCTACTGATATGTGTACTCAAGCCTGCATTTGCTTCGTGGATAGTGGAAAAGGCGATAAAGATAGGTACTAAGATCAAGCTGGTAAAAAATCCGGAAAGCCTATCAGAAAAGGCTGAAAATTCGATAAAGCAGTATGAGGCAGCTTCGGACTTCTTGAAAAAGAACAAGCACATTATGGTGAAGATGGCTTTGATCACAATATTGCAGAGAATTGCGTATTTTGCCGTAACATTCTGTGTGGCTAAGGCACTTCATGTTGAAGAGTGTGATATCATAGATGTTATAGCACTTCAGGTAGTGCTTTCATTAGCGGTAGATATCCTGCCTATACCCGGTGCTTCGGGAGTAAATGAGATTGTGTTTGTAAGACTGCAGACCATGATCTTTGGCACGCTTGTGTCAGCAGGTCTGCTACTTAACAGGGGCATAACCTATTATCTGTTTGCCGTTGTAACAGGTATATTTACACTTGTCGCTCATATATATTTTAATAAACTTTCAAAAGAACGTAAGAAAAATACAGCAGAGGACTGATCAGCCCTCTGCTTTTTTTAACTTGGCGAATGACGCCATCATTCTTTTTGTTCCGGAAGGAAAATCTACTGTGACTTCAAAATCCTTTTCACCCTTTTCGATTTCCTTGACTGTACCTATGCCAAATTTGATATGCCTTACCTTATCGCCGACTGCATATCCGAGATCGCCCTCAGAGGAAGCTGCCTGCGTGATGCCCTTTGCGGGTAGGGCAGCATAGGGGTTGTCATTAAGTCTTACGGTTCCTTTCCTGAAGCCGGCATCCTGTTCCCTGAAAGCACGGCTGTGTTCTTCATCACCTGACTTCGAATTTTTATCCATATACATGTTTCCGGAGAACATATCGTTCGTCCGGCTCCTTTCAATGAAATTTTTAAAGCCTGTATTACCGCTTAAGGTGTTTGTCCTGCCTTTTTCGCCTCTTACGGTAAGCAGATGTCTCGGTATTTCACGTACGAAACGGGATACAGCATTAAAGGATATATTCCCGTGCATCATCCTGGTAGTGGCGGCACTTAGGTATAGCTGTTTTTTTGCACGGGTGATGCCAACATAGCAGAGACGCCTTTCTTCGGCAATCTCTTCCTCGGGGTAATCCGCATTTATTGAAAGTGCACTCGGGAAAATGTTTTCTTCCATGCCGGAGATAAAGACAGTAGGAAACTCAAGACCTTTGGCCGAATGGATGGTCATGAGTACGACCATATTGCTGTCTTCGGAATAATTATCTATATCACCGACAAGGGCAACCTCTTCTAAGAAACCCGAAAGAGAAGCGGGCTCATCCCCGGTTTCGGATTGTATCTCATACTGGGCCAGCTTATTTAAGAGCTCGTCTATGTTTTCTTTACGGTCCTCCAGCTTTTCATCGTCGTCCTCATCATCGAGATAACCGTAATAGTCTATCGATTCGATGAGGTCCTTTACAAGATCAACGAAGGAAGAAGCCTTTCGTGCCATATCCTTAAAGCTTTCTATAAGGGAGGCAAATTTCGTAAGCCCGCTGATCGAACGTCCAAGCCCCAAACTCTTGGCAAGGAAAGGATCGCTTGTCACTCTTAAGATGCTGTCATAGAGGCTTATCTCTTCATCCTCTGCATAAAGGGAAAGCTTATCGATGCTGGTTGAGCCTATCCCTCTCTTAGGTATGTTGAGGATCCTTTTTGCAGAGATATCATCCGAATGAGACGAAATGACTCTCAGGTATGCTAAAATGTCCTTAATTTCCTTACGCTGGTAGAAATTAATGCTGCCGATGATTTTGTATGGAATGTTTCTTAAAACAAGACGCTCCTCAAACATACGGGACTGGGCGTTTGTACGATAAAGGATCGCAAAATCCTTATAATCCGCATTACCTTCGTTTACCTCACTGTAAATGGTATTAACGATATCCACAGCCTCGTCCTTATCGGAAGGATAGGTGGTAAACGTAACCGGAGTGCCTGACTCATTGTCGGTCCAGAGGGTTTTTGATTTCCTGGCAGTATTATTGCGGATAACCTCATTGGCAGTATTAAGGATACTCTTGGTAGAGCGATAGTTCTGCTCAAGACGGATAACCTTTGCATCAGGGTAATTCTTTTCGAAATCAAGGATGTTTCTGATGTTGGCCCCCCTGAATTTGTAAATTGACTGGTCATCGTCACCTACAACGCAGAGGTTATGCTCGATATCACCATAATCATTTGTATATTCGGCAAGGAGCCTTATAAGCTCAAACTGTGCGGTGTTTGTGTCCTGATACTCGTCAACAAGTATAAATCTGAATCTGCGTCTGTAATACTCGAGTGTTTCAGGAGACACTTTGAAAAGCTGGACAGTTTTAAAGATCAGGTCGTCAAAGTCAAGAGCGTTGTTGGCTCTAAGTCTTTTCTGGTATTCCGCATAAGCCTTTGCATAGAGCAGCTGCTCACGGTCACCGCCTGCAAGCTCCAGAAACTGGTCAGGGTCTACAAGCTCATCTTTGGCTGAAGAGATGACATTTAAAAAGGTCTTGTCCTTGTATCTTTTTGGGTCAAGGTTCATGCTTTTGATGATGTCCTTCATAAGTGATTTCTGGTCATCACGGTCATATATCACAAAATTTCTGCCAAAATCAAGCTTTTCTATAAAACGGCGTAGTATCTTTACACAGGTGGAGTGGAAGGTACTCGCCCACACAGCCTCGGAGCCGGGGCCGACTATCCTGGCGATACGTTCCTTCATCTCGGAGGCGGCCTTGTTTGTAAAGGTAACTGCGAGGATATTGTAAGGACTTACATTACATTCGGAGATCAGGTAAGCTATCCTGTGGGTAAGAACCCTGGTTTTCCCAGAGCCTGCGCCCGCAAGTATCAGGAGAGGACCGGTTTCGTGCTGCACGGCCTCGGCCTGTCTGTCATTAAGTCCTTCTAAGATGTTGGTAGTCATATATATCCTTTCAAAAGCCGCAAGAAACGGCACAAATTAAGCAAATTGAAGTACAAAAAAGGGAGGGACAGTTGAAAACGGCTGTCCACTCACCAATGAGAATTCTACTCTTTTTTAGAAGATTTGTCAATTTATTTTAAAAAATACTGGAAAAATGTCTTAAAGTATGATAAACTATATCTCGTAAGGTTTTTGCCACGAGATGTAACAAAAAGTGCAGAAGCTGTAAAAGTATTGAAAGGATGTGGAGAATATGTGCTTTAAGTGTAAGGAGTTTACAGACAAGACAAAGAAGAAGTTTGATGACCTGATCGCAGAGTCAAAGATCGGTGAGATCCTTAAAAAGAAGGATAAGGAAAAGCTTGAAAAGAAAAAGAACAAGGCGGTTATCATTTTAGCAGTTATTGCTTCTATCGCAGCTATCGCAGTTATCGCTTACTTCGTTTACAAGCTTGTTAAGCCTGATTACCTCAAGGATTACGAAGAGGATGACGACTTTGATGATTTCGAAGACATCGATGATTTAGATGATTTTGACGACCTTGATACAGAAGAAGAGAAGAAAGAGGAGACAGCTGAGGAATAATCCGTAAAGCTAAAGGTGATCGGGATGGCCGGGACAGTAGAGAAAAGTATTACTCAGGCAGTGACAAAAAGCTTGAAACAGATGCTTAGCGAGGATAATGCATATATGGTTTCCATCCTTAAAAAGATGAAGTCCACTAACTATGTCCAGCCCGGTGAAGTTCCCAATATCGATCTGTATATGGATCAGGTTACCAAGTTCATGGATGAGCATCTTGAAAGCTCCAAGCGCAGGAGTGATGACAAGCTGCTGACAAAGACCATGATCAACAACTATACAAAAAACAACCTGCTCCCTTCTCCAAATAAGAAAAAGTATACAAAGGACCATATGTATACTCTGCTGTTCATCTATTATCTGAAAAACGTTATGCCGATGGATGATACCCAGAGCGTATTAAAGCCTTTGACAGACATGTTTTTTGGCGATCAGGGCTCCATTGATATGGAGGATATATATAAGGAAATATTCGATATTGAATATGGACAGTCCTTTTCACTGACAAGAGACGTGGTCAGAAAGTATAACAAGTCCAAGGAAAGCTTTTCTGATGTTGAGGACAAGAAAGAGAAGGATTTCCTTCAGGCATTTACTTTCATAGCTATGCTGTGTTTTGACGTTTATATGAAGAAGACAATGATCGAGAAGATCATAGACGATAACTTATCGCTTTCTTCAATAATGAAAACTGACTGCATCGAGGATGAAAAACAGGGGAAGAAAAGTAAAAAATAATTAAAGTTTTAACAAAATACTGCCGATATAAGAATTGGTGATTTGTATTTTAAGGATTTACAGTGCAGATGCACCGTAAATCCTTTTTTTGAAAATTGAGGACTGGGGGTACCGGTGATGGATAGACGGCACAGCAAAAGAGTAAAGGGCATCCTGATGATGCTTGTGATATTTGTGATAGTTATCAGCTTTTATTGCTTTTTAGATAGAGATACCGTTAAAGTACATGCTGATCAGATAGGGGATCTGAAGTTTTTCGTTGGTGGAGAACCTAAGAGCAATGGAGATGTTGTTCCTTATACCGATGATTCAACTATAGTAAGGCTTTTAGCCAGTGCACCCGTGGGTTCAACATATGATTGGCATATAAATGATCCAAGAATTGTTTCGATAAAAAGCGGAAATGGAACTGACAGTGTTACTTTTAATATAAATTCTCCTGGTTATTCGGGTCTGACTGTGACAATAACAACTCCGGATGGTTCAGAATCAAAGACTTTTTACTGTGATATCCATGTTCCTTTGGAATGGGCTACATCTAATTTGACTTCAGGGGAAACTAATTACGGCTATGGTCTCTTATATGCCAATAATGGAGACAGTGAGTATACTTTACAGCTCTATACGGAGAACACATCTATTGCCATTTCAAGTACAAAAAAATATTCTCACTATTTAAGAAAAATAAAAAATATCAACTACTACTATAAAGCAGATGATCCCGATACGACAGGTATTATAGAAACAATGGTTTCGCCTGCAAGAAGCGATATTGCTCCTGATAATCTTGCACCATATACCGCTGCTTTAAAATGGGAAAGTTCTGATTATAGTGTTGTGGATATTGATTCAAACGGAGTCCTTCTTGCGAAAGCAGCAGGTTTTGCTACGGTTAAGGTCAGTACTGACACAAAAAGCAAATACGGAGAGTATGATACACTTAGTTTTGATGTAGTTGTTGTTCCTGAAGTAACAAAACTGAGTGATTCAACCGGTCATGCTTATACTCCTGACAGTACCCTTAGTGCCGGTTATACGGATTATACCAAGGTAGTAAAGGGTTTCAATGATACGGTAATGACTATTGAGACTAATGCCTCCAAAGCAGATATGCTTGACTGGCATATTTTAAGGGCAAGCGGCGTTTCCTTTAATGATATCACAGCATCCATGGGAAGCGATATCCAGATAAGCGATGTTTCCGGGACTATTGTGATCAGTAATTTAAAAGCAGGAGTTTATTATGTTACTGCCACACCTAAAAAAGCAAATGGTCAGGGATATGATCCGTTAAGATCTTATATTACTGCTCTGAAATATAAAATTATCGTTCCGGTTAGCTATCCACCGGATGAAATAACTTTGGGATATTATTCTGAAGATTTCAAGGATACATTTGATCTGCTTGAGCACTCCAATATCCCAACAGGAATGTTTGAATATGAAGTACCGTTTAATCAGCAGAATGTTGCCAAAATCGGGAGTACTGAAGGAGTAGTTGAGGCTGTATCAGAAGGACATGCCTCTGTAAATATAAAACAGCTGGCAACTGCCTTCAATAATTATTTTGGAGAGTATGCTACAGACCAGACATTAACCAATTATTATGGTGACAAATTAGTAAACGTGACTGTCTATGGTGGTGTTTTACTTAATTCATCACTGGTTTCGATTCCTGTAGGAAAAACTTTCCAATTGGAACTTGTAGCTCCACAAAATTATTCGGGGCAGGTTACATGGAGCAGTGAAGCACCAAACACAGCTTCTGTGGATCAGAGTACTGGTCTGGTTACTGCTAAGGCAGAGGGCGAAACGACCGTTAAGGTGGTTCTGAATGACGGGAACGGTTTAATCCGTCAGGCAAAATGTATTATTAAGGTTGTCAAATCCATCAATTCTATAAGCCTTACAGCACAATATGATCATATAAGCATTGGCGGAAGTATGGTAATTTCTGCTACAGTTGATCCGAATCTGTCTACTTCATCATTAGAGTGGACTGTTTCCGATACTTCAAAAGCAGTTATCAATCCTCAGACAGGATCATCGGTTACCATTACTGGTAAAAGTGCAGGAAATGTTGTTGTTACAGCACTTAACCCTGAAAATGGTAAATACGGTTCAATCGTAATATCTGTTAATGCTGAAATTACGGGTGTCAGTATCGAGCCCACTTCGATTACGGTATCGAGCTCATCAGGACCTGTTCAGCTGTTTGCCAGCGTTACACCAGGTTTACCTTATGGGGAAAAGCTTGTATGGGAGAGCTCTGACAGCAGCATTGCAGAGGTAGATTCAAACGGTAAGGTTACCGTTAAAAAATCAGGAATAGTATATATATATGTTAGGACAGAAAATGGGAAATCCGCATATTGCACGATCAAAGTATTGCAAGAGATGGAAGGAATAATTCTAGATAAGACAGAACTTGTAATGCATGTCGGAGAAATGGAACGATTAACATATACCGTAAATCCTTCGACAACTTCTAATAATGCTTTGACATGGAGCTCCAGTGATTCTAATATAGCTACAGTTAGCAATAATGGTCTTATAACAGCTAAAAATACCGGTACATGTACAATTACAGCCAGATCCCAGGATGGATCAGGCATTATGTCATCTTGTCTTGTAAGGGTTGTAAGAGATGCAACGAGCGTAAAACTGGATGTTACGGCTTTAAACATTAATGTAGGTGAAAACTTCCAGCTCGATGCAAAACTGGACCCTGCGGATTCTACTGATGATCTGTATTTCGAATCTAGTAACACAAAAATAGCAACTGTTAATTCAAACGGAAAGGTTACCGGAAAAGCAGCCGGAAATTGTGTGATTTTCGTAAAGACCGGTTCTGGAAAATATGATTACTGCTATGTTGAGGTCGCTCAACAGGTTACAAGTCTTGAGTTAAATCAGGATTCTGCAGAAATGCATATCGGAGAAATGTTGGAACTTACAGCAACAATTAATCCCGATGGTGCAACTGATCCCGCTGTTGAATGGGAGAGCAGTAATGAAAAGGTTGCTACAGTTAGTTCCAAAGGTATTGTAAAGGCTATATCTACTGGTGCTACTATAATTAAGTGTACATCGCTTGACGGAGACTATATGGCCATCTGTCTCGTTACAGTTGTGGACGGTACAAGGACGGTAACTATTACAGTAAACAAATCTGCTACAGTAGGCGTAGGAAAGAAATACACTTTGACAGCAACAGTCGATGGTGTTGAGGTACCTGCAAACACCTTAAAGTGGTCAAGTAGTAATAAAAAAATATGTAAGGTTACAAAAAGCGGTGTAATAAAGGGAGTAGCGACAGGCAAATGTAAGATTACCGTAAAGATGAAGGACGGAAGTATCGGGTCTGCTAAATGTACAGTAAAGGTTATAAATGCTACAAACAGCATATCTTTAAATAAATCCTATGTTGAGATATTGCAAGGAAGGACGCTTAAACTTACGGCCACAACTTCTCCTAAGAAAACTACCTATGCACCCAGATGGGAAAGCAGTGATGAGACTATTGCGGTAGTCAGCAAAAAGGGCACAATTACAGCTATTAAGCCTGGAGAGGTTACGATAAAGTGCTATGCAAAGGATAATCCGGAGGTGTATGCTACCTGTAGGGTGGTTGTTACTGCTCCTGTGAGTATAACAAGTTTCAATTTCTCGGATGATGCTATAGTATTGTTGCCTGGAGAAACTTCTAATATACAGTATACGATATCACCGACAAATTATACCGAGGGCTTTACCTGGATTTCAGATAATCCGGTTGCAGTAACCGTCGACAGCAAGGGTAAAGTAACAGCCAGAGCAGTAGGAAGTGCTACAATAACTGCTATGTCGGATTCTGGTAAAAAGAGTACTATAAATGTTTATGTGGTAGGACTAAGTAAGTCAAAGATTACTCTGCATCAGTACGAGAGTACCAAGATAAAACTCGAAGTAGACGGAGTGAAAAAGGGAGAACTTGATATCAGATGGGATACGGATAATCAGAGTATCGCTGAGATGTCAAACGGCAAGGTTACAGGAAAGGCGCTTGGTACTACGACAGTTTACTGTGTGGTAAACGGAAGGTATCTGGCATGTACTGTTAAGGTCATTAAGAATTAGTGTAAGCATAAAAATACCGCCAAACTGAGTAATGAATTCAGTTTGGCGGTTTGTTTTTATTCTCCAAAATGCTTGTTATAGAAATCATCTAAGAGGCTGTCAACATAGTCCTCATCAAGCTTACCAAAGCAGGTTTCGAGAGCTTTTTTCATGGCGTCAGTACGCTTTAAATAAAGTATTTCTTCGGGAGTACCATCACTGCCATCCAAGCCGCGGTCTGTCATGATGTAAGCATGTTTTTCAAGCCAGTCCTTAAGTTCTTCGGTCTGTTTTTCTTCACCTGCTGCCATTGCTTTAGCCGTTTTTGAACGTTTGAAAGCGCCGATGCCCACGGCAATACCTGCTATTGATAATGCAAACAGTATGCCTAAAGTCATATAGTTACCTTCGAACAGCGAGATAACGCCTATGAGATTTAAGAAGGTAAAGATGAGCATAGCTGCTCCGACTATGGTAAAGGTGTAGCCCGTCGAAGAAAACTCGTTGGCTTTTTCTGCCTGGGACTCGTAAACGCCTGCAGGCTTATACTGAGGAGCAGAGACCTTTAACAGCTGTTTTAAGTCCTGTTCTGAAAGACCGGCTTTCTTAAGTTTCTCAAGGTCTTCAGTGCTTTCTATCTTGAGGGACTCCTTAACCTGACCATCCTCCTCAAAAATATCCAAAGAAGGTTCCTCTTGGTTTTCTGATGCTTTTAACTTTTCAGCTTCAACTGTGATAAACGCTTTATATTCCACAGCTGCTTTCTTGGCATCATTCTCAGCGACTGTAACCAGATAAGCTTCGTCTTCTGTTGAAAATACTGATTCTGCTTCGATACCGGAATATTTTAAATAAGCTTTGAGCTTTTCAATCGTATCTTCATTCTGAAGAAGACAGATAGGGACTCTTTCACCTGCTTCATTTAGTTCTTCTACAAGTGTTGCACCGCAATCGGCACAAACTTTGATACCTTCACGGTATTCATTTTTACATTTAGGACACCAGGGCATAAAGCACTCTCCTTTAATCTATGCTGTTCAAATCAAGAAAACTATAGCATAAACCAACAAATAAGGCAAGAGAAATCTTTAGCCTGTAAATGTCATTCAGATTATTCATCGTCTATATCTTCCTCATCATCAGAGCAGTTGTAAGGGGCTTCTGGTATCTTTACAGATCCGTCAGGATTGTAGGTTGTGACAATGCCTCTGCCTTCCTTGTCAAATCTCCATATCCTGTAACTTCCATCTTCTTCGTAAGTCCATTTGGTTTCAGTAGCAAATCCAAAATCATCATACGAATAATTAGCAGACAGTAAAAGTACGGGCTCGGATTCTGCATCTGGGATATTGTAAATATAGCCTTCTTTTATTAAATTTTTAAGCAGTGCATTTTCTGATCCGTGATACATGAAATCGAATCTGATGGCAGATGAGGTAACTGCTGAAGTATCGACTGTTATAGCGGCTGAAGTAACGGCGTATGTATTAATTGTTTCAAAATCAAAATAATTTCGATCATGAATGATACACAGGCTGACATTGTGTGTGTCTGAAGTCGTTGTGCTGCTAGAAATCATTACATGGTTGGAATCATATTGGTAAACATCTGTATTTCCTGCTGAATCTAACATGGTTTCTTTTATCTGATTTCCATCTGCATCATATTCATAACTGTAAACAGTGATATCACCAAAATAGTCGGTACATGTGATTTCTAATATATTACCAGCACTGTTATATTCGTAGGTTTTGACGATGGTGTATCCTTCTTCATCTATAATTGTGTATCTTTGGATTAAGCCATTCTCATATTCTGTTACATATATTTCGTTATAGTATGAGTCATAAATGGTTTGCTTTGTAATCTGGTCACTAGCAAAGTCATAAGTATAAACATTATCAGGATCATCAACTTGCACGTAATAAACCCTGATATCCAGCGATTGACCTTCATAGGTAGCATGTATGAGACCTATATAGTTTTCTCCTGAAACAGGTGTATAACTGCATTGGATAGCCGGATTGTCAGCCTTGACCAGAACAGGATCTGATATAGGATTGACAGAGGCAAGCTCAACGTAGTAATAATTGTGATACATACTATCTTCGTTGAAGTCATCATTATATATATAGAAGCTGTCATTGGTAGCTCCATTTGTATATATGTGCAAATTATCTAAAGTGAAGGTGTAATATACCTTGATATCATATTCTATCCCGCATTGGTCTACGTGGATGATGCCTATGTATTCCTCTCCGGTTATAGGTTCATATGTTGAAAATATTCCTTCATCGTCAAAGTCGGTAGTCAGACTTACAGGCTTTGCATCATCAAATATTCTCACATAATAACTTGTTTGTGATGTTTCTGTATTTTGTTCTTCAGAAATACTATAATACCTTTCCAATGAATTGCCGTACGAAATATATAGGCCGGTAGCTCTGCTAAAAGTTTTTTGGTGATATATGACTCTTATGTCACGCGAATAATTTCCGTACTGAGCATGGATTATGCCCAAGTAATTTTTGTTAGGATGGTTGTCATATGTGACAGTTACATTGGCATTCCTAAATGTAGCTTCCAGATAGCTTGGCTCAGTAGTACGATAAAAATCTATGTAGTAATAAGGGTTTCCTTCTTCAGGGTCATCAGTTTTTTCATATACTGTATATTCTTGTTGAGTTCTGCCGGTCCTTATAGTTACCTTATCAAATACAGAAGTGTCAAATGCATAGTATACTTTTATCGTTGCTGTAAAGTCTTTGTATCTTGCATGGATTTTTCCAATATAATTTCCTTGTCCCGTAACACTTTCATATGAATATACAACATTCGGGTTCTTAAATGTTATAGTAGGATTGAGATTTTCAGGAAGTGTTTCACTATATGCATAGGCAGTATTACTAGAGATATATTGGAAATACTGTCGGGTAAGACCATCGGCCTCGATTTTGAGATAATCGAATGCGTCTGTTTTAGTATAAAATCTTACATGGATATCTATAGCTTTCCCTTTGTACTGAAAATGGAATATTCCTATCTCCTGACCATCGCTAAAAGGCTGTGTATAGGTTGATTCATATTGAGTTTCAACATTGAAAGAAGAAAATTGTATTTTTAGTTCATTTGGTACTTCTTCACCATAAACATATGTTGTATAATAACCTTCACTTTCGGAAAATGTGGCTAAATGATAATAATTTGTGCGAATAATTGAGTCGCCTTCAAATTTTACTAAAAATGCTTGAGTATAATAAACTCGGAAATTAATTGTTTCTCCATTGAATGTTACCTTGGCTATGCCATCATAGTCTCTGTTTTCAACAGGAGTGTACTCTGTTTCGGCACCGGAATACTTATAGTAAAATACAGAATTTTCAGTCAGTGTATTAACAGGACCACGAATATGCATTGTATTGTCTGTCAGGTCGGTTTCTACATTTATCATGTAAGAATTATCTTCACGAACATTTTGAAGTGTAAATGCCTGATCCCTCATTAAAACCTTGGGATCCGTACCGACATTTTCAGAATTACCGGGATGATAATATACCTCATTTACCGGAGTTAGGACATTGGTATTGGTGTCATAAGAGCATACATACCAAAGGGTACCTGTTTTCCTTGCCGGAACATAGAATACCCCGATTTCACGGTTACCTTTATATACTTTTACTTCAGCACCGGAAGATGACAGACGTCCGTTACGCTGGTCGCTTCTGTCTGAATAGTCATATACATAGAAACGATATATTCCGTCAGATGTTTTGTTAACTGTGATGGTTTCAGGTCCCATGTAGGTGTAATCATCAATATCAAGATTTACTTCGGTATTTCCATCATTATAATCTCTGTTCTGACAGTAAATATGAACATTGTCGCTGAGGGTACCGGTGGATCCAAGAAGATGAGCATCAAGATCCGGAGGCACACTTCCGTTTGCAGCTATATCGTTCCATCGGAGAACGAATCGGAGCTGAGCATTGCTATCATCATCTGTTTGAGTATCATCATTTCCCTGATAGTTAACAAGAACATCAAATATTTCGCTCTCACCACTGCCAAGCACATTGATGTTGATAAAGGTTTTGGCATAACTACCGGCTGAACTCCCTCTGTTATCAGACACTTGTAAGGTGTATGCGCCTGCGGGCATATTAAATATTTTATAATATCCGTTATTATCTGTTTTGGCAGTTTTAAAAATATCCCCTGAGATGTTTCCTAATCCGTTTCTGAGTATAACTGTGATTTGATTGGTATTGATGGAATTACCGGTTGTGGCATCAACAAGTGCGCCTTCAACCGTGCTGATCCCGCTTGAAGTGGAAACCATCATGGTATCATCCAGACTGATTTCACCTGCAGATACACATAGGATACGATAAACTGCTTTATATCCATTTAATGTGTACTCAAGATAGTAATTTCCATATTTTAGACCGTTGATCTGGTAAAACCCATTTGTATTTGTATATGTAGTAATAACGGGAGACTGTTCTACAGCAGTTTGAAGATTGCTCTTATACCAATAAACTTTAATACGTGCATTTGATGCAGTACTGCCGTTGGCAAGAATAACATTGCCTAAAATGTTACCACGGTCAAGGGTGCTTTCAAGGTCAGGATCCTGGAGTTGCTCAGCGGTAACATCATATGTCTTGTCAGTAAGGAAATCGTAAACCGGAATATTACCTAAACCCGTTACGTTGAGCTGTATATCTTCGCCTATCAAGATAGCGTTCGATGTTTCACCACCTACCATGATTTGGAAGTTAACATTGAACTTGGTCTGAAGAGTAACTTCGACACTGGTGGTGATAGTAGAATTCTTAGCCAAATTATATACAGTATAGTTTGTGTGGTTAGAGCCTTTTAAAGATACTTTTGAACAGACATTTACATAAAGACTGGAAATGCTGTGTCCTGTCCCGCTGTTTTCTATTGTGGCTTCGCTTACACCGTTTTCAATCTTGATGACCGTGTTGATGGCGCCTAAACCAACAATGATATGTGTATTTAAGGTATAGCTTGTGATGGTGTTTCCGTTGGCATGCTCATACCAGGTATGCTCGCTGATATTCTTAAGTTCAATGTTTTCGAAGGTCGCATAATTCGTAAATGTAGCATTCGGAGCATCGATGATCAGTGTTATGTTGGGGTAGCTGTTTGCTGCAAGCTCAACACTGACTGTATCATTTGTCTTAAATATGATTGCATATCTGGTATTAATCCCTGAAAGATTGGAAAGCAGTGAAACAAGCTCAGCTTTTGTTGATACCGTAAAGGAAGGCAAAGGGATAGGTGTAGGAGTGGGGGTAGCGGTAGTGACCGGTGCTGAAGAGGGTATAGTTGTAGCCTGAGGAATACCTGTCGTATTTCCACTGCCGGAATTGCCTCCGCCGCTTATTGAAGATCCGCCTGAAGAAGATCCACCTCCACTGTATGAACTACCGCCGCCACTATAGCTGCTGCCTCCATCGCCTGCAGGGTAAGCGTAAACAACATTTCCGGTGTTGCTGTAAGTTACTATAGGGGTAGGGCTGGGAGTTGCACTCGGCTTGGGAGTTACGGTAGCCTTAGGTTTATTGTTAGATGAAGATGGAGTGGGTGATACAGTTTTGTCGCTGCCAATCTTCATTATGGGCTGCTTGTTGCTCTTATTGGTTACTTTAACGGTAATCTTGTCGGTTGTCCTGTTTATAGTGGTGCCTTCAGAGCCTGCATTGAGTATAACGCTCATGTTTTTTGTTGCATCAATGTACGCGGGAACAGAGACGGTTACTTTACTGCCCTTTGCTATGGATATTATATTGACGATCGCACTTTTCTTACCTTTGACTATAAGCTTTGTTTTCTTTGTGAGAGTAATATCAACAACGGACTTTTTGCCGACGTTAAGAGTTACGGATGCGTTTTTCTTATTGCAGACTATACTGGTCTCTGCGTTAGCTACTACTGTTAAAGATGTTTTCTTTGCGGAGGCATAAATGGTATTGCCTGATGCTTTTTCAGTATACGACCTGACATTTTTTATGGTAACGGTCTTAAAAGACGCATTGTTAGTGACGCGTATTTTAGGCGCGTCTATCACAAGCTTTTTATACTCGCTGCCTTTCTTAGGAGAAATGGTTATCTCACCACTTTTGGCCGTTTTATAGGTTATAGTATCTACATCTGATTTTGCCATGGCAGCAAGGATCTGCTTTTTTGTTTTAACCGTGACAGATTTTGTTTTTGCAGCTCTTACCGGAATAAGACCGATAGTCAGAACAAATACTAAAAATATACCTATGAAGTGTATTATCTTTTTCTTAATAGCAGTATTCATATGAAACCTCCATAAAAACATCCTTTAAATATATATCGGTTGATTTTAGGTTTGTTTTAACCTTGAGTTGTAAAAAGGTATAAGAAAATAAAAAATAAGTAAATTTTTACTTTTATTTATCATGAAGTTGTGGTATCATATGAAGTGGAGTATTATACAGATCGGAGGTTACGGGATGAAACTTAAAACCAGGCTATTGCTGAATTCACTTGGTCCGATGCTTCTCATAATGATAATAGTATTAGCTATGCTTGCTTTTGAAATCCCTCTCTTTAATACACGTGCTACAGAAAAGGGGATGAAGGCAACTGCTTATTCGGTAGCACATGCATTAGAACTGATTGAGGGTGACTATAGAATAAATGGCGGAAAGCTGTATAAGGGTGAAACAGTCCTTACCGATGAACATAGTTTGCTTGACTCTATTAAAAATGATTCCGGTATGGAGATTTCAATCTTTTACAGTTCCATTGGTTATGCGACAACCATTAAAGATGAAGCGGGCAATTATCTCCGTCAGTTTAATATCGATGAGGAGATTGCTGATAAGGTGATCAGTCTCAACGAGGTATATTTTGACAGGGGTGCAGTTTTTAACGGAGTTGATTATTACGGATGCTATGTTCCAGTAAAGCAGAATGGCACGGAAACCAATATCGGTATGGTATTTACCGGCATGCCGCAGTCTGAGGTAAAATCAAATGTTACCTTGTGGATAATTGTTTCATTTGCAATAGTGCTCGCAATAGCTGTAGGGGCATTCATTTACTCAAGCAAATATTCGGGAGCATTGACAAAGGCTATAGTTGAATGCAATAAGGCAGCAGACAGGCTTACATCCGGAGAACTTGATATCAGACTTCCCGAGGAGCTTACCAAGAGGTCGGATGAGCTTGGTGCACTTGGGCGTTCTAATGTTAAGCTGGCATCAACTCTTAGAGATATCGTTTCTGAGGCAAAAAAATGTACCCAGGAACTCGGAGATGCTTCAACCAACCTTAAAAAGGTTTCGATGGATACCACAGTTGCCATCAGGTCTGTTAAAAATTCAGTTAATGACATAAATAAGGCCACATCTTCACAGGCAAAAGACACTGAAACTGCTTCGGAAAATGTTGCGGTTATTAGTACGGCAATTAATGATACATCAATGGAGGTTAAGCAGCTCGATAACAATGCAGAGCTTATGAAGGCCAAGAGTGAGGAGGCTCTGCAGATCCTTGATGATCTTAAAGGCATTACCGATGAGGCAGGAAAGGCTATCGGCGTTATCTATGAGCAGACAAACAAGACAAACAGTTCTGCTAAATCCATTGGTGAGGCTGTAAATCTTATTTCCGATATTGCAAACCAGACAAACCTGCTTTCACTTAATGCTTCAATCGAGGCAGCCCGTGCAGGTGAGGCAGGACAGGGCTTTGCGGTGGTTGCGACAGAGATCAGTGCCCTTTCTGAGCAGACCAATAATTCGGCACATATGATCAAGACCATAATCGATTCTCTTATGCGTGATTCCAACAATGCGGTTTCAACTATGGACAAGGTGCAGGAGATCATTGTTAAGCAGAATGAGAATGTGGACAGGACTGTCAGCATATTCAACGAGCTTGAGGACAATATCAACATTACAGTTACTACCTCTGCTAAGATTTCAGAGGATGTAAAGGCTCTTGAGGAAGCAAGAAATGTTGTTGAGGATGCATTACAGAATCTATCCGCGGTTGCTGAGGAGAATGCAGCCGGTACTGAGGAAACCTCAAATAGCATGGACAGAGTTGGCAATGTAATCAATAAGGTTTCATCAGCAGCCCTTAATCTGTCGGATATGTCCGAAAGACTTGATCTTACGATGTCGGCCTTTAATATTGAATAGTAATAAAACAACAGGGGTCTTGGTAAATCCCACGGCAAGCTCTATGGATATACCAAGAGCCCTTGATTTTTAAATGTATCATAGTTTAAACAGGAGTTTTTTATGAGAAAACTGGCACTGTCGGATGAAATACTTATGAGTGTGGATAAGTCCGCGCGTTATATAGGACATGAGGTTAATGCCATCTGGAAGGATCTCGATAAGATTGACATACGTTTTTGTATGTGTTTCCCTGACGTATATGAGGTTGGTATGTCCCATATCGGTATACAGATCCTTTATGAGATGTTCAACAGGAGAGAGGACACCTTCTGTGAGAGGGTTTATTCCCCATGGCCTGATCTTGATAAGCTGATGAGAGAGAAGAATATCCCTCTATTTGCATTGGAGAGCCAGCAACCCATAAAGGATTTTGATTTCTTAGGGATCACCCTGCAGTATGAAATGTGTTATACGAATGTGCTGCAGATTTTGGAGCTTTCACAGATACCTGTTTTTGCTAAAGAAAGGACCTGGGAACATCCGATAGTTATAGGCGGAGGTCCGTGTACATATAATCCCGAACCCTTAGCTGATTTCTTTGATATTTTCTATATAGGAGAGGGAGAAACTGTATACGACCAGCTTCTTGATACCTATAAGGCATACAGGAAGGAAGGCAGGTCAAGGCATGATTTCCTGGTTGCTGCTTCACAGATAGAGGGGCTTTATATACCCGAACTTTATAATGTGGAGTACAACGAGGATGGGACGCTAAAGAGCTTTACGCCGACTGAGGGTGCACCTCAGACGATAAAGCGCCAGGTGGTAGCTGATATGAGTGACACGGTATATCCTGAAAAGCCGGTGGTTCCTTATATCAGAGCGGTTCAGGACAGAGTGGCTCTCGAGATCCAAAGAGGTTGTATCAGAGGCTGTCGTTTCTGTCAGGCGGGAATGATATACAGACCTTTGAGGGAAAGAAGTCTGGAGTTCTTAAAGAAGTATGCTCTGGCTATGATCAATTCCACCGGGTATGAGGAGATTACTCTCTGTTCATTGAGCTCCAGTGATTACACTAAGCTTGCTGAGCTTATGGATTTCCTGATTTCTGAGATGGGTAAGAGAAGAATTAATATATCACTTCCGTCCTTGAGAATTGACGCTTTTTCACTCGATGTTATGAGCCGTGTACAGGATGTCAGAAAGAGCAGCATTACCTTTGCTCCCGAGGCGGGCACCCAGAGGATGAGGGATATTATCAATAAAGGTCTTGATGAAGAGACTATCCTTAATGGTGCTTCCGAGGCTTTCAGGGCAGGATGGGATAAGGTTAAACTATATTTTATGCTGGGTCAGCCTTTTGAGCTTGACAGCGATGTTGAAGGCATACCGCATCTGGCAGATAAGATTGCTATGGCGTATTATGATACTGTGCCTAAGTCTGAGAGACATGGTAAGGTACAGGTTACCATCAGTACTTCTTATTTTGTACCAAAGCCTTTTACTCCTTTCCAATGGGCGGCTCAGATCACACCTGAGGAGTATCTGAGACGTAAGACTTTGCTTATGGATACTCTAAAGAAAGAGCATAACTACAAGAGCATTAAATACAACTGGCATGACAGTAATACTTCAATCCTTGAGGGACTTTTGGCCCGTGGTGACAGAAGAGTCGGCAGGGTTATCTATGAGGCCTACAAGGACGGATGTATCTTTGATGCATGGACTGATTTCTTTAATATGAAGAAATGGGAGCAGGCGATTGAGCGTGCAGGCATCGATATGGATTTCTATACCACAAGGGAGAGGAGCACGGATGAGCTCCTACCGTGGGATTTCATCGATACCGGTATGACTAAGGTGTTTATGAAACGCGAGTATGACAAGGCTCGCAAGGGACTGACTACCAAGAACTGCCGCGAAGGCTGCGGTGGCTGCGGGTGCAACTCCTGGACTACCGGGGTATGCATTGAAACATGAGGTATAATATGTTATTTAGAATCAGATTTGCCAAATATGGCGTGGTTAAGTTTATAGGTCATCTTGATGCCATGAGATATTTTCAGAAGGCGGTCAGGCGTTCAGAGCTGCCGATTAAGTATTCTCAAGGTTTCAATCCGCATCAACTCATGGTTTTTGCTCAGCCCTTGGGTGTTGGTGTGACGAGTGACGGTGAGTACATGGATATAGAAACTGAAGACGCAGATTTTACAGGAGCTCCGCTAAATGCTGACAGAGTAGCGGGGATATTAGGCGGTGCCTTGACCGAAGGCTTTGAAATTGTGTCGATCAGGCAGATCCCTTGGCAGGAGGGCACCAAGCATCCTGAGAATGCCATGTCTCTGGTTGCAGGAGCGGATTATGTTATGTCTTTGAAGGATGGATATTCTCTTAGTTTTGTTGATGATTTTATCCAGCATTTTTCAACTGATAGTAAAGAAAATATGTATGAAGAAAATCGGATGGGCATCATTCCTTACGTTAAACAGAAACTTGAAGATTTCATGGGACAGGAGAGTATTGTGGTACTCAAGAAATCAAAGTCCGGTGAAAGGGATATGGATATTAAGCCATACATTTATGAGGCAGCAGTGGAGGATAACTCACAAATTCCATCTTTTATGGATGAGATTGGTGTTGCTCATGCTGACATTTATGAGCCCGGCATCAGATTTTTCTTTAGGTTGTCAGCAGGAAGTGCTGTAAATATCAAGCCTGAGTTAGTGATGGAGGCATTTCTTAAATACTGCGGAACTGAGTTTGATGAGCTTGCCTTTCAGATCCACAGGGCACAGATGTATTCTGACATAGAGCATGTGGTAGGACTATAAAAGTCATAATGAGACAATACCCAAAACCGACTGATGAGGTTTGAATACCAGTATAAAGGGAAATAAAATGGGAAACTCAATAGTAGTAGTCAGAAAAGATGATAAGATCATGACTGCTCTTTTTAAGGAAAAAGAGTTGGTCACAATAGGACTGGAAAGTACCGGTAAAGAGGAAAGGGTTGGAGATATCTTCATCGGTAAAGTCCAGAACATTGTTAAAAATATTAAGGGGGCATTTGTTGAGATTGACAACAAAAGGGTTTGCTTTCTGCCTCTTGAAGAAAGAATAGCTCCGGTTTTCTGTGATGGTAAAGAAAGGAATATACGTATCGGAGATGAACTGCTTGTCCAAATTTCTAAAGAAACAAGAGGCGTAAAGGCTCCACTTGCTACTGCCGGCATTACACTTACAGGCAGGCTTCTTGTTTTGGCAAAGGGCAAGGAGAATATCGGTGTTTCGAGTAAGATATCTGATGAGAGTACAAGGGAAAGATTAAAGGATATTGTTAGGTCGTTTGTGGGAGATGGTTATGGCTTCATAGTCCGTACAAATGCTGCAACAGCTGAAAGTACTGATATAGAAAGAGAAGCCCGGGCTTTAAAGGATCAGTATGAAAAGCTTATAAATGAGAAGATACACTGTACCTGTTTTTCTAAGATTTATTCTGCTCCGGCGGAATTTATCATGGAAGTCCGTAACGGATATTCGTTTGAGGTAGACAGCATCCTTACGGATGATAGGGAAATTTACGATAGTATTAAAGAATACCTGGATCTGGGATCTGAGGCTGACAGGGAAAAGTTATCCTTCTATGATGATAAAAATATTTCATTGTCTGTTTTATATGGGCTGGAGTCTAAGCTTCAAAAGGCTCTTCAGGATAAGGTGTGGCTTGATTCGGGGGCGTATCTGGTTATACAGCCGACTGAGGCTCTGGTTTCCATCGATGTTAATACAGGTAAAGCCATAGCGGGCAAACATGATACAGAGGAGACCTTTTTCAGGGTAAATTGTGAAGCGGCATTAGAGATAGCAGCCCAGCTTCGCCTGCGAAATCTTTCGGGGATCATAATTGTTGACTTTATCGATATGAAGAAAGAGGAGCATAGAAAGCAACTGCTAAATGTGCTGAGGGATGAACTGGCTAAGGATCATATTACAACAAGGCTGATTGATATGACACCTTTGGGGCTCGTTGAAATAACCCGCCAGAGGATACGGAAATCCATTTATGAGTTATAAAATGATGCCACCCTTTTCAATAAAGAAGGGTGGCATAAGTTTTAAGAGTAATATATTATTTGTTCTTTGTTTTCTTATAGCATCATCTTATAAATCTTTGTGCAGTCCTCTTTATCAAGTGTTACAAATCCTGAGATTGTACCCTGGCGCCCATCACCACAGCAGAGGTTTTCTACAAGTACGGGGATATCTTCTTCTTTTGCACCAAGCTCTGCAAAATTAGAAGGCATACCGATGGACTTAAGATATGCGGCAAATGCATTTATACCCTCAAGTGCTGTAACTTCAGGATGCTCAAAGTCCATACTGCAGCCCCATACCCTGACTGCCACCTGAGCAAAGCGCATCACATTGTGATTCATTACATATTTAAATACTGCCGGCATAGTTACTGCAAGTCCTGCACCATGAGCACAATCATAAATAGCAGAAAGCTCATGCTCTATGTTATGGCTGTTCCAGTCTTGTGAACGTCCTACACCGCAGGAATTATTATGTGCCATCATACCTGCCCACATGATATTTGCCCTTGCTTCATAATTGTCAGGATCTGCGATAACTCTGGGACCTTCATGCTTCATAGTAAGCAGAAGCGCTTCGATAAGCCTGTCTGTTACCTCAACCTCAATAGAGTTTGTCAGATATCTCTCATAAAGGTGAGCCATGATATCTGTGATACCAGCTGCCGTCTGATGAGGAGGAAGAGTCTGAGTGAGAGCAGGATTAAGGATACTGAACTTAGGTCTGATAGCATCGCCGCTTGCTCCACGCTTAAACATACCTTCTTCCTTTGTAATAACTGAGTCAGGACTGCCTTCGCTTCCTGCAGCAGCTATAGTTAAAATAGTGCCAACCGGTAATGCCTTTTCAATCCTCTTTCCGCTGTAGAAATCCCAAAAATCTCCATCATAGACCGTACCTGCTGCTATGGCTTTGGAAGAATCAATTGTACTTCCGCCGCCTACAGCGAGTATAAAATCGATATTTTCTTTCCTACAAAGCTCGATACCTTCATATACGAGACCGCTTCTGGGATTGGGCTTAACTCCGCCGAGCTCAATAAAACTGATGCCTTCTGCCTTTAAAGAAGCTCTTACCCTGTCTAAAAGTCCTGAACGTACAACACTGCCTCCGCCATAGTGGATTAGTACTTTACTGCCTCCAAAACGCTTAACCATGCTGCCTGTCTGGTTTTCTCCGTCTTTTCCAAATACAAAATAAGTAGGTGAATAAAAATGAAAATTGTCCATATAACCCCTCCGATATCATTAATGTTGACAAAATGACTGTAACAACAAATACTTTGATATAATTGTCTCAGTCAATATGACTGTAGTTATTTCAAATAATATTTTAACATCAATTATCTTGCCAACAATGAAATATATTGCAAAATTGATGTTTCTGTGCTATCCTAAATGTACTTACTTGGTGTTAAAGCAGGCGTACACCTAAGAAAAAACACAAGTCCTGCGGAAAGGTCAAAAAATGCAGAATCCAGTTGTTACCATTGAAATGGAAAATGGTGATATCATCAAGGCAGAGCTTTATCCCGAGATAGCGCCTAATTCAGTTAAAAATTTTATTTCTCTTATTAACAAGGGATATTATGACGGACTTATCTTTCATCGTGTTATAGCAGGCTTTATGATCCAGGGCGGATGTCCCGACGGTACAGGAATGGGTGGTCCCGGATACAGCATTCCCGGCGAATTCGCTCAGAATGGTTTCAAGAATGATCTTAAGCATACCCGCGGAGTTCTTTCAATGGCTCGCGCTATGAATCCTGATTCAGCAGGTTCACAGTTCTTTATCATGCACCAGGATGCGCCCCATCTCGATGGAGGCTATGCAGCATTCGGCAAGGTTACAGAAGGAATGAATGCCGTTGACAGAATAGCAGAAACAAGAGTTAATTTCCAGGACAGACCTCTTAATCCTCAGGTTATGAAAAAGGTTACTGTTGAGCTTTTCGGTGAGAAGTACGGGGAGCCCGAGAAGCTTTGATGGAATGATTTGAAATTACTTATAAAACAAAAATGTGCCACCTTTCTTTTCAGAAATGGGTGGGGAAATTTATATGCAGATAAAAGACAGATTTTTGTAAAAAATTAACATACAACGCCGGGTAGAACACGGTTCAAGTGTTTTATCCGGCTTAATTTATATATTTACCATTGACATTAGTTATAACAATATATTGCATTGTGCGCAAGATAATAAATGCTACAATGGTTTCAGTAGTTAAAAAACTGATTAACGGAGGGTACAACACATGAAAAGAGAAGCACTTTTTATTGGCGGGACAGGAACTATAAGCATGGCTATCACAAGGAGTCTGGCAAAGGATGAGGGGTGGCATCTGACACTTTTAAACCGTGGCAACCGTAAAGCTGACATACCTGAAGGGGTTGAGGTTATAAATGTCGATGTAAACGATGAGGATGCGGTTGCGAAGGTCCTCGAAGGCAGAAACTTTGATTCTGTTTGTGATTTTATCGGCTTTGTACCGACACAGTTAGAGAGGGACTACAGACTGTTTAAGGGTAAGGTTAAGCAGTTTATGTATATCAGTTCTGCATCTGCATACGGCAAACCTGTATCAGATTATCGTATAACAGAGGGTACGGCACTGGCTAACCCCTATTGGGAGTATTCGAGAAACAAGATAGCCTGTGAAGACTTCCTTATGAAGAAGTTTAGGGAAGAGGGGTTTCCGATAACGATAATCAGACCGAGCCATACCTATGATGAACGTTCTATACCTATGGGTGTACATGGCAGTAAGGGGAGCTACCAGGTTATAAAGCGTATGATGGAAGGAAAGCCGGTGATCGTTCACGGTGACGGTACATCACTTTGGACCATGACCTTTAATGAGGACTTTGCTAAGGGCTTTATCGGGCTTATGGGCAATCCCCATACTATAGGAGAGGCATTCCAGATAACAAATGATGAGTCTCTTACATGGAACCAGATATTTAAGACAATAGCCGATGCTCTTGGAGCAGAGTACAAGCCTTACTATGTTTCGTCACTTTTCCTGGCAAAGGTTGGAAAGAAATATGACTTAGAAGGCGGACTTATTGGTGACAAGTCCAACTCGGTAGTCTTTGATAACTCTAAACTAAAGAGAGCAGTAGCGGGTTTTGCTCCATCCATCCGTTTTGAAGAGGGAGTTAGACGCAGTCTAAGCTACATTCTTTCACATCCTGAGTGCCAGGTGGAGGATCCTGAATTTGACAAGTGGTGTGATAACATTATAGAGGCACTTGACGAAGCGGCAGCCAAATTGTTATAATATTATTGATAAATAAAGTTGTTAATTAATTTTTTAGTTGACATCCCAATCAAAAATGGCTATACTTCAAAATACTGTATATGCTGGTTAGGTTTTTGAACAAAAATGCCGATATATATTGCGAAGCCGGAATATGTATGATCAGCCGGTATCCTAAAGAGTAATTCCGGTCAAACGTACCGGAACATCAGACGGAAAGGGGGGGATGACTTGAAAATAGAGAAGATTAACGACAATCAGATAAGATGCACTCTTACAAAAGAGGATCTTTATGCCAGAGAGCTTAAGATCAGTGAGCTTGCTTACGGCAGTGAAAAGGTCAAAGAGCTTTTTGTAGAGATCTGTAAAAAGGCTTTTATTGAATGTAATTTCGATGTAGAAGGTACTCCCCTTATGATAGAGGCTATCCCTGTATCAGCGGAAGGACTGGTGCTTCTGGTGACAAAGGTTGAAAATCCTGAGGAGCTGGATACACGTTTCTCGCACTTTACGTCCATCCCTGACGAGAGTGATCCGGTCATCTCACCTGAGGAAAGGGTTTATGCCGATGAGATCATAGGATGCATGGAGCACTTAAACAAGCTGCTTACCGATCCTTTGGCTTCAAAGATCTTTAACCACGGTGATCATCAGATTGAGATCCCAATGGAGACCATGAGCAAGGTGTTCCGCTTTGAGTCCCTGGATGAAGTTATCCGTCTGGCTAAGGTTATCAGCAAGATATACAAGGGGGAGAATACCCTTTACAAAAACAGCAGCACCGGGATTTATTTCCTGTTAGCGTCTATGTCAACGCATACTCCTGAGGAGTTTAACAAAATCTGCAATATTATCTCCGAGTATGTGACTATGGACCGTGCAGATATAGATGTCGAATACCTTAAAGAACACTGCGAGGTCATTGTTAAGGACAAGGCAGTGCAGGTATTGAGGAAGCTGTGATCTGATCATTTTGTTGAATACAGCGAAAAAATATAAATATTTTAAATCTTTAAAAATTCATTTATACAAAAAAAGCCCGTCTCAGGGCTTTTTTATTGTGGTCGGAGAAACTCCGAAACGCTTTTTGAACAGTTTACTGAAGTGATAAGCATCATCATAGCCGACCTTGTCCGCTATTTCTCGTACATTTAGGTCGGGAGAAGTCTCTAAAAGCTCCTTGGCCTTGTCTAGTCTGATGTTTATAAGATATCTTATGGGCGTATCGCCTGTTACCATCTTAAAGATCTTTGAGATATAGAAGGGACTTACATACATATTTTCGGAGATGAGCTCCAGTGAAATCTTCTCAGAGTAGTGTTCCTCGAAATACAGGATGATCTCCTCAACAATCCTGTTTTTGTTAATGGACTCAAAGGCTACATGACCACCCGGTTCACCCGGCAGCTGCTCGTCACGCAGAACGGACAGCATATACTGCATAAGATATGACTGCATCATGTAGTAACGACCGATTTTGTATACGTCATTTTCAGCACTCATAGATGTGCAAAGACGCATAAGCTTCTGTTTTAGCTCGGGTCCGGTCTTGTAAACCGGGAGCTGTTTTAACATAAAATGGTTTGGCTCCATGCCTGTGAGACAGAAATCGGAAACTCCGATAAAGAACTCATATGTGGGAGTATTCTTGTTAGACACAAAGGCCTGGTGATAGCTCCCGGGGTTAAAAACCAGCAGGTCACCTTCTTCGACATCATAGAATGTACCGTCTATCTTGTATCTGCCTTTTCCTGACATGATGAAAGCAAGTTCTACATGCTCATGGCAGTGATATCTTTCTTCGTCCTTGGTCCGGACACCCTTCCAGGTATATAGGAAAGTTGGATTGAAATCATATGCGATTACGCTGTCAGTTTTCTGCATTTTCGAATCCTCCTAAGGATATATGTATTATTCTACCATATATTACTTAAAAATACAAAACATTTTTATGAGAAAAGCATATTGACTTTTCCCGCGAAATGGACTAATATTGGATTCAATATAGAAAAACCTTGATGGAGACAGTAGTGTGTAGCGGAAGGTCACAGTGAGCCCGTGACAGTGGAAAGCGGGTACTAGTACTTATACATGAAGATCACTCCGGAGTTGTATCGTTGATTATTATGGATTGCACAATGGTAATACGCTCATAAGAGTAGACGATACCGGTTTCCCCCGTTATAGGGATCGGCATGAAAGTGCGGAGAAATCTGACACGGAGTGCTTACAAAATGGGTGGTTAATAATACAGCGGCTGTATTCCTGTTTTGGAATATAGCCGCTTTCTGTTTTTGAGAGGAGGAAAAAGATTGGAAGTATACTTCCAATCTTTCATCCGTAGCGCTGCAGGCACGCTACGGATGGATACCATGCCTGCGGCAAGGTATGAAAAATGTTTAAAAAAGTCAACACAGATATGAACTTCGTCGAGCGTGAAAAAGAAGTCGAGAAGTTCTGGAAGGATGAAGACATCTTTAAAAAGAGCCTTAAGCTTAGAGAAGGCTGTCCTACCTACACATTCTATGACGGACCGCCTACAGCAAACGGTAAGCCCCACATCGGACATGTGCTTACCCGTGTTATAAAGGATATGATCCCCAGATACTACACCATGAAGGGCAGGATGGTTCCCCGTAAGGCAGGCTGGGATACACATGGACTTCCTGTTGAGCTTGAGGTTGAAAAGCTCTTAGGCCTTAACGGCAAGGACCAGATTGAGCAGTACGGTATGGAGCCTTTCATCAAGAAATGTAAGGAATCCGTATGGAAATACAAGGGAATGTGGGAGGATTTCTCAGGCACAGTCGGTTTCTGGGCTGATATGGAGAATCCTTACGTTACCTATGATGACAATTTTATCGAGTCCGAGTGGTGGGCTTTAAAGGAAATCTGGAACAAGGGTCTCCTATATAAGGGCTTTAAGATTGTTCCTTATTGTCCCCGGTGCGGAACCCCTCTTTCTTCGGCAGAGGTTTCTCAAGGGTACAAGACAGTTAAGGAGCGTTCTGCAGTAGTACGTTTCAAGTGCGTTGGTGAAGATGCATATTTCCTTGCATGGACAACAACCCCCTGGACTCTTCCTTCAAATGTTGCACTCTGTGTAAATCCTTCGGATACTTATGTAAAGGTTAAGTGCGTTGACGGCTATACTTATTATATGGCAGAGGCACTTTTGGATACAGTACTTTCCAAGGCTAAGACTGCTAACGGAGCTGATGAGGAAGCAAAGAAATATGAAATCCTTGAGACCTATAAGGGCAAGGATCTTGAATATAAGGAATACGAGCCTCTCTTTGCATGTGCAAGGGCAGTTGCTGACAAGCAGAACAAGAAGGGCTTCTTTGTAACATGCGATGATTATGTTACCATGTCAGACGGTACCGGTATTGTTCATATCGCACCTGCATTCGGTGAGGATGATGCAAATGTCGGAAGAAATTATGACCTGCCATTTGTTCAGCTGGTAAACGGCAAGGGTGAGATGACCGAGGATGCTCCTGCAGCAGGAATGTTTGTAAAGAAGGCTGATCCCGAGATATTAAAGCTCTTGGATGCAGAAGGAAAGCTTTTTGATGCTCCCAAGTTTGAGCATGAATATCCTCACTGCTGGAGATGTGACACTCCTCTTATCTACTACGCAAGAGAGTCCTGGTACATCAGGGAGACTGCAGTAAAGGATGACTTGGTAAGAAACAACAACACGGTTAACTGGGTTCCGGAGTCAATAGGTAAGGGACGTTTCGGTAACTGGCTTGAGAATATACAGGATTGGGCAATTTCACGTAACAGATACTGGGGTACTCCTCTTAACATCTGGGAATGTGAATGCGGGCACCTGGAGTGCATAGGCTCACGTGCTGAGCTTGCTGATAGGTCTGGCAATCCTGAGAATGCCAAGGTTGAACTTCACAGGCCTTATATAGATAATGTAACATTTACCTGTCCTGACTGCGGCAAGGTAATGCACAGGGTTCCCGAGGTTATCGACTGCTGGTTTGATTCAGGCGCAATGCCTTTTGCACAGCATCACTATCCTTTCGAGAATAAGGAGCTTTTTGAGCAGCAGTTCCCTGCAGATTTTATCTCAGAGGCAGTTGACCAGACAAGAGGCTGGTTCCATTCACTTATGGCTGAGTCGACACTCCTTTTCAATAAGAGCCCTTATAAGAATGTAGTTGTACTTGGTCTTGTACAGGATGAGAACGGTCAGAAGATGTCTAAGTCCAAGGGCAATGCTGTAGATCCCTTCGATGCTCTTGAAAAGTTCGGTGCAGATGCTATCCGCTGGTATTTCTACATAAATTCGGCACCCTGGCTGCCTAACCGTTTCCATGATAAGGCAGTTACCGAAGGCCAGAGAAAGTTCATGGGTACCCTTTGGAATACCTATGCATTCTTTGTACTTTATGCTAATATAGATAATTTTGATCCTACTAAATATACACTTGAATACGATAAGCTTCCTGTTATGGATAAGTGGCTGTTGTCACGTCTTAACTCAGCAGTTAAGGAAACTGATGAGAATCTTGCAGGCTATCGTATCCCTGAGGCAGCAAAATCACTTCTCGCATTCGTTGATGAGATGAGTAACTGGTATGTACGCCGCTGCCGTGAGCGTTTCTGGGCAAAGGGAATGGAGCAGGACAAGATAAATGCCTACATGACCTTATATACTGCACTTGTTACCATATCAAAGGCAGCAGCTCCCATGATACCTTTCATGACAGAGGATATCTACAGAAATCTTGTTTGCAGCGTTGACCCTAAGGCACCTGAAAGCATTCATCTCTGTGATTATCCTGTATGTGATGAGGCTTTAGTTGACAAGCAGCTCGAAAAGGATATGGAGCTTGTTTTGGAAGCAGTTGTTATCGGACGAGCTTGCAGAAACGAGGCAAATACCAAGCAGCGCCAGCCTCTTGCAAAGATGTATGTTAAGTCAAGTAATTCCTTAAGTGAATTCTATCAGGATATCATCAAGGATGAGCTTAATGTAAAGGCTATCGAGTTTACGGATGACGTAAGCGGATTTACAAATTATACGTTTAAGCCCCAGTTAAAGACCTTAGGACGCAGATTCGGCAGCAGGCTTAATGCATTAAAAGAAGTACTTGCAGGTCTTGATGGATCAAAGGCATTTGCAGAGCTTAACGAAAAGGGCAGCATCACTGTAGAGGTTACCGGAGAGCAGGAAATACTTGAAAAGGATGATCTGCTTATCGAGGCAGCAAAGCGTGAAGGCTTTGTTTCGGGCGAGGATAACGGTATCACAGTAGTGCTCGATACTAACCTTACTCCTGAACTGATAGAGGAAGGTTACGTAAGAGAGCTTATCAGCAAGGTTCAGACCATGCGTAAGGATGCAGGCTTTGAGGTTATGGACCGCATCACCGTTTACGTATCCGGCAATGATAAAATAAAGGAAGTTGCAGAAAAGAATGCCGAGACCATAAAGAAGGTAGTATTAGCGGACGAAATCGTATATGATAAGACGGAGGGTTCGGTAAAAGACTGGAACCTTAACGGTGAGGACGTAACTTTAGGAGTACGCAAGAATTAAAAAATAGTTAAATGCTTTAGGATTATACAAAATAACAGAAATTGTTTGATGTATGCCTTCCCCTTGAGGGGAAACTTTGAATGTAGATGATTGTGAATTTATATAAGGGAGGAACATCATGAAACTCAACAAAAAAGAATTCAAGGCCAGCGTTGAAAACTATCTGATGACATTATACCGCAAGACTGCAGAAGAGGCTACCAAGCAGCAGATTTTTCAGGCAGTTTCCTATGCCATCAAGGAATATGTAGTTGATGACTGGTTCGAAACACATAAGGAATTTGAAAGAAAGGACGGAAAGGTAGTTTATTACATGTCCATGGAGTTCCTTATGGGACGTGCTCTCGGAAATATCCTTATCAACCTTAAGGCAAACAAGGAAGTGGCTGCAGTTCTTGATGAACTTGGCTTTGACTTAAATGCTATAGAGGATGAGGAGCCAGATCCCGCACTTGGTAACGGCGGTCTGGGCAGACTTGCAGCATGTTTCCTTGATTCACTTGCAACACTCGGCTACCCGGCTTGTGGATGCGGTATCCGTTATAAGTACGGTATGTTCAAGCAGAAGATTGAAAACGGTTTCCAGGTAGAGGTACCCGATAACTGGTTAAAGGACGGATATCCTTTCGAAATGTGCGATCAGGATAATTCACAGATTGTTAAGTTTGGCGGATATGTACGTATGATCAGAAAGGACGACGGCAGAGAGTACTTTATCCAGGAGGGATACAGCTCGGTAGAGGCAGTACCTTATGATATCCCGATCGTCGGTTATAATAACCACTTTGTAAATGACCTTCGTATCTGGGATGCGAGAGCAATTGATACCTTCCAGCTTGATTCATTTGACAAGGGTGATTATCATAAGGCTGTTGAACAGCAGAACCTTGCAAATACTATAGTTGAGGTCCTTTATCCCAATGATAATCATTATGCAGGTAAAGAGCTTCGTTTAAAGCAGCAGTATTTCTTTGTATCTGCTTCAGTTCAGCTTGCTGTAAAGAAATACTTAGAGCATCATGATGATATAAAGAAATTACCTGAGAAGGTTTGCTTCCAGCTTAATGATACCCATCCTTCGGTTACCGTGGCAGAACTTATGAGAATCCTTATGGATGAGCATTATCTTACATGGGATGAGGCTTGGGATATCACTACAAGGGCATGTGCTTACACAAACCATACCATCATGAGTGAAGCTTTGGAGAAATGGCCGTTAGAGCTCTTCTCAAGACTTCTTCCCAGAATTTATCAGATTGTTGAAGAGATCAACCGTCGTTTTATCCGTGAGATCCAGGTTAAGTATCCCGGAGATTACAAGAAGATTGAAAAGATGGCTATTGTTTATGACGGACAGGTACGTATGGCTAATCTTGCCATCGTCGGCGGTTTCTCGGTAAACGGTGTTGCCCGTCTTCATACAGAAATATTAAAGAACCAGTCACTTAAGGAATTTGCAGATTACTTCCCCGGCAAGTTCAACAACAAGACAAACGGTATTACACAGAGAAGATTCCTGCTACACGGAAATCCTCTGCTTGCTGACTGGGTAACCGAAAAGATCGGTGCTGACTGGATTACAGACCTTTCAAAGATGGATAAGCTCAGCCTATACGCAGATGATGAGAAGGCTCAGCATGAATTTATGAATATCAAGTATAAGAACAAGGTACGTCTTGCTCAGTATATCTTAGAGCATAACGGTATCGAGGTTGATCCCCGTTCAATCTTTGATGTTCAGGTTAAGCGTCTGCATGAGTATAAGCGTCAGCTCCTTAACATTATGCATGTAATGTATCTGTATAATGAGTTAAAGGCTGATCCTGAGATGGATTTCTATCCCAGAACCTTTATCTTTGGTGCAAAGGCATCTGCAGGCTACCGCAGAGCCAAGGCTATCATCAAGCTTATTAACAGTGTTGCGGATGTGGTTAATAACGATCCTACAATCCGCGGCAGGATCAAGGTTGTATTTATCGAGAATTACCGTGTTTCAAATGCTGAAATGATATTTGCCGCTTCGGATGTTTCAGAGCAGATATCTACTGCTTCCAAGGAAGCTTCAGGTACAGGTAACATGAAGTTCATGCTTAACGGTGCTATCACTTTAGGTACAATGGATGGTGCTAACGTTGAGATTGTTCAGGAGGTTGGTGAGGAGAACGCTGTAATCTTCGGACTTTCAGCTGATGAGGTTATCAATTACGAGAACAACGGCGGATACAATCCTAAGGAAATATACAATACCGATACCGAGCTCCGTATGGTAATGACCCAGATGATCAATGGTTACTACTCACCTCAGAATACAGAGCTCTTCAGAGAAATTTATAATTCACTGTTAGAACAGAATGGCGGCGAGAGAGCAGACCAGTATTTCATCTTAAAGGACTTCCGTTCATATGCGGATGCTCAGAAGAGGATTGAGGAGATGTACAGGGACGAGAAGCGCTGGGCTAAGTCAGCTATGCTGAATGTAGCTAAGTGCGGTAAGTTCTCATCTGACAGAACTATCGAGGAATATGTAAAGGATATCTGGCACCTTGAGAAGCTTACTGTAAAGCCCGGGAAATGATATTTTTGTTCTATATCCCTTGATACTGTAATGTCCAACATAAAAACTTTTCCTTTGAGGGGATATATCATACGTCGAACGTTAAAGCATTCAACGTATGATGCCCTTTATGGCGAAGGGATGGGTAACATCAATACGTTCGTTGGATGAAGTGAAAATTAAAATGAATAGCAAACTAAAAACCCAAGTTAAACGAAATAGCAATGTTTCGTAACTTGGGTTTTTTATAATCTTAAATCGTATGTACTTATAATATAGAAGTTTTATACCGGAAAGATGTCCGAATTTTTTACCCTACCGCATCGGAATATGCATCAAGATATCCGAACCCATCATCTGTTATGGAGTATTTTTCGTCACCGTTGAAGTATTCGGGATAAATATCCTTTAGTGTTACATTCTGGTCGCCGGTATAGTATCTGTCAAGCATCTTCAGCTTATATTCCCAAATGGTTTCTTCAGGCCAGTTGGTCGTATCAAAGGACTTTCTCAAATACTCGAAGTAGGTATGGAGTTTGGTTCTTGTATGCTCACTTTCGAAATATTCCGTTCCGTCATAGCGCATGAGATACTCGAACAGCCGTGCTCTGTCCTCTGAAGGCATAGAAAGTGAATAAGTGTCTGTAAAGTAGTAGTTGTCGATATTTGAGGTATATTTATAAACATACCTTGAGAATGGGCTGGTAACATTATAATCATTCATATAATAGAAGCCCTCGGGATTGTTTCCATTCCAGACTTCTTCAAAATCAAATTCACTGGTCAGAGTCCCGTAATATTCTATCTTTTTATCAAGCCAGTGTGAAATCTCATGGATGATGTTGCGGCGCAGGTCTCCCCAGTAGGAAATGTCCAGAGCCAGGAACCGCTCATATCCGTCCTTGCCGGCAAGGGCAACCGCGTTGTCTATACCATAGGAACTCTGTTTTGTAAAACCGCTGCACAGATAAATGCCGATGGTTTTTAGCCCACCGAATTTCAACTGCTCAAAGATATCCTCCGGATACATTGAAAAGATTTCGTCAAGCAAATGAAGTGTTTCATACTGTTTGTAGAAATCATTGGAGTAGGACAGCGTGTAACTATGCTCCGTGGCGAATATCTCTGTGCCGAGATAGATGAAAATCTTATATTTTTCCTCCAGTTCCTTCCTGTATGAGTCGAGATATTTTGGAATATGATCGTATCTCACAAAGGATGCACTTTCGTTTTCGAAGGTGTCGTTTGCATAATCCCATGCATAGCAGTATGACTGTTTCAAAATGCAGCCGGAAATGAGTATGTACCCTTTATCAGAGTCGAATGACAGGATGGGGTCCTGATTAACGGGACTTTCCAGGGGAAGAATGCAGTTTGAAACCGGCTCACCTGTGTCGAGACTGTAACAGGTGAGTAACTTGATCATTGTGCCATTCTTGTGGTAATTGTCCGTCGTTATGAGCATTCGCCGCTCCCAGTCAATATAGCTGGTTCCAAGTTCTGACGGAGAATTGATCTTGATATCAGTTTTAGGTTCGGCATCGGGCAGCTTTTCTCCGGAGTTTAACAGGTAAGTAAAGTCGTTTAACTGCTCATCCGTATCGTACAACCGAGCTAAGCCTTGGGTTGAACTTGATATCAGAATTTCCTTTTTGTCCGGCGAGATAGTGTAGTGATAAGTATATGTGTAATTTTCAGGATAGACGAGCTCTTTTGCTTCCAGATCAAAGAAATGGTTAGTATAATAGCCGGTTCTCCTTGTATAAACACTCATCTTTAGATATTTGCCGTCGGAACTGACTTCTAACGGGTAAGCCTCGGCAAATTTCAGATCTGTTTTAAGTTCTTGCTCGATGCCTGTTCTTGTGGCACATTCGTAAAGAGTTCTGTTTTTTATATAATAAATCCTGCTATAGTCGTTGCTTTCTACATATTGGGGATGTACCGACTCTATCGGAACCGTAAAGGAGTATAGCTCGTTCAGATTCTCATCTAAAAAGGTCATCATCCGGTTATCGTTGATCACGACGATGTACTTACCCTCGATAATTTTATAACGATAGTCCTGCGGATCAATATCTTCAAAGGTTTTCTCCTTGCTTTCACCGGTGGATATGCAATAGGAGATGATCTTCGGAGGTGTGTTTATTCCTTCGTTTTCAAAGTACAGGATTTTATCGTGGAATGTATGTACATTCAGGAAATATCCCTCGTAGCTGTCATCGGGTACACCATATAACCCGGGCTCGTCTGTCTCGGTTATGATATCTTCAAAAACCGGGATGGGTGTCGGAGTAGGGGTGGGTGATGGCGACGGGGACGGTGAAGGTGTCGGTGTCCCGGTTGGAGTAGGTGTAACACTCGGTATATGGGATGCGATTGGTCCTAAAGTAACCCGGTTGCCTTCGTCGTCAATTGGTCCCTTGTCGTCCCGCTTTGCCGAACAGGCCGAAAGGAGACAGAGGGCTATGATGATACTAAGCAGCCATATGCATTTATTTCTAAAATTTGTTGTCATGTTTCATCAGCCTCGATATATAGACGCCTCAACCTTGATTGCCGCATCCTTGCCTAATAGAGCCTCGGTAACAGCAAGCCCAAAGGTGACAGCGGACCCCATAGATTTGCCGGTAACGATATTACCATCGATAACTGCACCGGTATTTACTATGGTAGCACCCTCGAGCTTATCCTCAAAACCCGGGAAACAGGTGGCTTTCTTGCCTTTAAGAAGCCCATTTTCTCCAAGTACAGATGGGGCTGCGCATATGGCAGCAACCACTTTGCCGGCTTCATTATATGCCTTGATAAGCTTTATAATATCGGCACTTGCTGCCAGATTTTTTGTGCCGGGCATCCCACCGGGGAGTATGATACAGTCACCATCCATCAGGTCGGAGACTTCAGTGTCAAGTCCAAGGGTGAGGTCGGGTTTGATCCTTATATTATGTGAGCCACGGACGGACCTGCAGCCACTACCATGGTTTCCGTTATCAGCATTGATTTTGTAGGTATTCTTCTCATCGTTGATGACAGATGCAATTGGACTATTAATGGCTTTGTTTATATCGGTCAGAACTTTGACAAGTTTAACGTCAACGCCTGCTCTTATCAGGATATCTGCAGTTGTAAGCGCTTCGACTTCCTCAAAGCCGTCTGCGAGAAATAGGTATGCGGTCATGGTAATTTGCCTCCTTAATGCTGTGGTATTAAATGTCTATTATCAAATAGTATGGATTCTTTGTGTTAATCTGGATAAAAGTCCTTCAAAAAAATTATGACGGCTTACGCCCTGTGTCCGACAGCATTTCGTCAATTTTTAACTCGACTAATAATTTAATGCCAAAACTCACGAGATGATATAAATGAAATCTCATACAGAAAGCAAAAACAGAGATAAATACCCTATATACTCTGGAAGGGGTTCCTTTTATTCCGGAAGGGTGTGACAAGAGCTTAAAGCAGGATGCAGCCAGTGGATCAATGGCGTATTGCTTTAGAAGCCTTACTACACCCGAAGTTTTTCTGCCGAAATGAAGATATTCCATTTTGCAGTCAAAGAAACAGCCAAAGAAAATAGTATATGCGGTAATCCTTTCCCACATGGGCGGGATAAAACCTTCATCCTTAAAAGTATCTTTGATGTTACGAGCTATGTCAAGCCATATTAGGTGTGAATGGATACGGTAACTGTTAGATACGGAGTCAGGATTATTCCTGTGTACATAAACTTCTCTGTTTATAAAAGAATAAACAGCGTTTTTGGCACTACACTGTAGAGTGAAAAGCTTGTCTTCGGCATACCTGCAATCTGCGAATCTAAGCCCATTGTTCATTATGAAACTTTTTTTGAAAAGCTTTGCCCATACATAGGACAGAATATCAACGGAAAAGAAGCCCGTAAAAAGGAAACGGTTACCATTTTGCGGATATTTGCTGAAGGTTCTGTGGGAGGTGGCATGCAAAAGTTTATCTCCCCAAAGCCTGCTGAAATTACCTACGCAGATATCGGATGATTTGGCCATGGACTTCCTTAACATATCATGCAGTACCAGACTGTCGGGAAGGAAATCATCCGCATCAATGAACATGATATATTCTCCGGTAGAATGTGCAAGGCCGAAATTTCTGGCACCACCGATTGAACAAATAGAAATATCGTAAACCTTTATAAAACTATGGTCTTTAGCGTAATTACGGCATACTTTAAGGGTGTCATCGGTAGAACCGTTATTGATCAGCAAAACCTCCATATTTACTGAACGCTGAGCTACTATGCTATCCAGACATTCGTAAAGATAAGGCAATCCGTTATATATTGGTATGATGATTGAAATCTTTGTTTTCGTCATAAGCCACACCTCATTAATCTGCTTTCCTGAGATAAACGTAGGACATTTAGTATGATTTATTACAATTATGATAGAATTCTACCACAAAAATCAATTTAAGTCAAAATATACTTGATTTATTTGGCAAAATAATATTATAATATATAAGGGTTTTTATGTGTTTCTGTTAGAGAATAACGGATGATATAAAATGCTTTACAGATTGTATTTGAGTATTTTATTTTATAGATTTGGAGTCTGGTTTTATGAAGATAGTTTTCTTTAGCGGTGATATGAGCAGAAGTGGAGGAACCGAGAGAGTTCTTTCTCTGATAGCTAACGGGCTTGCGGCGCGTGGACATGATATAAGGATATTTAGTCTTACGGGAGAAGGCTCTTCTTTTTATGAACTTGATGAAAGTATAAAAATCCACTGGATAGGTTCACGTGGTTTAGAAACTGATATTATTCACAATCTGAGAGTGCTAAACAGGCTAATGAAAGAAGAAAAGCCGGATTTCTTGATAGATGTTGATATAATACTCTGTTTTTATTCAGTACTTTTGAAGGCAAGATTCCCCAAGACTCACTGGATTTCTTGGGAGCATTTTAATTTCTATACCAGATTTCCGGTAAATCATAATTTAAGGAAAGTTGCCCGATTGATTGTCAGCAGGTTCTCTGAATGTCTGGTAGTGCTTTCTGATGAGGATAAGGGCTACTATCGGAGCAATATGAGGCTCAAATGCAGGATTGAGCGTATCTATAATCCTACACCATATGAAGAAATGTGGGAAAATAAGAATGGGATTAGTGACGAGGATCAGGACATTTCGTTAAATGAGATCAACAGTCAGAGAAATGGGAAAATTGCTTTAGCTGTTGGACGTCTTACTCGCATCAAAGGTTACGACATGCTGTTAAAGAGCTGGCGACCGGTGGAGAAAAAGCATCCGGATTGGACACTTCGTTTTGTAGGTGATGGCGAAGAAGAAGAGTCCCTGAAAAAAGAGGCTGAGGACCTGGGCCTTAAGAATGTCGAATTTGTAGGCAGAGTAGAGGATGTAAGGGATTATTACAAATCCGCAGATTTTCTGGTTCTATCTTCCAGAAATGAAGGTTTTGTCATGGTTCTTCTTGAAGCGATGGCCTATTCATTACCTGCTGTGGCTTTTGCTTGCAAAGCAGGCGTTAAAGAGGTTGTCTTTGATGGAGTAAATGGATATCTTGCTCCCCCTAATGATATGAAAACTCTTGCTAAAAAGATGGACAAAATAATAAGCGACGATAAAAATCGCCGCCTGATGGGCAAAAGAGCCGAAGAGATCATAAAAAGATTTCGCCGGGACAGGATACTCGATGAGTGGGAGAAACTGTTTAGTGAGATGAAAAACCACTAAGCCAGTGCTCAAAACCAATCTCGTATAACTGTTCATTGGTATATGGAATAAAGGGTTTTGCAACAAAAGCTTTTATCTCATCGACAGTGGGTAGTTTATTTATATCGAAGACAAGAATATTATTTGTATTGTAGAAACTTGTCTGCTTTACTAAAGGGTTATTGGTTATCAGCTTTTTTGAATAAATTACAGATTCAAGTACTCTGAATGTAAAAGCAGCTTGGCCTTTTTGGGTAATGTCGAGAAGAATTCCGTAGGTTTTAATTTCGTTTATATAATCATTATAAGGGATTACAGAGGGAATTAAAATCTCTGAAATGCTTTTGCGATAGTTGGGATCCTTATTATCTGAGAATAGTTTTATATTACAGGTTAATCCCGATTGCTGAAGTATCTTTTTGAATTCTATTACTTTGTAGGCTCGACCTTTATCACTAGATAGATAATAAAGGTTGTTTCTGTAGGATTCATTCCAGATAGAATGTAACTCGGTTGGATAGAATATATGGTTAAATTTTAAATTGTACTTTTTACAGTCTTTTATATCTGTAGAATAAATATTGCTTTTTATGGTAAAGTTGAAAATGCTGTTATAAACTTTGCTTACTTTATTCCAACAGAATAAGTAAACCTCACAAGACGGATTGTGTTTTTTTATGTATTTTTCCATACCGTTTTGGTATCCATAATCAAAAATAATGACTTGCTTTACTGTGCGTAGCTGTTTTTTCCAGCTACCCCAAAAAAAAGAGCTTATGGAAAGTTTGCAGATGTTCATACACCGATAAATATAATAAAGGATAGTTCCTTCACGATGTTCATATGGTGGGTATACAATGTCTTTAAAGAATGGGAAAAAATAATTATCAGGGTTGTGGAAAATAAGCATTAAATCATTTTTTTTCATATGGTCACCTTTTTCTTGATTTTTATGTATCATTATAATAACTTTCATTAATTTAATTATATCAGTTTTTAATATATTTGTACATATAGTTTTTTGATAGTTTTATTTGGAGATGCTCAATATGGAAATGATCAGTATAATAATACCTACATATAATGCAGAAAAATATATTAGAAAATGTCTAGATAGTGTTGTGACACAAAGTTATAAAAACATTGAAGTTATTGTGGTTGATGACGGATCTAGTGATGAGACGGGCTGTATCGCAAAGGATTATGCGGCCAAAGACACCAGAATAAAATATTTTTATAAAGAAAATGGTGGAAGCTCAGATGCCAGAAATTTCGGACTTAATGTTTCACATGGGGAATTGATAACATTTACTGACTCAGATGATTATATGGATCCTGATTATTGTAAAGTGTTGATTGAAGGAATGCATAAGTTTAATGCAGATATATGTTCTTGTAGGGCTACTGACCATCATCTGGCTAATGAGGGTGATGACAGAAATTTTCCAGAGGATGACAATCCTACAGTTATAAATATTGAGAACTTTAGTTTTTTTAACGACAGATATCCTAAAGGTTCTGTTTGTGTTCTGTTTAAAAGAGAATTAATATCAGGACTCTCATTTGCAAAAGATATATTTGTAGGGGAAGATACGCTTTTTTTTGCGCAGGCATTGCATAAGGCAAAGAAAATAGCTATGCTGCACAAAAACCTGTATCATTATATCATTTATGATGAATCAACATGTCATGGTGCTTATGACAGAAAAAAGCGAACAGAATTTGTAGCATGGAAAAAAATCGCAAAAGTCTTTAAAGATATACCAAACGTGTACGACACCTGTAGGGCAAGATATGCTGATCGTTGCCTAAAAGTAATTAGAAAATATCATTTTGATTTAGGGGTTGATTATCTGTTTTATAAGAAGATGGTAAAAGAATACAGGAAAAATGTAAAATATATTATTAAATGTTCGATGAAGAAGCATCATTTAATGGATTTAATTTCTTGCTCAGCATATATTTTATTTGCATTGTTCCCTAGTTTATATCCAAAATATTATAAATTCAGATACAATGAGATTTCCTGATTAGTACAATGATATATGTCACAATATTTGACTGTAAAACGACCGGGAGACTATTGACATGTTAGACGGAAAAAAAATATCTGTTGCTGTAGCAACATATAATGGGGAAGATTTTATAATTGAGCAGCTTGATTCTATAATAAATCAAAGTGTTAAGCCTGATGAAATAGTAGTGTGTGATGATTGCTCATCAGATAATACCGTAGTAATTCTAAAAGAATATGCAGAGAAGCATTCTATAGTTAAGGTGTTTAAAAATGAGTCTAACCTGGGTTTTATAAAAAATTTTGAGAAGGCAGCAAAGCTTTGTTCAGGAGACTATATTCTTTTCAGCGATCAGGATGACATATGGACAAAGGATCATATTGAGATACTGGTTAAAAACTCGTCAGAAGCTGACCTTGTTTGTGCTAATGCAGAGTATATGACTTATGATGGAAAACTTACCGGGAAAACCATGAAACCGCTATATTTTCACCAGAGTAAGGATATTCGCATAGCTTTTAGGGCTATGATATACACACATTATGCTCAGGGTGCTGTTACGCTTATAAAACGTGAAATGCTTCAGAAAATTCTCCCATTTCCCCCAAAAATGTATCATGACATATGGATGGGGTTTGCGACCTATCTTGCGGGAGGAAAAGTAAAATATGTTCCCAAGGTTATACTTCACTATAGACGATGGGGCGGGAACGTTTCAACTATAAACAATGAACGTCTAAGTCGGATGCAAATAGTGAAAAAAATCAGATTTTTACTCTCCGATGGAGAGGTTTTTGATCAACTACTTGTTAAGATAAAAACTGGCATATATTTTATAAAGAAATATCAGAAAACTCCAGAGAAAATTAAGTCGGAACTAGTTCAGGCATATTGGTTTGCGTATGATTTGACTCATAAAAAGAACATTAAAACGTTAAAGTATTTTATTAAGAATCATAACGTTATTTTTTTGACAAATGATAGGCGAGGCATGCCATTAAGAATTTTGCGTTATTTTATTTTTAATTGATTAAAAAAAACAATCAAATTAATTGAATTTATGCAAATGGTTTAAATGGGGAATTGAAATGGGGAAATTTAAGATTAGTATAATAATACCGTGTTATAATGTAGAGAAATATGTTGAAAGATGTATCGATTCCGTTATTCAACAAACATATAAAAATACAGAGATAATTTTGGTTAATGATGGATCCAATGATAAAACCGGAGACATCTGTGATACTTACTCTAAAAAGGATGGGAGAATAACAGTAATTCATAAAAGAAACGGAGGCGCATCTTCTGCCAGAAATTTAGGAATGAGCGTAGCTACGGGCGACTATATTTATTTTATTGATTCTGATGACTGGATTTCAAAGAGAACATTGCAGTATCTTATGGGTTTATTACTAAAGCATGACTGTCAATGTGCTATAGGACGTACAGTAGCAGTAAAAATGAGAAATGGAAGGTTAGAATATGGAGCGAGAATTACCCTGCCTGATAAGATAATAGGGCCTAATGAAGCCATAAAAATGGTGCTTCAAACTGGAAGTGGTGCGGTAAATAAATTAATAAAAAAAGAACTAATAGAGGGTATAAAGTTTAAAGAAGGGTTAACAAACGAAGATGAACCATTTATGATAGCCATTTATGATAAAACAGAGAAAATTATATTTGGGGGTAAACAGACATATTTTTACAGAGTACGAGAAAATAGTGTAACGACGTCAAATTTTTCTGTGAATAATCTTGGTTTTTATTTTAACTCAGGTGATAATGTAGAATTTATAAGGAAGAATAGACCGGAGTTACTTGAATATGCGATGGCAAGACACTTCAAAGCAGCTGCTTATTGTTCAGCAAAACTTCATTTTAACTTAAAGGGAAAAGAAGGAGATTTATACAGACGAACAATAAAAAAAGAACTAAAAAACAATAGAAGACAGATTATATCTAATAAAAATCTGAGTCTTCTATATAAGATTGTTGCTTTGTTTTGTAGTGTAATTTAGGATAAAAGATGAAAGAAACAAGAATTAAAAATACTTCAAGGAATATAGTTTCGGGTATTGCTTTAAAATTATCAAGTGTTCTATTTCCATTCATTGTTAATACTATTATTATAAAAACTTTGGGAGTAGAATATTTAGGTCTTAGTTCTCTTTTTGCTTCAATTTTTTCAGTACTTAGTCTTACGGAACTTGGATTTGGTACTGCTATGGTGTTCAGTATGTACGAACCTGTAGCCAAAAATGAATTCGCGAAAGCTTCTGCCTTGTTATCCATGTATAAGAAAGTATATGTGATAATAGGGATTGTTATTTTGGGTGGTGGAATGTTATGCATTCCTATTCTTCCACTTGTTATAGAAGGAGATGTCCCGGATAGCATAAATATTTATCTTCTTTTTCTTATATGTCTCACCAACACGGTAATATCTTATTTCCTGTTTGCTTATCGATCAGCAATATTTATGGCAAATCAAAGGAAGGATATTGTAGATAAGATAAATATTGTTATTGAGATTGGTTTAAATCTTTCTAAAATATTGGTATTACTCATCACTAAGAATTATTATTTATTTTGTGCCCTTCAGCCTATATATACGGTGATAAACAGTTTGCTGACACTCTACATTTCAAAAAAAATGTATCCGGAATATAAATGCTATGGAAATGTTTCTAAAGCAGAAAGAAAATCTATTTTTTCCAGAGTTTTCGGCCTTTCAATACATAAAATATGTAATGTTATAAGTAACTCGTTTGATAGTGTAATTATATCAAGTTTTCTTGGCTTAACAATTCTTGGACAGTATTATAATTATTTTGTTATAGGTAATGCAATAATGCTATTTATGGACAATGTTACCGCGAGTGCAACATCAAGTATTGGTAATTCAATGGTTTGCGAGAGTGTTAAAAAAAATTACGAAGACTTCAAAACTATACAGTTCGGATATAATATTATTTTGGGATGGGCTTCAGTATGCATGCTTTGTCTTATTCAACCCTTTATTAAAATATGGCTTGGAGAAGAACTCCTTTTTGACAATTCTGTTGCAATAACTATTTCAATATATATATATGCCATAGTGTCCAGCTCTGTTTTTGTGGCATATCGTTCTGCGGCTGGAATTTGGGCGCATGATAAGATACGCCCTTTTGTAGAAGCGGGAATTAATCTGATCTTGAATATTATTCTCGTGCGGTCCATTGGTGTATGTGGGGTTATGATTTCTACAATACTGACAATGGGTATTATGCGAACTATTTGGGGCTCATACTATTTATTTGATGAGTATTTTAAAGAGTATAGCCATCTGAAATATTTAGCCACCATGCTTGTTTGTTTTTTGATAGTATTGGTGAGCGGTGTAATAACATTTAGTATTTGTAACTTGATTAATTTGGATGGAATATGGGAATTAGTTGCTAGATTGGGAGTATGCATTGTAATTCCCGGAGTTATATTTTTTGTTTGTTTCTTTAGAACAGTTGTATTTAAAAGGTGTATTGGATTGGCAAAATCAATTATAAAACACTAAGCGTGAAGGGTGGCACTGTATGATTCCTAAGGTGAGCGTTATCATTCCGGTATATAAGACAGAAAAGTATATTGATGAGTGTGTGGCAAGTGTATTGGCACAGGACTATAAAAATCTTGAGATAATTCTAGTTGATGATGGGTCACCTGATAACTGTCCCCGAATATGTAATGACTATGCAGGAAAGTATGATAATATTTCTGTTGTCCATAAAGCTAATTCCGGGTTGGGACTTTCGAGAAATGCCGGTGTAAAAGCATGCTCAGGAGATTATGTGTTTTTTGTTGATTCTGATGATAAGATGGACGGAGAGCATGCTATTTCATATCTTGTGGAAGCCGCTGTTAAGGCAAATGCTGATTTAGTGGTAGGATGTTATCGCCGATTTAATGATGAAGGATGGATAAGTGAGATAAATAATCATCATCTGATAAACGGGGAGGATACCTTGAGTCCAGATTTCAGGTTCAGAGGATTTTATCAGTATGGTCATCTTTCGTATGATTGGGGAAAATTATACCGCAAGGGATTTATGATTGAAAATAGAATAAAGAGGGGCAGTTATCCATTTACCCAGGACAAAGCATTCAATATGAGATTTTATGCATGTAATCCCAAGTATGCCTTTATCGATGAGAGTGTCTGCTACTATAGGGTTAATGAGGGATCGGTTACCTATAAATATAAGGAAAACTATATACATGTTTGGACTCATATTGCGTCTGATTTCTCAAAGTTTATGAAGAAGAGAGATATTAGAAGAGATATAGAAGATCTGCCGGCTTTTCATATTTATTTTGGCAGTTTCTTTTTAGCAAAGCAAGAACTTCAGGCAGGCAAGTCGATCATTGAAACATCTGCAAAGATAAAGGAATATGCAGAAAACAAGTATGTCAAAACTTCGATGAAAAAAATCATAGCCCGTGACTTCACAAAGGGCATAAAGACACGGAGCTGGAGATGGATGATTTGGGGGTCAACGATGCTATTTAATCTCCATTTGTATTTCCTGTTTGCACTTGGAATTGCTGCACTTAGAAAATTTAGTGTTGATGAGAAGATTACAAGAAGGCGGTATAACAGGAAATATAGTTAAGACGGATTATATGTTGTTTTTCATACCTTTCTTTAACTTTCGGAAATCTCCTAATGCCTTCCATCCAATCTTGATAATCTTTGGAATATTGATGGAGTTCTTTCCAGCGCGTCTGGGCTTAAAACTTATTTCTCTAAAGACCATACTCTCTTTATAGTAGGAAAAGTATGTCGTCATCATGATATTAGGTAAGTTATAATCCGGGTCAAGTCTGTATAAATATTTCTTTACTACATTTGTTCGCATAAGCCTAAAAGGTGCATTAGCATCGGGCACCTTTACTTTAAAGTAAATTTTTAGCAGAAAGCAAACAACTTTCTCAACAAAAGCGCGGGACTTGCCATCTCCCCTTACTGTTCGGTTACCAAATATGCCATCAAAATCTTTTCTTTCTTCCCAAAAAGCATTAAACTCCTTTGGGTTAGTCTGCCCGTCAGAATCAGTTTGGAAAATGTAGTCGGCCCCATTTTTTATAGCATAATCATATAAAGCAATGACCTTTGGACCATGCTGACGATCGGTATTTTCCAGTATTTCAAGCTGAGGATGTGTACTTTTATACTTTGAAAGTATATTGTGAGTTGCATCCTTGCTTCCGCTGTCTGCTACAACCAGTCTGGAATCCGAATTCTTATCCTCAAGTATGCCATACCACGAGTCAATTACGCTTAGTATATTGGCTTCTTCGTTATAGGCCGGCATAACGATATATAAAGTGTCCATCTTTTTCTCCTGCGATTATATGATTGAAGTTAATTCAAAAAGTCTCTATAAATTTATAATCTTTATCTAGTATAATACAATTGTAAGAAATTTTCAATAATATATAGAATTTTCTGTAAAAAAATGTTATACTATAGCATAATCGTATGAAAATATAAACAAAGGAGAAGTCATCTGCCTAATGAAGAGAAATGAAAAATTTGTAGTAGAGAGAATCAATGATTCAATATACCTGCTTCCTGTAGGCCAAATGATAGCTGAATACAATAAGGGGATAAAGATAAACGAAACCTGTGAGTTTATCTGGAAACAATTGGAACATGATGTATCCTTTGAAGAACTGATTGATAAATGCGCACAGTATTTTGACGCCAAAGAAGACGATATGGAAAGTCTCATAACAGATATTGAAGCTTTAATAAAATCTCTTAGGGACAGAGGTATGCTTGAAGGCAGCAGAAACATCTTTAAATGTAATTGCAGTCTATGCAGGAATGGAGCCCCTGTATTATCTCCCAGGTATGAAAGTATCAAAGATGAAAAATCACTAAATTTGATTGTCGGCAGATATTTAATAGGCGGTCTTCCTATAGAATATTATGGTGATAAAGAGTATTTATATGAATCTTTTGAAGATTTTAAAGTGGATACGCATTTTCCCGAGGAAAAAGTTAAAACTACATCTGTAATGAAAATACAAGTGTCAGATATAACAACGTTGCCTTTATCAATCAAAAACAACGACGAATATATTGACGCTGATGACGATGAAATATCCGTGGAAAATACCGAAACAGAGCTAGGACAAAATTGCAAAGAAACTGCGACCGTACTTATACATCATAATGAATTGACGGTTTTAGATTATTCTGAAGAGTATGTGCTTTTCTTTCATTTGTTAGAAGGCTTAGATGAGCTCCATTTATCAAAGGATGGATCGTATGCACATTTTTACTGTAAAAAAACATCTGATGAAGTCAGATTCAACCTTTTCCACGCCATACGGATAGCTTTTCTGATTTTTGCACTAAAGAACAGAAAGGTTATGTTGCATTCTTGTTCACTATTATTTAATGATAAAGTTTGGGCTTTTTCTGCTCCTTCAGGGACAGGGAAAAGTACTCATTGTGAAATTTGGAAAAAACTGTTTGATACTCCTGTAGTTAATGGAGATCTGAACTTAATTGGCATAGAGAATGGTATTCCATATGTTTATGGGACTCCGTGGTGTGGAACCTCGGGAGTCTTTGAAAACAAAAAAAGAATACTTGGAGGCATCATTCTGCTAAAGCAGGCTTCACTTAACAGAATCGAAGAATTAGGCGAAGAGAACAAGATACTCTATGTACAGCAAAGATTAATAACATCTGTTTGGGATAAGGCTATGCTCGAAAAAACACTGGAGATTGTTTCTGAAATCGTTAATAAAATATACGTTAAACGACTATATTGCAATATGGAAGATGATGCAGGATATCTGATTCATGACGATATAATGAAATCCTGCTGATAAGGAGGCGTATATGCAGGAAAAGACAAATCTGGAAAAACTTCTAAGAGCAGGTACTCCTGTCGGGTTTTATCCCCAAGGGACCAGCATGTATCCTACTATTGTGCCCGGACGAGATAATGTAATAGTTGAACCGCTTGCCGATACGATTCCCAAAAGAGGGGATGTTCTCCTTTTTAGACGCCCCGATAATGCTCCGGTTTATCCTGGTAAGTTGATCCTTCATCGTGTTTGGAAGGTAAAGAATGACGGTATATATATGGTTGGAGACAATGAAAAAATGGTTGAGGGTCCATTGCCCATAGAATGCTTTATAGGCATTATGACCGAGCTTAACAGAAAAGGGAAAAAAATTAATGTAACCGGTTTGTTTTATCGTATCCTTACAAAAAGTTGGCTTTTTATACGACCTATCAGATTTGTTGTTGCAAAACCGTTAAAGATATTCAAAAGAAAGTAGGGACCTATGGCAAAATTACTGTTTATAGATGATGATACAGAAGTTTTGGAAATTAACATGAAGTACATGAGGAATTCCGGTTTTGAGGTATTCGGGAGTGACAAAGCTGTATTAGGGATAAAGATAGCCAAAGATAAGAAACCTGATTGTATAGTTTTGGATATAATGATGCCTGATATGAATGGATTTGATACCGCATTAAAGATCCGAGAGTTTTCTGATGTTCCCATCATATTTCTTACCGGCAGGAGTTCGGAAGAGGATAAGCTGAAAGGCCTGATGCTAGGGGGAGATGATTACATCATTAAGCCATACAGTTTAAAAGAATTGAAGGTTAGGATAGATGTTGTATTGCGCAGATTTTCAAAAACTAATGCAGCTCAAATGACAGATGCTAATATCATAGAATATGGCAAGGTCAAAATAAACCGTTTAGAACACAAAGTTTTTTTTGACGAGGAAGAAATTTTACTTACAAAGAGAGAATATGAAGCATTGATCTTTCTTTCAGATAATCCCGACAGGACTGTAACCTTTGAAGAAATTGGAAAGAAACTGTTTGGTCAATACCTAGATACTGACCGGCAGACGATAATGGTCATAATGAGCAGGCTAAGGAAAAAGATGAGAATCAGTGAGCAGTTTTCTAATATGATAGAAACAGTATGGTCAAAGGGATACAAGTTTATTTCCGGTAAAAAGACTGGACTATAAAGGAAAAGATAATGAGCAATAAAACATTTGTATTACCTGGAATAGAAAAAAATACTATAGAAGAGCTGTCCAGACAGCTTATAAAGGCTAATGCAGAATTAAAAGAGCTTCAGGAAGAACGTGAGATAATGTTTGCGAATATCTCACATGATTTAAGGGCACCCATGACTGCTATCAGGAGTGCTGTAGATCTGGCATTGAGCGAAAAAAATCCTTCAAATGAGGAATTACTTTCAATAATTGAACTTATAGATAGGAGATCAAAAACCCTTGAATCTCTCGTAAATGATATGTATTATTTATACAGCGTAAACAATGTTCCAAAATCATTTGAATTTGAAGAAATAGAAGCAATTCCTTTTCTTGAAGAATATTTTTTTGATTTGCAGACAGATTCAAGATTTGATAGTTTTGACACTACTCTTGATATAGAACCCGGAATTGACTGTGTAATAAATATCGATGTCCAGAAAATAATTCGTGTGCTTGACAATCTGTTTTCTAACGCAATTAAGTATTCTAAAAAAGAAATCGATAAAACTGTAACTGAGAAATCAACAATAAAATTGAAAGTGCGTCTTGAGAATGAGAAACTAAAAATATCAGTTATAGATAATGGGCCGGGTATCCCTGAAAAAGATATACCATATGTTTTTATGCGCACGTATACAGTATCAGATGCAAGGACTCCCGGGAATGGAAAAGCGGGAAGTGGTCTAGGCCTTGCTATAGCGAAAGCTATTGTAGAAAAACATAAAGGTAATATAGAATGTAGAAGTATGCAAGGCAGGGGAACGGAGTTTATGATTTCATTGCCAATAAACATTTAATTTTTGGAGGATGAATCTATGTCAACAGAAACACCTACTAAAGAAAAGATTGCATCATTACAGGCATTAAGGACATTTGCTTTTTTGGGAATTTTTCTTAGGCATGCAGACTGTCGGTTAAATTGGCCTTCATTAGGTGTTTCTATTTTTTTTGTTATGTCAGGTTTTTTGATGATGTATAGATATTATGATAAAAAGATATCGGTAACTTTAACGGATAATCTGAAGTTTGCAATAAACAAAATTAAAAAGTTATACCCATTGCACCTGATAACAATGGGTTTTATGTTATTACTTAGCATTATTATATTTTTATATCAGGGAAATCTGGCCCAAAATATATTGAATCTGATATTTAAAATAGGTTTAAATATTTCGCTAACACAATCCTGGGTTCCTAAAAGTGATTTAAATGTATCGTTAAATGGTGTTTCATGGTATTTGTCTGCAACACTATTTATGTATTTTATGTTTCCTTATATTAAAAAACTAATTGTTAGTACTAAAAGAACAACACTTTTATTTTGGGGGATAATCACTCTTTTATTGCAAGTTGTGCTATGTATTCCGATGCTTTATATATTTGGCGATAATAGCGAGGCTTACATATGGTTTATGTACCAGTTTCCCATTTTTCGTCTCGGAGATTTTTTTGTTGGATGTATAATGGGGAAAATTTTTAGGGAAAAAGGGAATTTTGAACAAGATAAAAATAATATAGTTTTATGGACAGTTATCGAGTTTGGATTTGCTGTTGTTTCTTTGATTATCTTGCTATGGCCAGTAAATATTGATTTTGTACTTTTGAAAGTAGCTAAAAACTGGACAACACGTTATATACTGCTTGCTGCCGGGTGGATATATTTATTTGTTATAAAAAAAGGTTTATTTACTAAACTTTGCGATAATAAAGTTTTTGTTTTCTTGGGGAATATTAGCGCATATATGTTTTTGATTCATTATGTTATTATTAGATATACAAGCAATATATTAGAATATATGGATATATCTCTAAATGTATGGGAAAAAAGCGTGGTTATAATAGGAGAGCTGATAGTAACGATTGCTTTGAGTACACTTTTTTCTCGTATTCGGATAAAAAAAGAATAACAGCGAGCTGATTAACTCGCTGTTATTCCGTCTAATAGACCTTTGAAGAACATTTTGAGTTTTTTGGTTTTGTCTTTTTCGTATAGGCAGAGTCTGAAAAATAATTCACATTCCCTATAGATAAGATTGGGTAAGCTGTATTCTTGATGTTTTTTAAAAAGCTTAAACTTGTTTCTTGTCATGTAGTAAATGCGCGTAGGGTTTTCATTGAAAATTATTATGTTTTTGAATAAAAATCGTCTGTTTTCCCCGTGTCCAACCTCGTGTAACAAACCTATTCGATTAATACGATATATTTTGTAACCTTTTTCACGTAATGTAAAACAAAAATCGAAGTCAACGGCATCTATGAAAAATGACTTGTCATATCCGGATGTTTCATTGTAAGCTTTAACTTTAGTCAAAGATCCAGAAGTAATACAGCAGGGAACTTTTGTAATAGCTTTTTTGCTGGAGTTGTCAATATTTTCATGAAAATTGCGATCGGTTCTCTGACATGTAAACATACCAGCCAGAGGGCACTTATTTATGGCTTTTCTGTAATAATTGATAATTCCTGGCTGAAGAACAGAATCCTGATCTAGAGCGAGTACCCAATCATAATGATTTGTTGAGGCAAATTCCATTATATTATGTAAGGCAGTAGCAATACCATCATTACAACTATTTTTATATAAGATTACTTGACTTTCGTATTTTTTTAGGAGAAGTTGTATCTGGTCGATATTCTGTGAAGCATTGTCAAATATATATACATTATCAATCTGTTTTAGTACTGCTTCTAAACATTCTGTAAACTTATCTAAATCAGGATTATAGGTTACAATTCCTGCTAGTATAGTACAATTATCAGTCATGTTATATTTCTCCTAAGTGTTTTATGTTTGGCTTTGGATATATGTTGGTGATACTTTTTTATCTACAATAACCAGCTCCTGCGTACAGTACTTCAAAATACTTTTCCTATGTGTGATTATAAGACATGTAGGTTTGGGAGTCAGCTGCTGCAGGCCGCTGATAACCTTTTGTTCGGTAGCCTCATCCAAAGCAGAAGTAGCCTCGTCCAGTATAAGGAACGGGGCTTTTTTGATGAAAGCTCTGGCGATGGCAACTCTTTGAGCCTGGCCCTCTGAAATGCCGAAGCCTTTTTCTCCGATCACTGTATCGATCCCGTCAGGAAGCTCGCTTATGAAATCATAAGCTGAGGCAAGCTTTAAGGCATCTTCAATCTCAGTGTCTGTAGCGTCATGTTTGCCTGCCAAGATATTTTCTCTTATAGTTCCACTGAAAAGTGTATTTCCCTGCGGGACATATGCGATATGCTTTCTGATCCCTGCAGAACCGGGAGCTTCTTCACCTTTGGGGTTGTAGAAAGTAATATTCCCTTCGGTAGGCTTTACAAAAGACATGACAAGCCTGATAAGTGTAGTTTTGCCGATACCGGATTCACCCATAACAACTGCCGAATCGCCGGGCTCGATCTTGAAAGAAGTATTTTCAAGTACGGTCTCGGTATCATAAGCAAAAGTAAGGTTGTCTACCTTTAACCCAAGGTTTGTCGTATCGATATTTACCTCAAGCTTTTCCTCGGCAGGGATTTCGGACAATTCCATAATTCTCTCTGCAGATGTAAATAGTGAAACAAGCTTAGGTATCTGGTGAGCCAGCTGTATTATAGGTCCCTGTACTCTGTTAACGAGGGTCAGGAAAACGGACATTGTTCCGTAGGTTATGGCCTTTTTGGAAATCTGAAGGGCTCCGTATGTGAAGGCTGAAAGATAGCCTATCTGGAAGGCCAGTCCGATGGAGGTTGAGCCTAACAATCCGGTTTTAGATCTTTTAAATACCCACTTGAACCTTTCTTTCCTTAGCTCAGTCAGTTTATCAACAGAATAATCTTCATTGGTGAAAGCCTTTACTATCAGCAGGTTTGCGAGACTTTCCTGAAGAAAGGAATGATAGGCAGATTCGGACTCCTGAACCTTCTTCTGAAGTCCCTTGAGCCTTCTGGCAAAAAGCCATGAAACACCCACTGAAACAGGGGCTACGACCAATGCCAAAAGAGCAAGAAAATGGGAATAGTAAAAGAGGGTAAAGAATACCATTATTACCTGGATAGAAAGCTCTATAATGCCCGGCAGAGTGTAGATAACACCATCCGCAACATTGCCCGCATCCGAGGTAAGCCTGGTTACGATATCGCCGGTATGATATTTGTTGACAGTATGCCAGGATGCGCGTATGATCTTGTCATAAACGGTTTTTCTGATCCCGAAAGAAACTTTTTCTTCAATAAGCGTAGACAAAAGAGACCCTGCGGCAGAGATCAGCTGCATGGCCAGCATAATGATAATATATAATATAATGATACCGGTAATGCTTAAGCTTAAGGAAGCATTGTCGATGATACGTTTTGAAAGTATAACGGTATAAAGGGATGCTCCCATTACCGCCAGGTTAAATACTAGCATCAGCAGGATGCGGAAACGGTATTCCTTGGCATTCCCCAGTACCCATTTTAAAGAGTGAAGATATTTTTTTAACCGTTCCATCAGATAAATTCCGCCTCTTCTAGTTTTTCAAGGAATTCAATGACTGACTGCTCGCATTCACTGCGTGAAACATCGTACTCTGTAAGGAGTCTTTCGATAATCTCGTTAACGCTTATCTCGCTTTCCAGCATATCGAGGATAATGTTGCCAACACCCTTAATGACATAATAATTCCCGGTGGCAAAATCCAGTATGACCTTTTCACCGTTAAGTATTGTAACATCTATTTTTTTCTTGGATCTTACAATTGTGTTTTTGTCCATTATCTGTCTGATTCCTTTACTGTATCGTTTTACTCTGTAATCAGGCTAATTTTATCATATATTTTCATTTATTACAAGTATAACATATAAAACTTGACCGAAAACGTGGGGATATTAAATCTCTTTTCGATTTTCCCGGCAATATCTAACATATAATTAATATTTCAAGCAATAAAGTGCTTGCCGACTTTATAAATTAATGGTATAATACAGTTTGGGATGTAATGGGGGTACTATGCCCTTTTGTATGTTGGCGGTACCTGAAAAAGTCCCGGTGCCATGAGTAACATGGCAATAATATTCACAGGGAGGTATTTGTATGCGTTATATTATCACAGGAAAGAACATCGATGTGACAGAGGGTTTAAAGAACGCTATCTATGAGAAAATCGGAAAACTTGAAAAATATTTCAAGCCCGAGACAGAGGTAAGGGTCACCTTCAGCGTACAGAAAAAAGATAAGCACAAGGTAGAAGTTACCATACCGATAAAGGGTACCGTTATCCGTGCGGAAGAGGAAAGCACGGACATGTATGTATCCATAGATCTTGTTGAAGAGATCATTGAGAGACAGATAAAGAAATTTAAGAATAAGATCATTGATTCAAAACAGACCACATATGGTCTCAGCGAAGCATTCTCAACCGAGGCTCCCGAAGAGGAAGAGGAGATTGTCATCACCAGGACCAAGAAATTCCCCATGAAGCCGATGGATCCCGAAGAAGCATGCATTGAGATGGAACTTACCGGGCATAATTTCTTCGTATTCAGGAATTCGGAGACAGAGGAAGTTAACGTTGTTTACAAGAGAAAGGGCAATACATACGGTCTTATCGAGCCTGAGTATTGATACATGAGATATGATACCTAGTATACTTTTAGCGCTGACAGTCATTGTCGTAATGATAGATGTGCTCGTGGGCATACATCGAGGCTTTGGCTACAGCGTGGTAAGGCTTCTGATATGGATAGCCGGTTCATTTATCTGTGCACTGTTCGCCAGGTCATTCACAGTGTGGCTTTTACTGAAAATGGCCAAGGTTCCTGATATGAAGGCATTTGCCTTAGACACATTCGGGTCGATGCTTACGGATACCACAGGAGCGGTCGGTACTCATCTGACAGGAACTTTTATTTCTTTCATGATACCGGTCGTGTTTGTTGGAATGTTTATAGCCAGCAAGTTTATTACCTGGATTATCTATTGTATAGTAAAACAGCTGATTAAAAAAGCTGCTAAGCGTGCAGAGGCTCATAATGCTGCGGTAGATGCGGTAAAGGCTATCCAGAGTTCGGAAATGCCTGATGCGGAAGCTGTCGAACAGCAGCCGATACCCCAGCCGTCATTTGGTTCTCCTGATCAGAGTTCTGATTTTGGAACTTTCGGTATTTATCCGAAAGAAGATGAAAGTACCGAAGACGATGACGAAGAAGAGCAGGTTGTAGAGGTTGTCGATGCAGCAGTAGTAAATGATGGCTTTGAGATGGTAGCTGAAGCGACGGAAGCTGTAACAGAGGCTACAGAAGAAGATACTGCGGTAGTAGACAGCAGTGACGGATTCGAGGTCATAGCAGCTTCGAGCGAGGACGGATTTGAATCACTTGCAAGAGAGCAGAAGTTTGAAGAGAAAAAAGAAGTTAAGCCTGTCAAGGAGAAAAAACTTAAAAAGAAGCATTCTTTATCGATGCTTATTATCAAAAAGTCTGTTTTCTCAAGTGTGCTCGGAGGCATTTTAGGAGCATTTATTTCGCTTTATGCCTGTGCTATCATGTTCTCTCCGATTTCGGAGATGGTTAAGATCATATCCGAGAAAAGATCCGGAGAACCTCTTGTTGAACTGGTTACTACAGTAACCGGGACTGATATGGAAACTCTTATCAAGAACGGGTTCAGAAAAGATGCACAGCCGATAACCGGTATAGACAGGGATTTTGAGATTACGAGTGATATCAGTATCAGACCTGAGGACTTTGCAGAAGCTATTGATGATCATGAAGATACGGTGATTTATTATATTTACAAGTATTCAGGGGCTTCGGGGGCAGCATCCTTTATATACAATAAGTTGACTCCTGTTAATGTAAAGGCTACAGGACTTGATAACCTTGGGATTACGATCTACAATTTCCCGGATACCTTAAGAAGCTATCTGAGTCTTTTGGATCCTGCCAATAATCTGATTGATTATATGTGCTCGGGCAAGGGGTTTGATATCGAGATGCTCGATAAGTTAGAGTCATTCTTTGGAGCTCTGCTGCAAGAAAAGGTTAAAGGGGAAATACTTACATCAGCCGACAAGACAGCGATTGTAAACAGTCTTGTTATCAAACTCAATGACAAGATTGAAGAAATACAATATAATAATACAATACCGGTAAATATCGAGCCGATACAGCAATTTGAGGATATAGATGATGCCAGAACAGGTCTTTCAAATATATTCGAGCGTATGAGAATGCTTATCCGTGCAGGATTGCTTGATTACTAAAAAAATTAGTCCTTCAGAAATGAGAAAATCTCTTTCTGAAGGACATTTTTTTAATCATCTTCCAGGTATCCGCATCCGATCTTAAGCTCCTGGCCGCTAAATTCAACATGACATTCAAAACGGTCATCGTTTATTGCAATGTACCAGATTGTCCCATCGGACTCACCTTCATCTTCAACATAGATATAGCCCTTTTGTTTTACGGCTTCTATATAGGAAAGAACATCATCCTTTGAAACATCAGTATAAACGATGCTGGAGTACATGGTGCTGTCAGATCTGGTATCGGATGAGACATAGGTACCTTTTGTGAATTTCGGCACATATTGCAGCATAGTCGTTGAATAAAGAGATTCAGCCTTGTCTTCCTTTTCGCCCGCATCATCATTAAAACCTGAGCCAAGTACCAGAGTTTCACCTGTAAAAGTAACGCGTACTTCCCATGAATTGTCGTTAGTAGCTATAAAAGCAATAGCATCCCCGGAATAATTTTCAATACTGATATTTTTAAAACCGGAATTTTTAAGCGTGCCAATATATGTTTTTATATCATCTGCAGACACATTATTGAAGGTAGCATAATCATATGTCCCGGCATAATCAATATTGTCTAATCGGCCGGCAGTAAACATCGGCAGCCAGATCAGAAAAGTTTTATCCCAGTATTCGTTGCGGTCGAGTCCTGTATTTATAATCTCAGGTGAAGGAGTAGCAGGATCTGTGGTTATGACAGGCTCTGTATCTGGAGTTTTGGTAATATCACTCGCCGATTCTGCCGGAGTAACTGTGGAGACATCGTTTGTATCGGTATTTGTCTTGGCATCAACATCATCAGTACTCTTATCCTTGGATGTATCTGATTCGTTTACAGAACTCGGTTTGTCCTCAGCTGTCTTTACAGCTGTGTCAGGATCTATCTTGATATTATTATCGGAAACAGTATCAGGCTGTGGCTTGTCAGATTGTGTAATGTCTGTCCCGTTCCCGTTATCAAAGGGAGTACCTTTTAGGTGATCTTCGTTACAGGCGGATAGAATGCAAAGAGCCGCAACGATCAAGAGGATGCTTATTATGTGTTTCTTCTTATTATATATAATCATAATTCGTAAATATCCTTAGATTTTATACTGCAGATCTGTGCTGCCATGCTCACAGACCGGGAGGGTGGAAAAATTAAATATTTCACCTACCATCCTGTTTTATAGTTACGGATTAATGATACTACCCTTTATCGTCAAATGCAAGGGTTGTTTCATGAAATTATATACAAATAAAATATAACCTGTGAATCCAAGCACATTTTTTTAGGTTACTTATAGAAAAGAGCAGGACAGTTCACCAAAAAAACACTTGCGAAATTCACCAAATGCTGATACAATAACCCATAGTATTGTATAAAAATTCACAGCGTGCGGGGCCACCCGTACTACGCGGAAAGGATTAAAGATGGGTATCTACGATATACAGAAGTTTGACGAACTTGTAAAGGGAAATTCATATGTTGGCCGCGGTATCATAGTCGGCAAGAGCGAGGATGGCAAAAAGGCCGTAACTGCTTATTTTATCATGGGCAGAAGCACTAACTCAAGAAACCGCGTATTTATTGAAACACCTGACGGCATAATCATTAAGCCTTTTGATCCTTCAAAGCTCGAGGATCCTTCACTGGTTATTTATTCCCCGGTTCGTGAGTTTAAAAACTACATGATAGTTACAAACGGAGATCAGACAGATACCGTTTATAAGGTACTGGAAAAGTGGGAGTCAACTTTTGCACTTAATCCTATCCAGGTTGTAGATATGAGCTACGCATTTGAGGTTGGCCTTTCGGCTCGTGAGTTTGAGCCCGACGGTCCTAACTTTACACCTCGTATCAGTGCAATGCTCAGCTTCTTAAAGGCAAATGATTTTACCTATAAAATGAGCATCTTAAAGAGTGCTGACGCAGAGGGTTCAACATGTAACAGATACACCTTCTCATATAACTCTATAGCAGGTCTTGGACATTTCATCCATACCTACAATCATGACGGAAATCCCATCCCCACCTTCACCGGTGAGCCTGAGCGTGTATTTGTACCTAATGATATCGATGAGTACACTAACACCATCTGGAACGGACTTGATGAGAATAATAAGGTTTCACTCTATGTAGCTTATGTTGATCTTGCTACAGGTCAGAAGGAAACAAGGATTATAAATAAGAATGCTTAAGGAGATATAGTCATGACAAGATTTGAATTAAAATATGGTTGTAACCCTAATCAGAAGCCTGCTGAAATCTATATGGAAAACGGAGCAGAGCTCCCCATCGAAATCCTTAACGGACGTCCCGGATACATCAATTTCCTTGACGCGTTCAATTCATGGCAGCTTGTAAAGGAGCTTAAGGAAGCTACAGGAAAGTGCTGTGCTACATCCTTTAAGCATGTATCCCCCACCTCTGCAGCAGTAGGAAATAAGCTGAGCGATAAGTTAAAGAAAGCAGTTTTTGCTGATGACATCGAGGGCCTTGATGATTCACCCCTTGCATGTGCTTATGCAAGAGCAAGAGGTACCGACAGAATGTCTTCCTTCGGTGATTTCATCGCTCTTTCAGATGTATGTGACCTTACAACCGCTAAGATTATCAAGCGTGAGGTTTCCGACGGTATCATAGCTCCCGGCTATACAGACGAGGCCCTTGAGCTCTTAAAGAGCAAGCGTAAGGGCGGTTACAACGTTATCAAGATCGATCCTAACTACATTCCTGAAGTACAGGAGAAAAAGCAGGTATTTGGCGTAACATTTGAGCAGGGCAGAAATAACTTTAAGATTGACAACGAGCTTTTAAATAATATCGTTACTGAAAACAAGGCTTTAACTGATGAGGCCCGTACAAATCTTATAATCAGCCTTATCACCTTAAAGTATACACAGTCCAATTCAGTTTGTTTTGCAGCAGATGGACAGGCTATCGGTGTTGGCGCTGGCCAGCAGTCAAGAGTACATTGTACAAGACTTGCAGGAAATAAGGCTGACAACTGGAATCTCCGTCAGTGGGACAGGATCCTTGAACTTCCTTTCCTTGATTCTATCGGACGTCCCGACAGGGATAATGTTATCGATCAGTACATTACAGGCGAAGGCGAGGATGTTGCGGCAGACAGCAACTGGCAGCAGTATTTCACCAAGCAGCCCGCACCTCTTACAAAGGAAGAAAAGCAGGCATACCTTGATACCATCAAGGGTGTTGCACTCGGCAGTGACGCATTCTTCCCGTTCAGCGACAATATCGACCGTGCTAAGAAGAGCGGCGTAACCTACATTGCTGAGCCCGGCGGATCTGTAAGAGATGATCTGGTTATCAATAAGTGTAATGAGTACGGAATGGTTATGTGCTTTACAGGAATGAGATTGTTCCACCATTGATCCGGCATTACCAAATGAGGATAAAATATTGAAAGAAAAAGTAATACGAACCTTGAATAAAGCGTGCATTTATACTGCCACCCTTTTGGTGGCAGTACTTGTGTTTATTGCGTTTGCTTGTAATACGCCTGTAAATGCGGCTTCGCCCATGTCTTCGCTCGACAAAATAGCAGGTAAGATCAAGAATTCAGACAAATACTACAAGAAGAATTCTAAGAGTACCAAGTCTGGCACCGAGGCTAATGCTGACAAAGATGCCAAGGATAATACAGATTCCGGAAAGGACTCTCAGGCCGAGGCCACCCCGGGTAACAATACTGATACAGGTAATGTTGCTGATACGGATAAGGACACTCAGACCGGAAATGATACGAATACAGGTAATGACACTGGTGACGGTAATGATACAAGTGCAGACACCGATACCGAAAACTCCAATAACTCTGACATCATGTGGAATGAAAGTTACACCGAAGCAGAGCTTCGCATGATGTCCGGTATCATTTACTGCGAGGCAGGCAGCATGAGCGAGCCGGCGAGGATCGCGGTAGCAAACGTCATTATTAACAGGGCAAACAGCAAAACTGACTGGGGACATGTAAATACCATAAAAGAGGTAATCTATGACCAGAAATGGGGTGTGCAGTTTTCACCTATAAAGGGAAGTCCCAGTTCTTTAGATCAGGCTATGGATATCTATGATCACCTTGAGGATTACAAGGGCAACTGGAAATATGACCAGATGCAGAACTGCATAACCGCTGCTAAAAAGGCGTTCAACGGTGAAAAGGCCATTCCTGATACATTTATGTATTTTAACGGATCTATAGAGTCATCCAAAAAGAAATGTGAAGAAAAGGGCAGGAATTACCTTATTATCGATCACCATATTTATTTTGAGTAAAATAGGAGGGCGGAATGGCAGATATACTTTCAGGACTTGAGTCCATGGGGCTTGGCGGGCTGAGCAATGTTGATCTTTTCCATGATAAGGCCAAAACTCCCGCACCTAAAAAGGAGCCCGAGAAAAAAGAAGAAAAAAAGACGATTGAAGAGAAAGATCTTTTATACGACAGGAATGTCGAGTGTAACTGCTGTGGATATACTTTTAAGGAAAAGACCATAAGGATGGGCAAGGCCAGGATGGTATTCCAGGATATGGATCTGCGCCCACGTTACGATGATATTGATTCCCTGAAATACAATATTACTGCGTGCCCTAAATGCGGATATGCGGCCCTGACAAAGGAGTTTTCACGTCTGTCTTACGGTCAGGCACGCATGATAAAGGAAAAGATCAGTATTAATTTCACGGGGCTTAAGACTGATTGTGAGACTTATTCCTATGATGATGCTATCTCAAGGAGCAAGCTGGCTCTGGTCAATTCAGTGGTTAAAAAGGGAAAGGTAAGCGAAAGAGCCTATATTTGCCTTACTCTTGGCTGGCTTACCAGAGGAAAATCTGAGGCAATCACTGAAAACACTCCTAACAGGGCGATGTTTACCAAGCAACTCGCCGAGGAGGAAAATGAATACCTCAAAAAGGCAGCAGAAGGTTTTACCGAGGCACTTCAGAAGGAATCCTTCCCAATCTGCGGACTTGACGAGTATACCTTCTTTTATCTGCTTGCGGCTCTTAATTATGAAACCGGGAATTACAAGGATTCCTTGAAATATGTAGAAAAAATCCTCATAAACAGGGCTTTGAGCGACAGGATAAAGGATAAGGCCAGAAGGATAAAGGATGCAATAGCTGAGATCAGTGAATCCAACCTTTAATGAGTTTTAACTGCTCGGTGCGGTGCCTATGCAGGCAGGACACCGGGGCAATTCACAAATTTTATGCCTGCGGAAAGGTTTGAGAATGGACGAACAATTATATGCGATCCCGGTCAACGACGCTTTTAACGAGGATACAGAATGCCCGGTGTGTTCTATGTACGCATCTCTTCAGAAGAATGCGATAGAATTTACCATGGGTCCCTCATACATGGAGGATGATGTACGTATGGAGACCAATGAGGTTGGTTTCTGCGCAAAGCATGTGGAGATGATGTATGGAAATCAGAACCGTCTGGGACTGGGTCTTATGCTTCACACCCATATGCAGAATCTGATCAAGGAGACCGAGAAGGCTCAGAAAAAGGGCAGGAGCTCGGGCGGCGGATTCTTTAAGAAAAATACCGAAGGCTCAGCTGTTTCGGCATATATGCGCCAGGTAAAGAACAGCTGCTATATCTGTAACCGCATCGAGAATATTTTCGAGAGGTATATCGATACCATTTTCTACCTATATGAAAAGGATTCAGCTTTTAAGGCTAAATTTGATGCCTCAAAGGGCTTCTGTGTTGATCATTATCAGGTGCTCTATGATGCAGCGGAATCTCACATGAGCGGCGGAGCATTAAAGGATTTCACCGCTAAGATCGATAAGCTTTTCCTTGAGAATATGAAGCGTGTATGTGACGATGTGGAGTGGTACACAGATAAATTTGATTACAGAAATAAGGATGCTGACTGGAAAAATTCCAAGGATGCTCTTATACGTGCAATAAAGAAGCTTGATAGTATCGAATTACAGCTTTGATAGGGTAAAAAGGTCTTTTCGAAGACCTTTTTGAGTGTCTCGAGGTACTTTTGGAGCCACTTGGCATATAAAATAATAAAAAAAAGATAAATTTTTAAAAAAGTACTTGCATTTTTGAAAATTCGTGGTATGATATCATTTAGTTGGTTAGCACTCAAAAAGTTTGAGTGCTAACAAAATAGAAAAAGATTATTTAGGAGGCAAGAGTCATGAAATTAAGACCTTTAGGTGACAAAATTGTTTTAAAGCAGCTTGAAGCTGAAGAGACTACAAAGTCGGGTATCATTCTTACACCCAAGGCACAGGAGAAACCCCAGCAGGCTGAAGTAATCGCAGTAGGCCCCGGCGGAGTTATCGACGGCAAGGAAGTTAAGATGCAGGTTAAGGTAGGAGAAAAGGTTATCTACTCCAAGTACGCAGGCACAGAAGTTAAGCTTGACGGCGAGGAATACATCATCGTAAAGCAGAACGATGTTATCGCAGTTGTTGAGTAATAATGATAAAATGATAGTGATTGCCTTGATATAGGCTTCTCCTTGAGGAGAAGCTGTCGGCCGAAGGCTGACTGATGAGGTTCGTCGCAGGAAGGGGTCCATTTTGCGAAGCAAAAGGGAAGAATTCCTACGACACGGCTCCATCGTGTAACGATGGAGTATATATAAAAATATTATAGATTATAAAAGGAGAATAGTTATGGCAAAAGAAATCAAAAACGGCACAGATGCAAGAACTTCTCTGTGCGCAGGTGTAAATAAATTAGCAGATACAGTAAAGGTTACATTAGGACCTAAAGGAAGAAACGTTATCCTTGACAAGTCATACGGTTCACCCCTCATTACAAATGATGGTGTAACAATCGCAAAGGAAATCGAGCTTGAGGATTCATTCGAGAACATGGGTGCTCAGATTGTTAAGGAAGTAGCTACAAAGACAAATGATGTTGCAGGTGATGGTACCACAACAGCTACAGTACTTGCACAGGCAATGATCAATGAGGGTGTTAAGAATCTTGCAGCAGGCGCTAACCCTATCATCCTTCGTAACGGTATGCAGAAGGCTTGTGATGCAGCAGTAGCAGCAATCCTTAAGTATTCAGCAAAGGTTAACGGCAAAGAGCAGATCGCTAAGGTAGCAGCTATTTCAGCAGGCGATGAGAACGTTGGCCAGATGGTAGCAGACGCTATGGACAAGGTTTCTAAGGACGGCGTTATCACTATCGAAGAGTCAAAGACAATGCAGACAGAGCTTGACCTTGTAGAAGGTATGCAGTTTGACAAGGGCTATGTTTCAGCATATATGGCAACAGATATGGACAAGATGGAAGCAGTTCTTGATGATCCCATGATCCTTATCACAGATAAGAAGATCAGCAACATCCAGGATATCCTTCCCATCCTTGAGGAAATCATGAAGACCGGTAAAAAGCTCCTTATCATCGCTGAGGATGTTGAGGGCGAGGCTCTTTCAACACTCGTACTTAACAAGTTAAGAGGCGTATTCTCAGTAGTAGCTGTTAAGGCTCCCGGATATGGTGACAGACGTAAGGCTATGCTTCAGGATATCGCAATCCTTACCGGCGGTACAGTTATCACAGAGGAACTTGGCTTAGAGCTTAAGGATACCACAATGGATCAGCTCGGCCGTGCAAAGTCAGTTAAGGTTCAGAAGGAAAACACCATCATCGTTGACGGTGCAGGTGATGCAGAAGAGATTAAGGCTCGTATCGCTCAGATCCGTGCTCAGATCGCAGAGACCACTTCTGATTTCAATAAGGAAAAGCTTCAGGAGCGTCTGGCTAAGCTCGCAGGTGGCGTAGCAGTCATCAGAGTTGGTGCAGCTACAGAGGCTGAGATGAAGGAAAAGAAGCTCCGTATGGAGGATGCTCTCAATGCTACACGTGCAGCAGTTGAGGAAGGTATCATCGCAGGCGGCGGATCAACATATATCCATGCAGCAGGCGAGGCAGCTAAGAAGGTTGCTAAGCTTGAAGGTGACGAGAAGACAGGTGCTCAGATCGTTCTTAAGGCTCTTGAGGCTCCTCTGTTCATCATCGCAAACAATGCAGGTGTTGAAGGATCTGTAGTTGTTAACAAGGTTAAAGAATTAAGAGCAGGCATGGGCTACAACGCATTAGAGGACAAGTATGTTAACATGGTATCAGCAGGTATCCTTGATCCTACTAAGGTTGCACGTTCAGCACTGCAGAATGCTACAAGCGTTGCATCAACATTCCTTACAACCGAGGCAGCTGTTGCTACTATCAAGGAGCCCGCACCCGCAGCTCCCGCAATGCCCCAGGGTGGGATGTATTAAAGGCATTACGAGAGCACGAAGTGCGAAGTAATGCGTCTGCTTTTTATATATGGAAAGGCAAGTAAGCAAAAGTATGAGTATAAAAGCCTCGCGAACATTTACAGCGCGGTAGCTTTTATAGATTATAAACAAGGAGACACGCATATGACAGGCTCTTACACGGAGAACTCGGTCAAAAGAAAAACCTCGCCGGCTACGTATTTTGCGAAGTTTGGCATAATCCTGATGGTAGTTGTTCTGTTCGCCTTTGGCTTCCTGATAAACCAGCAGCTGATCGTAATAGGCAGCATAGCATTAGGATGTGTAGCGGGATATGTCCTGTTCCCAAGATTCAGTGCGGAATATGAATATATCTTCTGCGACGGGCAGATAGATTTTGACAGGATAAACGGTGGAGAAAGCAGAAAGCATATATTAAGAGTCGATCTTGATAATGTCGAAGTGCTGGCTCCGGAAACCTCACACGAGCTTGATAAATACAATAATTCAAACATCAAGGTAAGAAATTTTTCATCCCATGACCCTAATGCAAAGAAATACTGTATTGTCACCAGCGATGAGGCAAACCGTGTAAAGATAATATTTGAGCCTTCAGAAAAGATGCTTGAGCTTGCTAAAGCAAAATCTCCGAGAAAAGTAATAATCGAATAAATCACAGGGCTGTCCCTAAAACGGATAGCCCTTTTATTATTTGACAAATCCTTGCAAATGAAGTAGAATATACGATGAGTGATTATGGACCTTTTCGGTTTGCGGAGCAGGCACCGCAGACCGGGATCCTATTGGAAAACCAAAACAGCCTGCGAAAGTGTAAGGATTATGACAAAGAAAGAATGGAAAAGGCGTAAAAGAAGAATGATCATAGCGGTAATATCTGCGACAATCATTGTCTTGGCAGGTATTACGGCTCTGGTATATATCGTTATGGGAGAGCTTAAGAAATCGACAGGTAATTCGGTACGTGACGACAGCTTGTACCTGTCTGTAAACGGAGTCACAAGGACCGGAGAAAAAGCGCCTCTCATAGGCATCATATATGTACAGAATAGCGGTTTTACCGGACTATCTGCCCTGGAGCTCAGAAACAGGTATGAGCGTGCAGATCTGGTAAATCCCCTGCTTAAAAATCCTCTGGAAAAAAGCGCGCATTATGCCGTTGGAGTTGACGGGGTATGCATAGAGATGATACCCCTTACGGAAAAGGCACCGGGCGGAGACGACCGTATAATTATTACCTACAGTCCCGACGCAGACGGAAACTTTACAGAGGCTGAGGAGAAGGCTTTAAACGATCTGATAGAGGATTTGATGGATGAGTATTCCATCGGTTCGGAAAATGTAATCATGGGTTAGAAAAAGATAATGCCTGGCATTAAATATAATACGTTGATATTAAGGAGCAGAAAATGGACGAGATTCAATTCAGAAGCATAATGGAACAGTACGAGCAGCACAAGGTGCTTGAAAAGTTTGATACAATGAACGAGAGGGACAAGGAAAGGATCCTTAAGCAGTGCGATTTCCTTGATTTTAGTTTCTTAAACGCCCTTTCAAACCATGATCAGAAGCGTGGAAAGATAGAGCCCATCCGTACAATGAAGCTTGCTGAGATATTTGATAACCGTGAGAAATACGAAAAGATCGGTACCGAGGCCTTAAAGGCAGGAAAGGTTGCAGCCCTTGTACTTGCAGGCGGTATGGGCACAAGGCTTGGCAGCGAGCATGCAAAGGGCATGTATGATATCGGTATCACAAAGCCTGTATATATTTTCCAGAGAATGTTCGAAAATATGCTGGATGTAGTTGAGCAGACGGGCGCTGAAATACATCTCTTTATCATGACGAGCATTATAAATGACAGAGAAATTAAGGAATTCCTTTATGAGCATAAGTGCTTCGGTTATAACCCCAAGCTCGTGCATTTCTTTGTACAGGATATGTCTCCATGCATAGATTACGAGGGAAATATCATGTTTGTAAAGCCCGATGAATTTGCAATGTCTCCCAACGGAAACGGCGGATTCTATTCATCCATGATGAATGCCGGGCTTGATGAGTTCTGCAGGGAACAGGGTATTGAATACATCAACGTATTTGCAATAGACAATGTACTCCAGAGAATTGCCGACCCTGTATTTGTTGGAGCTACCATAGACAGCGGCTTTGCCACAGGCGCAAAGGTTGTAAAGAAGGTTGATCCCGGTGAGAAGGTCGGCGCAATCTGCTTAGAGGACGGTCAGCCTTCAGTAGTTGAATACTATGATATGACCGATGAGCTGCTTGAAGCTAAGGATGAAGAGGGCGAGCCGGCATATGAGTACGGAGTTATCCTCAATTACCTCTTTAGATTAAAAGAAATGGACGGTATTGTTAGAAATGAGATGCCCGTCCATATAGTAAAGAAAAAGGTGCCCTACCTTGCTGAGTCGAGCACCTCTGAAACCGGATATATAACAGTAAATCCCGATAAGCCCAATGCATTCAAGCTCGAAACATTAACCCTTGATTTTGTAAGGATGATGGGAAGCTGTCTGCCTTTCGAGGTAGTGCGTGAAAAGGAATTTGCTCCGATCAAGAATCCTATGGGTGTTGATTCGGTTGAAAGCGCGAGAAACATGCTTTTGGCATTAGGCTACGAGTTATGATCATTTCTTGCCGCAGCAGAATTTGTATTTCTTTCCTGAACCGCAGGGGCAGGGGTCGTTACGGCCGGGCTTTTTCTCAACGTGGATAGTGCCCGAAGCCTTCTGCTCCTTATAGAGTTCCTTACGGCGCTCTTCGGAGAGGATATCGTTCCACTCGGGTAAACCGTAAAGCCAGTCAGCCTTTGCGGCTACCATGTTGTAGTAGAGCTTTTCAGGATTGTAGTCAAGGCTTACCTCGGTATCCTCGGTCATTTCTTCAATAGGATTGGGGGTTTTAAGACTGTCGTTGATACCATCGAGGAAACCGGTCATGATACCGATCTTGGTACCGAATTTCTCGGCAAGAGCTTTAACGGTGCCGGTTACAGGTGTTCCGTTCTGCGAAAGAATTTGTGAATAGATGTCTTTTTCAATGCCGAAATAGTTTCCCCAGAAAAGGTCATTGTCACGAGGGGTTCTTTCTGTTTCATAGGCAGCTTTGCGCCAGTCGGTTAATAAACTCATAGATTATGCTCCGTTCCGCAGCTGTTAATCTGCTGCTAATATAGTTTTATTATAAATTGTTTTCAATTTCTTGTATTATATATGCTTTGTTCGGATATTGCAACAAAAGATTTTTAAAATGAGGGATAAATGAGCTTTTTTTATACAGTGGAAGACGAAGCGGTAGCAGAGCTTACCGAGAAAAAATCAAGATTCATAGCTACCGTGCGGCCTGTAAAAAGCGAGGCGGAGGCTCTTGATTTTATCCGTGAAATGAAGAAAAAATACTGGGACGCAAGGCATAACTGTTCAGCGTATATTGTCTTAGAGGACAATAACGAAGAGGCGGCTAAAGAACGAAGCTTTAAGGTGATAGAAAAGGCAAACGACGACGGGGAACCGTCAAAGACTGCCGGGAGTCCGATGTTAGAGGCTATTAAAGGAGCCGAGTTAAAAAACGTCGCAATAGTAGTGACGAGGTACTTTGGAGGTGTGCTGCTGGGTACGGGCGGATTGGTCAGAGCCTACAGCGGAGCGGCACAGCTTGGGATAGAGGCTTCAAGCAAAGTTAAGATGGAGCTCTTAAACAAGATCCGCGTCATTACCGATTATAATAGCTTTGGAAGGCTTAAGAATATAGCCGAAAATACAAGTGCTAAAGTGGAAGATACAGAATTTACCGATGAGGTTTCAACCATCTGCCTTTGCGATGATGCGGGTTTTGGCGTCATACAGGCGAGGATGAACGAAGCAACAGCCGGTAAATGTAAGATAGAGCTTTTGGATAGAAATTTCTATCCTTGGGAAATGTGAAAAACTAGTTTTTCAGACGGTTTGCCCGGCAGGCAGACAGACCGTTTGATACATGCCTGCAAAATGATCAGAAAATGGATTACAGTAGAATTGGTATTAGTGACAAGCGAAAAGAATTAAAGTCCGTATCCAGACGTATGGGGAGCAAGTTCCTCATTACGGGTTTCAGGATATTTATCCTGGCCGTGGTTGCAGTCGGGGTAATAGGCGTGGTAGCGGCTTTCGGAGCGTTCAGAGGGATACTCGATACCACTCCCGATATAGAGATAGTAGAGCTTGAAGTACAGGGCTACAGCTCAAAGTCCGTATTTTCAGACGGCTCTTTAGCTCAGAATTTTGCAGGTAATTCCGCAAACAGAATATATGTCGAGATCGCAGATATTCCGCAGCATGTAAGAAATGCCTTCCTGGCAGCTGAGGATTGGCGTTTTTATGAGCACAGCGGTGTAGATATCAGGACGCTTTTCCGTTCAGGTTACTCACTCGTTACTTCTGAGTTTGAGGCGGGTGGTTCAACCATTACCCAGCAGTTGATAAAGAACCAGATATTCGGCGGCGGTCGTGAAAAATATACCCTCGATAAGGTACTCAGAAAGATACAGGAGCAGTATATAGCCATAAACCTTGAGCATGTAATGTCAAAGGACCGGATCCTTGAATATTACATGAATCTGGTAAACCTGGGAAATAATTCTTATGGTGTTGAGACTGCAGCCAGAGGTTATTTTGGAAAGAAAACCAGTGAGCTTACAATCTCAGAGGCGGCAGTAATAGCAGGTATACCGCTTTCGCCTACAAGACTTAATCCTCTCCTTCATCCCGATGAGAATGTCGAGAGACGTAATAAGATTCTGGGCAATATGCTAAAGTATGAATTCATCACTCAGGAAGAATACGATGAAGCTATGGCCGATACCGGAGTTTACGACCGTATAGTCGAAAACAGCAATAAGGATGACAAGGTTCAGATAGGTACCTATTCATACTTTACCGATGCCATGCTTGAGCAGTTTTATGATGATTTTCAGAACCGTCTGGGCTACACCCGTGCGGAAGCTGAGCATATGCTGTTCTACGGCGGACTTACCATTTATACAACGCAGGATCCCGAGATCCAGGGAATAGTTGACAGGTATTATCAGGACGAGAACAATTTCCCTAAATTCGGCTTTGACAGCTCACACGGTTCATGCTATGAGCTTTCCGAATACAAGCTTTCCGTTAGGCATGCTGACGGCAAAGAAGTACATTATCAGAAGAATGATTTCTTAAATTATTTCTCGGAATATGAGGACAGAAAAGGCCTTTACTACCATGCTAGCGGTGAGAAAAAGGGTATTAATTCACTTTTCCTGGATATGGACGATCTTGAAGAAAAGATTGAACAGTTTAAGGCTGCAAAGGTTGATGAAGAGGCAGGAGATACCTATATCGAGAAAAAGGAGATCAATCCTCAGCCCCAGTCGTCTATGACGATCATCGAGCAGTCAACCGGTAAGGTTGTAGCTATTTACGGCGGCAGAGGAGAGAAGACCGGCAGCTTGACGCTTAACCGTGCATCAGGTACTACACGTTCCGTAGGTTCGACCTTTAAGGTACTTGCTTCATTCCTTCCTGCTCTTGATGCAGGCGGACTTACTCTGGCTTCCGTGCAGGATGACTCACCTTTCTTCTACCCTAACGGTGGTAAGGAAGTTATTAACTGGTATAAGACAGGCTTCAGAGGCTTGCAGTCCATCAGAACCGGTATTGCGAATTCGCTTAATATCGTGGCTGTTAAGACTCTTGATCAGATTGGAGCTCCTTTAGGCTTCGAGTACCTGGAAAAACTAGGGTTCAGCACTCTTGTTAAGTATTATGTAGATCCCGATACCGGTAAGTCCTATTCAGATGTCAATCTGGCTATTGCACTCGGCGGTCTTACAAAAGGTGTTACTAATACTGAGATTACTGCTGCATATGCTGCAATAGCTAACGGTGGTATGTATAACAAGCCCATCTACTATACAAAGATTGTGGATCACGAGGGCAATGTGATCCTCAGCAACAAGCCGCAGAACAGTCAGATCATGAAGTCTTCGACAGCCTGGCTGCTTACCGATGCTATGCATGATGTTACGACAAGCGGTACCGGTACAAGGCTTGCTTTCAGGAATTACAAGATGCCTGTTGCGGGTAAAACCGGTACGGCAAGTAAAAATACGGACCTTTGGTTTGTTGGTTTTACTCCTTATTATACCTGTGCGGTATGGACCGGCTTCGATCAGCCGTTTAGCCAGTGGAATAAGTCGTATCAGCAGGATCTCTGGCGAAACATTATGGAGGACATTCATTCCTACTTGGAGCTTGAATACAAAGAGTGGGAAAAGCCTGATTCGATTGTTGAGGCTACGATCTGTACGAAATGCGGTAATCTGGCTGTTTATGGTCTGTGTGATCATGCTGCAGGTGGGTCATGTATTTCTACTGAGTATTTCGCTAAGGGTACTGTTCCTACTAAGAAATGTACCTGTCATACAAGGGTTCAGGTATGTAGGGAGTCAGGAATGATTGCTACGGAGAACTGTCCTGAGAGCGATAAGGCTTGGGTTGTGCTCCTGGTTAAGGATGAGAATTACCACAAGTATGATGGGTATCCGGGATATACTAATGGATGCTGGGTTTCAACCTATGATACTCCTTATGTTTATCATCCGGGCAATACCTGTAATGTTCATCATCCCGGTGACGCCGACAGTGACGGTGAAGACGGCGAAGGTGGCGACAGTGGAGATGGAGACGATCTCTTCGAAGAGGTTAGACATGACGGTCCTGAGGACGATGTCTATGACGAGTAATATGTGAATACTAGTGATTATACCGGACGGAAGGGTAACCTATTCGTCCGGTTTTCTATTATCGCTACCGCAGGGATATGCTAAACGGGTTCGCTGTACCTTCTCTTTGGACGCTTGCAACCGGGTGTCCGATTGATATCGGACACCCTAGGCTGCGCTCAAAAATCGGTTTGGTTAACCGATTTTTGCCTTTGAGAAGTTACATCCGAACCCGTGCATATCCTCTGCCGCTTTATGAAAACCGGCCAAACAGGTTACCCTTCCGTCCTTGTGTCATTCTATAAGACACAAAAAGGCTTCCCCAAATCATTTGTCTTTATTAGAGAACATTTTAAATAAATATATTACAATTGGTACAAATATAGTCGCAGCAAGTGCTCCGGTAAAAATACCGAAAGAATTCTCCCAGTCAGACAATGCTGCTACGAGAGACAGGATATAGAGTCCTGCGATGACGATGAGACCAATTATGGCAAATATTCTCGTGAAAGCACTGGTTTTCTGATGCTGCAACTCTGAAGACTTGTTCTCCGGAGTATTTTCCTGCTTATTGACGTTGTTTTTATTTTGCGTATTATTTGTTGTTGTCATCTATTGTACCTTTCTTATAATATAACTTTTTAACAATTTTATACAACAATATTATATTCATTAACCATATTGATTGCTGTTACTCAAAGGCTTCCCCGGCCTCACCCTTAATCTTCTTTAAATACTCCTTGAGCTTCTTCTCATACCCCATATCTGTAGGGTGGTAGAATACTTTATCTTTTATCTCATCCGGAAGATACTGCTGTGAAACATAATGGTTTGTGAAATCATGAGCGTATAGATAGCCCTGTTCCCTTTCTTCACCGAAGGAGTCGGCATGCTTATTTTGCAGATGCCTTGGTACCGGAAAGACGCCGCCGTTCTCGACAAAGTGCATTGCTTCGCCTATTGCCAGGTAAGACGCATTGCTCTTTGGTGCACAGGCTACATAACAGGCTGCCTGGGCAAGGATTATCCTTGCTTCCGGCATACCTACGCGCTCTACCGCCAGTGAAGCGGATACAGCCAGCTGCAGAGCCTGCGGATCTGCCATGCCAACATCTTCCGATGCGCATATCATTATCCTTCTGGCGATGAATTTGATATCTTCACCGGCAGTAAGCATTCTTGCGAGATAATAGATTACTGCATCGGGATCTGATCCACGCATGCTTTTAATAAAGGCGGAGATATTATCGTAGTGGTTGTCTCCGGTCTTATCGTATTTAAGGACTCTTTTCTGTATGCATTCCGAAGCGGTATCAAGGTCGATATGGATATAGCCGTCTGTATTCCTTTCAGTGGTGAGTATGCCGAGCTCAATGGCATTAAGGGCTGTACGTGCATCTCCGTTGGCATTTATACTTAAAAACTCGAGCGCATCGTCATCCAGCTTTACCTTAAATGCCCCCATACCCTTTTCGTTGTCGTTTACCGCACGCAGCAACAGCTGTTTTATGTTATCGGAGCTTAAGGGTTTAAGTTCAAATATGTGCGAACGCGAAAGCAGTGCTCCGTTTACTTCAAAGTATGGATTTTCTGTAGTGGCTCCGATAAGGATTATTGTTCCGTCCTCGACAAAGGGGAGGAGATAATCCTGTTGTCCCTTATTGAAGCGGTGTATCTCGTCTATGAAAAGAATGGTCCGTTTTCCATATCCTCCGAGATTCTTCTTTGCCGCCTCAACTACTTCCTCCATATCTTTCTTTCCGGCAGAGGTTGCGTTTATCTGGCAGAATTCGGATTTTGTGGTAGCAGCAATAACCTTTGCCAGTGTGGTTTTACCTGTCCCGGGAGGTCCATAGAAGATTACAGAGCTGATCCTGTCTGCTTTTATGGCACGATAAAGGAGCTTGTCTTTGCCGATGATATGTTCCTGACCTACTACTTCGTCTAACGAGGCAGGTCTCATCCTTGAGGCAAGCGGGGCTTCCTTTTCCTTGTTTTTATCTTCCATAAAGCTAAATAAATCCATGATCGTTCCTTTAATCAGTCTTTCTCTAAAGCGTCTTCAGTATAGTTAACCCCCGCATTCCACAAAAACCACTGGGAATAACCGGCGTCATATACTGCTCTAATCTCATCACGTACTTCGGTCTTTCCGTATTTTAAGTGGTGCGAAACCCAGGTAGCCGTAAAATCCTGCAGCCATGGACGTACCTCGGCCTTGTTTTCTTCGGGGTCCAGCATATAGAGTACCTTCTGAGAATCCATAAGTGCGTTATAAACCAGCTCGTAAGGGTGTGTATCGGGGTAATCAAGCCCGTAATATCCGTTTCCGTAGTGGGAAGGATATACCATAGGACAGATATAATCAAGATACTTGGACATATTGAAATAGCTCTGTCCGACTATCCTTGCGTCCACTGAGCTTGATATGATGGCTCCGTATACATCACATGAAACAAATACGCCCATCGGTTTAATGGTTTCGCAGATCCTTCTTATGCCGTCGGTTATTACTTCTATCCTTGTCATTTCGTCAGCTTTAGGTCCGAAATCGACGTTTGACATTCCCTTGTCGGTAGAGAAACGGATATAGTCGAGGTTGACCTCGTCAAATCCGACCTCTGCACATTGCTTACAGACTTCTATCAGATAATCCCAGACTTCATCCTCGTATGGATTAACCCATGCAAGTCCCGAGGAATCTCTGAACAGTGATCCATCCTTGTTTTTGAGAGCCAGCTCTCTTTTCTTATCTGCAAGAACAGGGTCTTTTAAGGTAACTATACGGGCTATCGTGTAGATGCCATGATCCTTTAGTTTCTTTATAGTAGCGTTGATATCGGAAATTGTTGAGGTGCACGCACCGATTTCCTTAGCAACATCATAATCCATGCGGTATGTGATATAGCCGGCATCACTTTTGACATCTATGACGATTGCATTAAGCTCGGTCCTGTCTATCAGCGCAATGGCATCATCAAGCTTTTTGTTGATATAGGCAGAGGAAACATAGATGCCCTTGGCTTTTACACGTTCCCTTGTATCGACAAAGTCGCCCATCCATTTTACATCTTCGTCATCGGTAGCCTGAGTAACTGTAGGAGCCTCGGTAGGTTTGGGCTGTGTCCAGAGACCGTAAACATCGCTGTTCCCAAGCTCGGTGTCACGGTTTGTCCAGACAGCGGTAAAGCCTTCCCCATCGGGATTCCCTTCTAACTCAGCAATCTGCCAGCTCTGGCTGTCGATTGAGTCAGCTCCGGCCTCTGTATCGGTCAGTCTGTTTTCATTTATCTTATTAACTATAAAATACACTCCGAAACCGATACCGATAGCCAAAAGCAGTAAAATAAGAAGAACCGGCCCCTTCTTGCGCCGTCTCCTTCGCCTTGAGCTTTTTATATCCATTCCGTAAAATAAATTTTCCATAATTATTGTCAACCGTTAAAGCATTCGATGAGCAATGCCTCCGTAGTGAAGGAAAGCTTGTTAATAAGGCATTAATAGCATTGTATTTGCAACTGGTATATCCCTCATAATAGAATAAAAAAACAAGTTTGTCAAATTTTTTGCTAAATATTTGACATTTGGACTTTTTGATGATAGAATAGCATAGTGTCTAAGCGGATATGGTGGAATTGGCAGACACGCCAGATTTAGGTTCTGGTGCGCGAGCGTGCAGGTTCAAGTCCTGTTATCCGCACTAAGAGGGGCAGCGCAAGTACTGCCCCGTGGATTTAAGGCAAAATAATGCTTGCTTTTATTTGTTTTATGTGTATAATTAATCTATACGGAAAATTTATGCGGATATAGTACATCGGTAGTACATGAGCTTCCCAAGCTTAGGAGGCGGGTCCGACTCCCGTTATCCGCTTATGAAAAAAATGGTGTCAGTAGGAGGGTTCTTATTGGCGCCTTTTTCTTACGAGTATAAAACAAAATTTAAGCAGATCAAAAACCGGAGGAAATCAATGAAAATAGTAGTTTTATGCGGCGGAGTAAGCACAGAAAGAGATGTATCGCTTGTCACAGGTTCACAGGTATATAGGGCATTAAAAGGAAAAGGACATAAGGTTATCCTGCTGGACATTTTCTTAGGGTATACCGGAGAAATAGAAGGTTTATTTGAAAAGGACATTGACTGGGATGCAAAGATATCAGGAGTAAAAAGCATTGCTCCCGACCTTGAGGCTATTAAGGCTATGCGTAAGAATCCGGAAGTGCTTTTCGGGGAGAATGTTATAAACATCTGCAAGATGTCGGATATCGTTTTCATGGGACTTCACGGCGATTACGGCGAGAACGGAAAGGTTCAGGCTGCATTTGACCTTTACGGCATTAAATACACCGGAACTGACTATATCAGCTCTGCAATGGCTATGGATAAGTCGATAACCAAAAAGGTATTCGAGATGGAAGGCGTAAAGACACCTGCATCCATAGTATTACGTAAGGGCGAAGGTGAGGGTATCCCGGAGTTCCCCTGCGTTGTGAAGGTTTGCTCAGGCGGTTCCAGCATCGGAGTATACATTGTCAGAAATCAGAAAGAATATGACATGGCGATCAACGATGCCTATAACTATGATGACAAGCTCTTAGTTGAGCAGTACATAAAGGGCCGTGAGTTCACTGACGGCGTAATTGACGGACAGGCACTTCCCGTAGTGGAAATAGCTCCCAAGGAAGGCTTTTACGATTACAAGAACAAATACCAGGAGGGCTCAACAATAGAGACCTGCCCTGCAAAGCTCACCGATGAGCAGACGTTGGCCATCCAGGGTCTTGCAGTAAAGGCATACAAGGCATTAGGCATCCTGGCTTACGCGAGGATGGATTTCGTTATGGATGAGAAAACCGGCGAGATCTACTGCCTGGAAGCAAATACACTTCCCGGCATGACACCCACAAGCCTTATCCCTCAGGAAGCAGCAGCAGTCGGAGTGGGCTTCCCCGAGCTTTGCGAGTGGATAATCAATGTATCGCTTAAGAAGTATAACAGATAGTCCTATACCAAATACATATTATACAAGAGGAAAAACGAAATGAGAAATATGACCCTGCCTGAGATTGCCGCCGCTGTAGGTGGCAGACTGTATATAAACGGGGCCGAATTAAAGATATCCAGGGAAAAGGATATTACGGATGAGGACCTCAAAAAGGAAGCTCAAGGCGTGGTCATAGATTCCAGGCTTTGCGGAAAAGACGGCATTTTTGTCGCTATCAAGGGTGAAAAGACGGACGGACATGACTACATAGAAAAGGTCCTTGATAACGGAGCCTTAGGTGCAATATGCGAAAGACTGCCCGAAGGCTATGAAAACAGGAAAAACGGAGCCTACATCCTTGTTGATAATGTACTATGTGCATTAAGAAAGCTTGCAGCATATTACAGAAAGCAGCTTACCTGTAAAATAGTAGGAATAGTTGGAAGCGTAGGAAAAACAAGTACTAAAGAGCTTGTGGCATCCGTACTTTCACAGGATTTTGAAACACTGAAAACTGAGGGTAATTTCAATAACGAGATCGGCGTGCCGCTTACTATATTTAAGATCAGGGCCGAACATACCATGGCAGTAGTCGAGATGGGCATCAGTGGATTTGGCGAGATGGACAGGCTGGGAGAAATCGTAAACCCGGACATAGTCGTAATGACCAATATTGGGCCCTGCCATCTGGAAAATCTGAAAGATCTGTCAGGCGTATTAAGGGCAAAATCAGAGGTCTTAAGACATATCAAAAAAGACGGACTTCTGGTGATAAACAGCGATGATCCCAAACTGTTGTCACTAAAGGAGCTTAAGGAAAACACAGCCAACAACATAAATATAATAGATGAAGTTGACAGGTGTGCACTGGAACATTTAAGGATTGCCTGTTATGGAAGTCATCCTGTAAGTGAAAACAAAGCCGGAAAAAAGAGTTTGTCGGGGAATGCAGAAAACTCAGGAATTGTGAGCGGACAAACAAGCTCAGGTACACTTGGGAAAATGAGTGTACAGGGAAATTACACGGTTTCATATACGAACTTGGAATTGATGGGTGTTGAGGGCAGCACCTTTGACATGGTTATCAGCTGTAAGGGTAGTGAAGCTGACTCCAAAACTTCGACGAATAGTATTAAAGACAAGAACGAAGGCTGTAAAACAGAGATTTGTAAAACCGGTACATATAGGACAAAAGTAAATATGCAGGGTACACATCAGGTCATGAACGCCATGGCAGCCTGCATAGTAGGACTTGAAAACGGTATGAGCCCCGAGCACATAGTAAAAGGAATCGGAGCTACAGTACCCATGAAAGGCCGCTGCTGTCCGATAAAAACGGACAGGTTCCTGGTAGTAGATGACTCATATAATGCAAATCCCAAATCCATGAAAGCCGGCATAGACTTAATGTCCGAAAGCAGCGGGCGCAAGGTGCTGATACTGGGCGATATGTTTGAGCTGGGTACTGATGAAAAGGAACTCCACGCAGAAGTAGGAGAGTATGCCGCAGAGAAAAATATGGACCTGGTAGTATGTGTAGGCGCATTATCTGAAAACATGTACGAGGGTTATCTGAAAAAATCAGGCTTGAACTCAGAGAATACTGTACCATCTACAGATGCAGAGAAAGTAACCTCTATATGTGAAAATGTAACAGATAGAAACGAGGTATGTAAAAATAGCATATTTGTAAGGGATAAAGTAAGATATTTCAAGGATCGTACAGAGCTCCTGGAAAACCTTAACACCCTCGGGCTACAGGACGGAGATACCATACTTGTCAAAGCATCCCACGGGATGGGCTTTGCCGAAGTGGTTGATAAGCTCGTAGAAATGGGAACAAAGTACCGCTTCGTAAAGGGCAGGGAGTACATGCAGATTGATGATATCATGAATCTCCTTTCTCAGACGCACTGGGCATGTAAGAGAAGCAGGGAAACTGTGGAAAAAGCAATCGAAAACTCACTCTGCTTTGGCATAATCGATGAAAACGGCAGGCAGATAGCCTTTGGAAGAACAGTAACCGATTACGCAACCATGTTTTATGTATCGGATGTCGTAGTGGACAAGGATATGCAAAAGCATGGCCTTGGCGGCCGTTTTGTTGAATTTATCAAATCCGCAGAGGAATTAAAATATCTCTGGGGCTTCCTCGGAACAACCAAGGCAAAGGGCTTTTACTCCAGATTCGGCTTTGAACCCAAGGATGATTTCTTTATGGCCATGCCAAAAACGAACATAAAGGGTATATTTAATGTGTAGTTATTAACTATTTTTGGTAATTTGTCTGATTTTCTTTGACAGAATGATAAATTGATAGTAAAATAAAGAAAAAGGAATTATAGTAACTTTGGGGGTACAAGGAGGTGCGCTATGATTTACTTTGACCATCTTCCTTTGGAAAAGGACATATTAGAGGCCTTGGCCGAACTTACCATAAATTATGTGTTCCAACCGATCTTTTATCCTGACGGGAAAACGATATATGCATACGAAGCATTGATGCGCCCTACCAACATGAAGGTAACGGAGCTTATAGCGGAGTATGAGAAACAGGACAAGCTCCATGTACTCGAGGTAGCAACATTTTTTGGAGCAACACAGGAGTTTCAGCTGCGGGGATACACAGAGCTTTTAAGTATGAACTCCTTCCCATCGGAAGCATTCACCATAGGAGAGGGAAGGGTCTATCAGGATTATTACGGAGACATAGTAAAGAACAATATAATAGAGATACTTGAGTATCCGTATACATCTTCCAAGGCAGTGACACTGAAGAAAGCAGCCTCGGTTCAGGATGGACTGACCATAGCGATAGATGATTTCGGATCCGGCATAAACAATATGGACATAGTAGATATGTACCAGCCGCATATAGTAAAGCTTGACAGACTGCTTATCTCAGACATAGACAGCGACAGATTTAAACAGAAATTTGTGCAGCAGCACATAAATGAATTCCACCGCAGAGGCATAAAGGTAATAGCAGAGGGAGTGGAAAGAAAAGAAGAGTTTGAGCTCCTGAAAACCTATGGAGCCGACTTCTTCCAGGGCTTCTACCTTGCCCGTCCTGCATGATAAAACGAATCTACTTTGCAGGTTTTGCAAAGCGGAATGAAGTATTGGTGTCAGCGAAGCTGACGGATGAGGTGTAAAAACTCCGTAACCTTGAAGATTACGGAGTTTTTTATGTACTTAAATATTCTAAGATCGCTTCAATACTTTTATCATTAACCAGGATACTGTTAACCGGTTCATTGATATGCTCCAGATAATGTGCATCCGAATCAGTAATAACCTTGCAGTTTTGCAGGTAGGGGTGATCGCGCCTTAACTGGTGCAGATTAGCCATGTTCTTGCATTCAAAGGTCTTAAAATCGCTGTCAGGAGGGATAAAACCAAGGTTGGAGATAATGCTTGTAGTGGACTTATCCACATGAGCGGGGATCATAACACCGCCAAAAGGCTTTAACTCCCTTGAAACATCGGAAAAACCGATTGAAGTCGCATTGATCAGCAGATGCTCGATTTCACCTTTGATATTTTCATCCTCATCACAGATGTACTGATGCCCGAAAACCTCGGGCTTATTTTTTATAGGGAGGAGACGCTCATAAACATAATCACTGAACGCTAGTGCGTTTTCCAGTGCCGGGAAAAGACATACCACATGAGCCTCTTCCTCAGTGGTAAGCTCCATACCGGGGATAACCAAAACGCCATAAGCCTCACCAAGCATCATGGCAGCAGGGCAGTTGAGAGAACTGTTGTGATCCGTAATAGCGACCGCATCCAGCCCTTTTAACGCCGCCATGCCAATGATATTGGCAGGAGTCATGTCATTATCCCCACAGGGTGAAAGACAGGTATGTATGTGAAAATCGTAACTAACATTTACCATGATTAAATCTTTCTGTATTATTGAGCAATAGTCAAGTAACGTTGCTAAATACCTTTATTGATAAGGTACATTTAATAAAGGTATTATGTGAATTTAACCCTCCAACAGTTGGTAAACCTTGAGAGCAGCCTCAAAAATCGGCAGATCAGTCTGGAATAACGTAATATCCTGTACCTTAGCCTTATGCACAACATTAGGGTCAAGAGAAGTCCCCTCAGCCAAAATGATGCATGCGCAGTCAGTTAGGGAAGAAACAGCCAGAGCATTCGTATTGCCCATGATCGTAACCCACGCAGCCCCTGCGGGAGCCTTGCTCATCGCAACACTCAACAGGTCGCAGCAGAAAGGGCGGGTGATCTCCTTATCCATCTCACCTTCATTAAGGAGAGTAAATTCCGGAATATTTTTTAATTCATTAACTGTCATCTTAGAACTCCTAGTTAAACTAAATAAATATATATATTATTCAATGTTTGAGCATCAAGCAAAGAGAATAGCAAGGCCGTCCGGGATTCCTGACGGCCGCCAATTATTTACAGATGCGAAAACTCATCCGAAATCTTGTGGATGTACTCCCTTAAGATATGTATGCAGTCCTTTTCGTTAGCAACACCGCGCACAATATCCCTTGCAAGAGCCCTACAGGTAGGAGCACCGCAGGAACCGCAGTCGAGCCCGGGGAATTTCTTACAGAGCTCATCAACCTGAGCCATCATGGTCAGGGACTCAAGCATATTGTCGCCGAGCTTGAAAACAGGCAGATACTCAACATCCTGGGTCCAGTCAGAGTGGATCTCGGGCGGAGCCTCATGCACACGTGCAACAGGCAGATACTTACGAAGACCTTTAAGCTTAACAATAGCCAGGAACGGATTCTCAACCTGGAGCACACCGCCAACACAGCCACCCGTGCAGGCATTAAGCTCGATAAACGAAAGAGTCTTTGAAAACTTTCTGTCCTCAAGATCCTCAAGCACCTTGATGACATTCTCAATACCATCTGCAGCAAGATACGAATCAGTAAGCAGTCCGGCAGCCTCGCCACCGATCCTGCCCCAGCCGATACCGATACGGCCGGACTGGGAAAGCTCCTCAACCTTGTTATTCTCAACCACATGAGTCATAGCAGAGATAAGCTTAGGATAAATATCCTTGATGGCCACAACCTGATCCACATTACTCTTTTCATAGCCGATAGGAGACTTAACAGAGGTAACCTTAGCAGGGCAGGGCGAAAGAAAGAAAATCCCGATATCCTCGGAAGCAAGTCCGGTCTTCTCCATCGCTCTCTTTCTTGCCATCTCCGCAGCAATCTCCATCGGAGGCCTGATTGGCATCATATGGTCAACGAGATTGGGAAAACGTACACGTATCAGGCGCACAACAGAAGGACAGGCCGTACTGATAATAGGCCATTTATCCTTGTGGGCCTCAATATATTCCCTTGAAAGCAGGCTGACCACCTCGGCAGCAGCACTAACCTCAAAAACATCGTCAAAGCCCATCTCCTTTAAAGCGGAAAGCACGATATTAACATCGTCCAGGTTGTTGGCCTGCGCATAAAGAGACGGAGCAGGCAGAGCAACAACATATTTATATTTATGGATATTATCCATAGAATCGGTAGTGGCCAGCTTAGCATGGTTCTTGCAGATCCTGATACACTCGCCGCAGTCGATGCAGTACTCTTTAGTGATCACAGCCTTGCCGTTTCTCACACGGATAGCCTCGGTCGGACATCTTTTTATACAGTTGATACACCCCTTACATAAGTCCTTGTCCAAGTGGACTGATGTGTAAAATTCACCCATTTTTCATACCTTTTAGCAGAACAACACATACTGTCAAAGCTTATGTCCTGCCTCCTATATATATTTGCATGTAACTTTGTTTGCTGATATAATCCGGTGTTAACCCGGAAACTAAAACTCTGAAAATATAAATCAGAAATAAACTTTCATAGTAACGGTAGTCCCTACTCCAATCTCGGTCTCAATGTTCATCTCGTCAGAATATTTCTTCATATTGGGTAGACCCATGCCTGCGCCAAAGCCCAAAGCACGCACATTTTCCGAAGCGGTAGAGTAGCCTGCCTGCATGGCAAGATCCACATCTTTTATACCGGGGCCCTTGTCTTTTAAGATCATAGTGATATCCTTGGTGGTGATGATAACATCGATCACACCGCCGTTAGCATGGATGACCATATTGATCTCGCCTTCGTACATGGCAATTGAAACCTTGCGGATAACCTCAGGATTCACGCCCATCATCTTTAACTTGGACTTAACATCACCGGAAGCCTCGCCGGCACGGGTAAAATCCTCATCGGAGATAACATATTGAAGTTTTAAAGAATCGCTCAATACGGTTTACCTCCTCTTAGGCCGTTGTCATAAAGCATACCGCAGGCATTAAACATCCTGTGATCGGTGCAGATAATGGCAATGTCCCTTTCTTTAGCCATCTCGATCATCTCCTCGGTGGGCTTTTTGCCTCTGATGAAAACTATGCAGTAAATATCGATCATCTCGGCAGTACGGATAACCTGGGGATTGCAGAGACCGGTAAGGAGAACGGCCTGGTCCTTTACAAACGCAAGCACGTCACTCATCATATCGGAACCGCACGCGGAGTGGATCTCGCGTTCTGCATGCTCCTCGCCGCAGATAAACCTTCCGTGTAATATTGTCTGAACATCGTTAATTGTCATATACTGTTCCTTTCTGAATCTGAAAATTGGAAACCGGCATTTTTACTTAGGTTTCCGAAAGATTACCGCACCGTACGTCGCGCGGGCAGACGGTTGCAGGCGACTCTTGGCTGCAACGTATTGTATATAATATAGCATATATTTTTAGAAATTACAAATATTACTTGGCAAATTTACAGAAATTTTTTGATAGATTATTTAATAGATTTTTATGGAAAAGTCTGTTGATTTTATCGTAAAAATATGTTATGATAACTCTAACTGTGAAGATAAGCCTTGTCTTATTGCGCCCTTTTTGCGTCTGGACACGGCCACGCTTCACCAATCATATTTTCAAGGAGGTTTGAAAATGGGTTCTAAAAAGAACATCCCTTTCAATGGCACGCCGGAGCAAGAGGCTAAGCTTCGTGCGGTTATCGCTGAGCTAAAGGATGAGAAGGGTTCACTTATGCCCATCTTACAGAAGGCTCAGGATATTTACGGGTACCTTCCTTACGAGGTACAGAAGATTATTTCAGACGTAATGAACGTACCGATTGAAAAAATCTACGGCATCGTTACATTCTATGCTCAGTTCTCTCTTTATCCAAAGGGAAAGTACAAAATCTCAGTATGCTTAGGTACTGCTTGTTATGTTAAGGGCTCGGGCGACATCTACGACAAACTTATCGAAAAGCTCGGCATCCAGGGCGGCGAGTGCACTCCTGACGGAAAGTATTCACTTGAAGCATGCCGTTGCGTAGGCGCTTGCGGACTTGCACCTGTTATGACCATCAATGACGATGTATACGGCAAGATGACAGTTGATAAGATCGACGAGATACTTGCGAAATATGAATAATTAAAAACTCATATTTCTATTATGAAAGATTAGGTGATTCCTATGATGCCTGAAATCTCACTCAATATCCTCGATGTAGCGCAGAATTCCGTAAAAGCGGGCGCAAAGCTCACCAGGCTCTCCTGCCTTATAGATACAAAGGCGGATACCCTCACCGTAATCATAGACGATGACGGCTGCGGCATGACAAAAGAGCAGGTAGAGGCAGTGACCGATCCGTTCTTTACGACCAGGACCACCAGAAAGGTAGGTCTCGGAGTTCCCTTCTTTAAGATGGCTGCCGAAAGCACCGGAGGAAGCTTTGACATAGTTTCCGAAAAAGGAGTAGGGACAAAGGTTACCTGTGTGTTCATACTTTCAAGTATTGACCGTATGCCGCTCGGAGACATGGTTTCCACGGTGCATATGCTGGTAACGCAGAGCGGGGATATGGATCTGGTATATCATTATAAGGTTGATGACGCAGAGTTCACACTCGACACCAGAGAGTTTAAGGAAGTACTCGGGGCTGACGTTTCGTTTAACGAGCCCGAGGTATCCCAGTATATCAGGGATTATTTAAAGGAAAACACCGACGAGGTAAATGCGGGACAGGAGTTCTGATAACCGTCCGTATATTCAAAATGTTATGAGAATAAACAGTACCATAAAAGTCCAATAAGGAGGAACAAAATGAAGTCTCTTGAAGAATTAAAGGCAATAAGAGAAAAAATGCAGGGCAGCGTAGCTCTTCGTAACGAAGACAGCGATCAGACAAGAGTAGTTGTCGGCATGGCTACCTGCGGTATCGCGAGCGGCGCTCGTCCGGTACTTAATACCTTAGCTGAGGCTGTAGCAGAGAAAAAGCTCGACAAGGTAGCAGTTACCCAGACAGGCTGCATCGGTCTTTGCCAGTATGAGCCCATAGTTGAGGTCTATGAGCCTGGTAAGGAAAAGGTTACATATGTAAAGATGACACCTGATAAGGCATTAGAGGTTGTTAACCGTCACTTAAACGGTGGTTCACCTATTAAGGAATATACTTTAAATTCAACAACTTTATAATTTTAGAGGAGGTATAAAATGTATCGTTCACATGTATTAGTATGCGGTGGAACCGGCTGTACTTCCTCTGGAAGTCAGAAGATTATGGAAACACTGCGCACTGAGATCGAAAAAGCAGGTCTTGACAAGGAAGTATCCGTAGTACAGACCGGCTGTCACGGACTTTGCGCATTAGGTCCTATCATGATCGTTTACCCTGAGGCAGTTTTCTATTCGATGGTTAAGGATGAGGATATCCCTGAGATCGTATCAGAGCACTTAGTAAAGGGTAGAGTAGTTAAGCGTCTCGTATATGATGAGACAGTAACAGATGAGGGCATCAAGTCTCTTGCAGATACAGCATTCTACAAGAAACAGCATCGTATCGCTCTTCGTAACTGTGGTGTTATCAATCCCGAGAATATCGATGAGTACATCGGTACCCGTGGATATGAGGCACTTGG
>JAFYYN010000037.1 GCA_017557525.1 Lachnospiraceae bacterium
GGAAGGCTTATAGGGATCCCGGTCACTGACCATATCATAGTAGCCGGTGGTACTGGGCTACATACCAGTATCCGCAGCACAAATCCGGAACTGTTCAGCTTCGTAGCAGAGCAATCCCCGAGGTTTGTGGCAGAGGAAAAGCCTAAGAAACGGGTGTCCGTAAAGAAACAAATAGCTGAGAAACAGGCTGCCATAGCCCCTAAAGAGAAGTCGGCTAAGAAAAAAGGACTTGAGAGATAATATTAAAGCCTTCGGTTTATGCCGGAGGTTTTATTTTTTTGCGTTTAAACCATGTTGGTTAACCAACTGAAATTATGAAAAATCGAAAAATATCGAAAATTATCCAAAAAGAGACACTTAAATGAAAAAGTAAACGCTAGGAAGAAACAACACTGAATATTAAAAACCTTAAATTGGGGCAAAATTTTGCGTTTCAGGGCTATATTTATATCTGGCAGGGGCAAATGAGAGCTGAAGTTGGACGTTTTAACGCAAGGCAAACAGACGACATAACAGTCCGTTTGCAAAAATAACTGAGACCCCGTCTCCCAATGGATATTTGGCCTTTGTTTGATCTTATTATAATTATGTTTTAGTGCTTAAGAAGTTTCGGACTCAAAATAACCTCATCAGGTGGAATGGGTGACAGGTTAAGTGAGGACAGTAGTAATTTTGCGTCCTTAGAGTCCATCAAATCAAACGGCGTCTTATCTCCGAGATTTTCTCGGAGGACGCTGTTTATGTGGCAGCATACCAGATTGACATCATTTGTAGTCAGCTTGTTAAAGCTTGTACCTTTTGGAAGGATGCGTCTGATAAGCCTGTGATTGTTTTCTACCTGAGGTTTCTGCCATGAAGCCTGAGGGTCACAGAAAAACAGATGTGTACGTATTATGCCGGATCTGGTATGCTCAAGTGCGTCAGGATTCTTGAATTCCACGCCGTTATCAGTAAGTATGACCGAAAATAAGCGTTTGAACGCCGCGATGCCTATTAGGTCGGTCAGTGCGTCAAAAACCTGGATAACGCTATTCTGAGAGCCGTCTTTTAATAAGAAAATAAGCATAAAACTGGTCTTCCTGAAGATCATGGTGAGCAGAACTTTGCCTTTCTCACGACTGCCCTTGACGGTATCCATTTCAACTACTGAGAGCTCAGGATTGGCTTCTATATAGGAATTAAAATCCTCTATTGTACGGCCCTGACGGTACTGGTACTCTAACTTTGTGAGGATCCTTCTGGGACGCCTTTCACGGTAAACAACTTTCTTAGGTAGATCGATGTTACGCACTTTGAATACGTTCTTATCAATGTAGTTGTAAAGGGTTCGTTCTGAAATGCCAAGCTCTTCTGAATGGGCGGTGCATATGTGGTTCAAGGACTGTCCCTTGGCAATCAGAGGCTCGATGATATCAGCAATCTTACGTAATTCGGCAGGTGTTTTCCTGACACCGGAATGAGCATCCTTAATGGATTTGTGATGGGCAACGTTGGCCTTGTGTGCAGAGTAATAAGCTTTGATTTTCTTGCAAGTCTTCTGCTTCTTGCATATACCGCATACATAAGGGGGCTTATCCAGCAGACTGCACTGTGAGGATTCATATGAGGTACATATGGTGGTGCATACGACTCCTTCAGGGCAGTACTTACATCGTGCTGCAAAACAGCCATGTGGGCCCGCCTTGGAGCAGATAGTGTTCCTCTGACAGGTACCTTCTTGCAGGCAGTCATTTTCACCGGGAAGTGGAAGACGGCGGATAAAGCATCGGTAATGGAGAACTTCCCTGGCAATTGTTGAGGGAGAGCGCTCAAGGCTTCTTCCTATGGCAGCAAACGAATAATCATTGTAGATCATTCTTTCGATAAAAGCACGTTCAGGCAAGGTTAACTGTGTAGACATGCTTACTCCTTTCCTGATCAAACAAAGGTAACTATAAATATACTACTTTGCAAAAGTAACTGCCAGTTTGCAAGTGTAGTTGCAAGCAAAAAATAGCAATTAAAAAAACATTTTAGGTCCAAAAAGAGACCAAAATTTGCTTACCTTAGGCATTTTTATAGTACAGGATTTTTGATAGAATAGGATTGTAAACAAAAAACAAGGCGGTAAAACCGCACTAAAAAATGGAGGAAACACGTTATGAAGAAGAAAAATAATGTAGAAAACATCTATTTTACCATCACCGGAACATCATACAGGTATGGTAAGGACTTCCTGGAGGAGGACATGAAGGTATATCTGGAGAAGGATCCTGATAACGAGTATGACAAGGAAGCTATCAAGGTTGAGATGGAAGGCCTCGGGCAGATTGGCTGGGTAGCAAATTCTACCAATACCGTATTGGGTGAGAGCTGGTCAGCAGGACGTATCTATGACAGGATTGAGGATACTGCAGAAGGTACAGTACTCTATGTGTTGGACAAGGGTGTAATATGCAGGCTTGACGGTGTTTATGCTTGATGATTGGTGTTATGAGGACTATCAAATTAGAGTATATGGGGGATTAAGATGAAGAGGTTGTTTTTTTGGATAAAGAGGATGATAAACGGTAACAATACTTACTGTGATAAATGCTGCCTGAATTGCCCATATTTCAAGCGTTGTAGGCGTGATGGCTTTATAAGGTAAAGTTTTTCTTACAGTGTCATAAACTTCCCTTGGACTTTTGCCGATATAATACTAAATAGGGGTTATGGAATAGAACGACCATTTAGAGGAGGTAAACATTATGCCAAAAGGGAAGCAACAGAAGCTTAAACTTTATTATCTAAGCCGAATAATGACTGAAAAGACGGATGACGAACACGGTCTCTCTATGAAAGAAATCCAGATGAGGCTGGGAGAATACGGATGTACAGCAGACCGTAAGAGCCTTTATGATGATCTGGAGGCTCTGCAGGTGCTTGGCCTTGATATCATAGGTGAACCCTATGGTGGTACTTATAAGTATCATGTAGGTAAGAAAACTTTTGATATTGCAGAGCTGAAGCTTTTAGTAGATGCGGTACAGTCATCAAAGTTTATAACTGAGAGAAAATCAGGAGAACTTATAAAGAAACTTACCAGTATGGCAAGTGATTATGAGGCGGCACAACTTAAAAGGCAGGTAGTAGTGCAGGGGCGTGTCAAGAACATGAACGAGAGTATCTACTATGTTGTGGATGATATACACCGTGCCATAAGCCAGAACCAACAGATAATGTTCGAATATATGCAGTGGAACCTGAAAAAACAGCTTGAAAAGAAGAGAAAAGATCCCTATAAAGTCAGTCCTTGGGCACTCATATGGGCAGAGGAGAACTATTATCTTGTAGCCTATGATGAAACTGAGGACTGCTTAAAGCATTTCCGAGTAGATAAAATGAAGAGCATAGCGGTCCTGCAGGAAAAACGCAAGGGCAGGGAAAGATATGAGAAATTTGACCTGGCACAGTACTCAACTAAGAACTTCGGCATGTATGCTGGTGAAGAGAAGAGTGTTAAGATAGCCTTTAAAAATGAAATGGTAGGCGTTATCATAGACCGATTCGGTAAAAATATCATGATTCATCCGTCAAAGCAGGATGGATGGTCGGAAACAATGGTGAAAGTTGCTGTTAGCCGGCATTTTTTGGGGTGGATATTTGCGCTTGGTACAGATGTGGATATTATTGGACCATCTGATGTAATAAAGACATTTCAGACAGAAGTTGATAATAGAAGAAAGTTGATAAATGGGAAAAATAAAAGATAGAAAAATAGTTAAAGA
>JAFYYN010000038.1 GCA_017557525.1 Lachnospiraceae bacterium
GTTTTTAGAAAGATGCAAGGAGGTGGCAAGGCAGAGCGAAAAGAAAAGGGTACATATATGGCGTTTTTGCATAAGCAAGGTAGCGTGCATAGTACTTGCCATATGCTTATCAGTTACTTTGACGGGAGGCATAGTATATGCGGCTGTACTTAATCATATCCGGAGTATAAAGGTTGAGGATACGGGTGACTATGGCAAGCTTGATATCGAATATAACGATATTGCGGCTACCGGAGAGGCTCAGGAGAATAATCCGACCCTTGAGATTCTAGACTATTATGAGCCTGCGTGGATTCCGGAGAGGTACTATAAGGAAACAGAACATAGGTATATTATGAGTTACAGCATTAATTACCGGTCTAAATATTTTGATGGAGATATATGTTATTTACAATATACTTCTTCACTTAAGTCCAATTATAGTACAGAAAATGGAAGGTCGGAACAAGTTTCTTTTAGAGAATACTCAGGTGAGTATATAGAGACAGATGATGAGAACTATCTGATAGTTACTGATGGTACATATATTTACAGCTTGATTGCTCAATCGAAAAATATAGGCAAGCAGGAACTGATTAAAATGATTGAATCAATAATCGAAAAATAGAGTTAAAACAATAATTGGATGAAAGAAGGAAAAAAACAATGAAGAAAGTAATAATAGTACCTGTTGTTGCATTATTGGCATTTTCTCTGTTTGTTTTTGAGATGAAGCCCAATATTATTACAAGTGCTGATGAGTTAGAGTATCCGGTAGAAGAGGAAGGCGAGGATTCATATGTATATGTTAGTAATCCAAGGTGTGGACTTTCTATATCATCGGGAACAGCAACGGTAACATCAGCGGTTACTGGTAAGTCCGGTACTACATCAACAAGTATAACTGTTTATCTTGATCAGTTGATAAATGGGACATGGCATAGGGTCACTTCGTGGAGCCATAGTGGGGGAAGGGATCAAGACAATATTGATTCTACTACAGTATCACATGGAACCTACAAAGTCTGGATGTCAGTCACAGCTTCTGATGGAAATGGGAGTGAGTCATTTGATATGGATGGGAATACAGCTACATATTAATGGTATTCAGCAGTAGAGAGGGGGACTGGTACCAATGGGGAACTTATAAAAGATATGGAATATAAAATTTGCAATTATTTAGCCTGTTTAAAGAAAGGAGATTTTTATTATGAAGAAGACACTTGTTTGTATATTTTTAGTTTTAGCCAGTATAGTCACTTTGATGCCGTCGGAGAAAGCATCGGCTCACTATAATCCAACAACTGGTTTACCCTGTGACAATACATATTATATTCTAAATGACTTTATGGCTCCTATTTCTAATCGCTATGAAACACATTTAGTTCAAGGCGGGACATGCTATAAGAACTTTTTTGTCTATAACCATAAAAAATACTGCAGTCAATGTAATTATTATGAAGGATTTGGACCATCTTTTGAATGTACAGAAAACCATTCGATTTGTGATATACATAAAAAAGATTGTTCAGAAATATTTCACTGATATTAGGTAGAGACTGATGAGAAAAACATATAGAGTCTTAGTTCAACTGTTTATGTTATGTTTAGCTTTTATGCTGGCAGGATGCTCAGAAGAAAATAGTGAAAAACCAATAACTGAAACAAATGAGAAATTTATAGAAAATCATGAGACTTCGCAAATAGTAAATAACGCCGGAAAGTATAGCATTGATGCTTACTTTCCGACTGTATCCTATGATAAACTACCTGGGATAGAATCACTATATCATCAGTTTGATTATCTGATAGCCCGTATGGAAACTGATCCGGATGGAAATCTCTATGTCATTTCTATGGATGAAGATTCAGGCAATATGTTTTGGGCAATAGAATCTAGTGGCGAAACAAAAACCCCGCTTTTGGACAGCTGCAATTACCTGTATTTTGATGAGAAAAGGCAGTGCTTTTACAGCTATAATTCATCTGACGGAACGATAGAAGAAAGAGACAGGTTGTTTAACCTTAATAGAGTTGTATTAAATGATTTTCATCCTTTCGAAGTTTCCGAGATGGTAGTGAGGGATGATTCGATATTTGTATTCTGCATTATGGACAATCCGTATGAAGGAGATGGTATCGACATATACTCCGAACCGGAGGATGGGTATCATGATTATGGGGAAAAATTATACAAAGTCTCTATTGCTGATGGAAGCAGTACTGAAATAGCTGAAGAAGGGCTGATCAGCATGTTTGGTCCACAGGAAGGATACATATACTTATATGTTTATAAAGATGGATCATATTTTGTAAATGTATATGACCCGAAATCAGGGAATACGGTATATTCGATAGAAACAAATGATATTGGTTATGTCTTTTCTTTCGCTGTTATAGGAAAAAAGATTTATTATTTTTCTAATGGATCAACTGGTTTATGTTCAAAAGATCTTGAGAATGGGGTTGTTGAATTAGAGATTAACGGATATTTTTCCCTTGTCCAGTCAGATTTTGATGTACATGGA
>JAFYYN010000039.1 GCA_017557525.1 Lachnospiraceae bacterium
CTGTGATTGACTTTTACTCAAACTTACCGGATGCTTTACAGCAGAACTTATACTTCTTACCGCTTCCGCAAGGGCAGGGATCGTTGGGCATGATCTTCTTAGCTACACGGCGCTTAGGTGCATTGGTCACTGATTCATCCTTGTTTGTGCCGGATTCCTTTGCAACCTGCTCACGCTCAACCTTTCTTTCAACCTGTACACGGAGAAGCATCCTCACGGTATCCTCGGCTATGCCGTCCGTCATCTCCTGGAACATGTCAAAGCCCTGAAGCTTATAGGAATCAATAGGATTACGCTGTGCATATGACTGAAGTCCGATACTCTGACGGAGCTGGTCCATATCATCAATGTGGTTCATCCATCTTGTATCTATAGCCTTAAGCAGGACTATACGCTCTACTTCACGGAATTCCTCAGGCACATTAAACTCTGCTTCCTTTGCCTCGTAAAGCTCAAGAGCACGATTCTGTATCCTCTCCTCTAAGTCCTTTTTCTTTATCTTGGTCAGCTCGCTGTCATCAAGAATGATATGCTCCATCGGGATAATGGGAAGGATCATGTCATTTAATGCCTTCATATCCCATTCCTCAGGTACCTGTTCATCGCTTATACATGCGTTTACACAGCCGTCTACCGTATCGTTGAGCATTCTTAAGATGGTATCGCGCATGTTCTCACCGTCAAGTACACGCATTCTCTCTGCATAGATGATCTCACGCTGTTCGTTATTTACCTCATCATACTCAAGGATATTCTTTCTGATGCCGAAGTTGTTATTCTCTATCTTCTTCTGAGCACGCTCAATGGCATTGGTAAGCATCTTGTGATGGATTTCCTGACCACGCTGAACGCCCAAGGTCTTGAATACTGCCATCATTCGCTCGGAACCGAAGAGACGCATAAGGTCATCCTCAAGTGAGATGAAGAACTTGGATTCACCGGGATCTCCCTGACGTCCGGAACGTCCACGCAGCTGATTGTCTATACGGCGTGATTCGTGGCGCTCCGTACCTATGATACGAAGTCCTCCGGCAGCCTTTACCTTCTCAACCTCTGCGTTGTATGCTGCCTCATCCATGCCCTCGTCAAAGGTTCCGCCAAGCTTGATATCGGTACCACGGCCTGCCATGTTGGTAGCTATGGTAACAGCCCCGTAACGTCCGGCTTCGGCAACTATCTGTGCTTCCATTTCATGGAACTTGGCATTTAAGACATTATGCCTGATATTTCTCTTCTTTAAGTATGAGCTTATCTCTTCTGATGACTCGATCGTGATCGTACCGACAAGTACAGGCTGCCCCTTCTGGTGAGCCTCAACTATCGCATCGATTATAGCCTCAATCTTTTCCTGATGCGTACAGTAAACAGCATCCTCGTAGTCAACACGGATAACAGGCTTGTTCGGAGGAATCGTTACAACGTCCATTCCGTAAATCTCACGAAATTCCTTGTCCTCAGTGATAGCCGTACCGGTCATACCGCATTTCTTCTGATATTTGTTAAAGTAGTTCTGAAGTGTAATGGTAGCAAGGGTCTTTGACTCCCTGTTAACCTTTACATGTTCTTTTGCTTCTATCGCCTGATGGAGACCATCCGAATAACGTCTGCCGGGCAGGATACGGCCTGTAAAGTCATCAACTATCAGGACTTCATTATCCTTAACAACATAATCCTTGTCCTTAAACATAAGATAATGTGCCTTTAATGCCAGGATGATGTTGTGCTGGATCTCAAGGTTCTCAACATCTGCGAAGTTGTCCAGATGGAAGAACTGCTCAACCTTGGCAACACCCTGTGCTGTAAGGTTTACCGCCTTTTCCTTCTCATTTACGACGAAATCACCTGTTTCCTGAGGCTCCTCGCCGCCAAACTTGGCAGCCATAACGGTTTCCATCTTGGTAAGCTCTTTTTCTGTACCCTTCTGCATCTGACATGCAAGGATATCACACATTTCATAGAGCTTTGTAGACTTTCCGGAAGGACCTGAAATGATAAGAGGGGTACGTGCCTCATCTATCAAACAGGAGTCAACCTCATCGATAACAGCAAAGTGGAGCTTACGCTGAACCATCTGCTCCTTGTAAACTACTCTGTTGTCACGCAGGTAGTCGAAACCGAACTCGTTATTGGTTCCGTATGTAATGTCACAGTTATAAGCGGCACGCCTGTCGTCATTATCCATTGTATTAAGGATATATCCGCAGGTAAGGCCCATGAACTCGTATATCTTACCATTGTTTTCAGCGTCACGTTTTGCCAGATAGTCGTTTACTGTAACTACGTGAACACCTTCGCCTTCAAGCGCATTAAGATATATTGCAAGCGATGAAGTAAGGGTTTTTCCTTCACCGGTGAACATTTCCGAAATACGGCCCTGATGAAGAACGATAGCACCGAGGAGCTGTACATGGAAAGCTCTCTGATGGAGTGTCCTTACACCTGCCTCACGTGCGGCAGCAAATGCCTCGGGTAATATATCATCCAATGTTTCTCCGTTTGCCAGCCTCTCCTTAAACTGAGCTGTCATGGCGCGAAGCTCTTCATCGGACTTAGCCTGCATTGTAGGCTCTAAATCCTCTATTTTCTGTGCAATAGGCTCAATCCTCTTTATCTCACGTTCGCTGCGTGTTTTAAAGATCCTGCGCCATAAACTCTTTTTTGCCATTTCATAGTCCTCTTTTTTCTTTATATGCTTACTTTAAACCATAGTAAACTATCATAGTATTCTATCATTTATTGTCAAACTTGTCAAACTTTTTTGTAGGTCCATTTTCTGTGGGCTCGATCATACTTTATATATATCAGATTAGCTTTGAATAGCAATTTTATAGCAAAAAAGCGATTGTAAACTCATACGCTTTGTGGTAGGATATATTGGATAGATATACAAATGTTATTAGATACATTTTATTGACACTTTCGAGATGTAAATGAAGTTATATACATATTGGCATTTTGGTGTTAATGTTTATAATCTATTTGCACATAAGATTTTAGGAGAATCATATGAGATTAAATGAAAATACAACCATCGGCGAGCTCCTTGACGCTGCTCCCGAGGCAAAGGATATACTGGCAAATATGGGCATGCACTGCAGCAGCTGCCCTACTGCAAGGCGTGAGTCTTTGGCACAGGCTGCCGAAGTACACGGAATGGATATTGATGATCTGCTTGAGGATTTAAAGGGCTTCCTGGAGGGATAAATGAAAGCAAAGAAAGATTCCCAGCTTAAAGTATTGAAGAAGGTCTTTCCTTTCATAAAGCCCTACCGTGCTTTATTTGCCCTTACCATACTGCTGGCGCTGTTTTCCGTCATATCTGCTCTGTATCTGCCGATACTTACCGGAGATGCCGTGGATCTGATAAAAAAGCTGGCAGACGGCGGTGAGGAAATAGGGGAAAGCTTTGTTCCATATACTTCAGACGAATTTTGGATTGATTTTAAATATGTGTTAGTCACCATGGCGGTAGTAATACTTATAGGTGCTCTCGCACAATGGATAATGACTCTTATCAACAACAGGATCGTTTTTTCGGTAACATCCGATGTCAGGAGAAAAGCATTTAAGCAGATACAGAAGCTGCCTTTAAGCTATCTTGACAGAACATCCTCAGGTGATATGGTCAGCCGTATGATAGCGGATGTAGACCAGTTTGCTGACGGTCTGCTCATAGGCTTTACCCAGCTTTTTACTGGCGTGATAACAATACTCGGAACGCTTATTTTCATGTTTGCCGAAAATGTTATGATCGCTCTCGTAGTTTTCCTGGTAACGCCTCTTTCACTGTTTGTTTCTTCGTTTATTGCCAGAAAGACCTACGGAATGTTTAAACTGCAGTCCGAGACCAGAGGCGAGCAGACGGCACTGATAAACGAGATGATTTCGAATCAGAAAGTGGTTCAGTCCTTCAACCGTGAGGACTCAGTTATTGAAAAGTTTGATGAGGTAAACGGCCGGTTAAAGAAATGCTCTTTAAGAGCAACCTTCTTTTCTTCGCTCGTTAACCCTTCAACCAGAGTTGTAAACAATATCGTTTACGCAGGTGTAGCCCTGACAGGCGGTCTTTCTGTCATAAGAGGAGGGCTCACGATCGGACAGCTTACTATATTCCTTTCGTATGCCAACCAGTATACAAAGCCTTTTAACGAGATTTCGGGAGTTATCACCGAGCTACAGAATGCACTTGCATGTGCCGACAGAGCATTTAGTATCATCGAAGCCGAGGCTGAAATCCCCGATGCAGAGGATGCTGAAAACCTTAAGGAAGCTCAGGGCATTGTTGACCTTAAGAATGTAAGCTTCTCATATGTACCCGAGAAAAAGCTGATCGAAGATCTTAATCTCCATGTTGATCCGGGACAAAGGATTGCCATAGTCGGTCCTACCGGATGCGGTAAAACTACACTGATCAATCTGATAATGAGATTCTATGATGTTAATTCCGGGGAAATTTGTGTTGACGGCAGGCCGATAAAGAAACTTACAAGACATTCTTTAAGGCGTAATTACGGTATGGTGCTCCAGGATACCTGGCTCAAGAAGGGTACGATCAGAGATAATATTATTGTAGGCAAGCCTGATGCTACCGATGAGGAAATGATCGCTGCTGCCAAGAAATCACATGCGCACAGCTTTATCAGGCGTCTTCCTTTAGGGTATGATACTGTTATTTCAGAAGATGGCGGATCTTTGAGCGGCGGTCAGAAACAGCTGCTCTGTATTACAAGAGTTATGCTTTCACTGCCTCCCATGCTGATACTTGACGAGGCTACTTCATCAATAGATACCCGAACAGAGCTAAAGATCAGAAAAGCCTTTGATACCATGATGGAAGGGCGTACAAGCTTTGTTGTTGCCCACCGGCTTTCGACTATAAAGAACGCCGATGTTATCCTTGTAATGAAAGACGGACATGTAATCGAACAGGGTAATCATGAAACCCTGCTTTCCAAGGGTGGGTTCTATGCGAACCTGTATAACAGCCAGTTTTCAGCATAATTTTTAGAATCAAAATAGAATCAGAATACTATCATTTTAGTATCACTTGATAAAACAAAAACTAAAAAAGGCTCCCGGAAAACTCCGGAAGCCTTAATTTTTATTAGGTTAATATTGATTATTCGATGATAATCATATCTCCATATATGAAATATCGAATACCCTTGCAAATCAATACACTTTTCAAGGTTTTATTGCAATCTTTTCAATTAAAAAGCAAGTCATTTTTGAACTTTTGATGTAAAAGATAATGACTCGTCATTCTGTTGTACTACATTTACTGGTCAAATCTTGTCAGGACTCTTCCTAGAAAACTATCATTGATTGTTTCCACCCTGTAAAATAGCCTGCGTTTCTTTTTATCATTTCCTTTGGTTACCGCCATTTTGCATTCCTCCGGTCCTGTCCAGCAGCTCCTTAACAGAATCTTTAAGATCTTCACTGAACCCATCAAGATCCTTAAAAGTAATGACTTTCTTTCTAATGAGCGTCACTATATCCCACAGAGCCTCTGATTTTTCCAGCTGTATCATCACCCCGGGATGCTTGCTGTCACGCTTGATCCTCTTCTCAAGTTTCCAAAAACGGTCCGAGGGATTGCCGGAAGACTTAAGGAGTTTTATATATTCCTCGATCAGTCTGCCCATATAGTTTTCCTGCCACTCCGGTATTCTTTCCCTGAACAGCTTCCAATCTGCCTTAGAAATCTCTACCATTCAGTATCCCCCCTATTTAATCTATTTTCTTCTAAATCAATATTATTTCACACAAAAGTGCCACCCTAAGATGGCACTTTATTGTTTATTTCCATTAATCTTCTTTCCACTCATATTTAGTGAACACTTCAACAAATCTGATATAATCGCTCCCGCCACTCAATATACTTTTTGATAACTGTTGCCACGTAACATCCTCTTTGTTGGTCAGAACATATTTATCAAATGACTTGAATGTGACATTCTTAGTATTGCCTTCTTCAACAAAGTGCAACATATAGCGGAATGTTTCTTCCGGCAAATCAACTCCCTTTTTCTCGTATATCATATACTCATCCTCTACCTTATGCATAGGACTTATGGTATACGCGGTACCATCGTAGTATAGCTGAGACAAATACATACTCGGATAATCCTCTTTTGTTGCCTCATAAAGTCCCGGGGCTGAATTTCCGGCGTTCTCATAACATTGGCATATCCAAACTGATGCGGATAATCCTAACTCCGTCCTTTTGACAAATTCATCCCAGATATCTTCACCATAGCAGACATTTCCATTTTTTAGTACTACAAATCCGTCTTTTTCTACATCCTCAAGAGTAAATTCTGTATTCTTCCTGGAAGGGGAATATTCCAACAGAACCATATCATTTGTGTTTCCTTTACATTGAAGGAATCTATAGTCCGGATACTCTTTTAAGGAATATATTTCATATGTACCTTCAGCCTCAAAAGTTGTATCAGAACTACACTCATAAATCAGACTATCCACGCTTCCTTGATTTCTCTGGTCAGAGGCAACCTCATACCGGTACTTTTCCCCATTTATCGGGATGAAGAAATAACCATTATGTGCCCCTTCGAGGTTTGCGGTTGATGGTTGCATAGTTTCATCAACATCTTCTGACAAAGTGTCAATTTTCTTGGCGATACGCAGATTGTATTCGTCAGTGACCACATCCGTCCCTGGGTTAGCAGCTGAACTTTCTTTTCTTTCATCAGGTGAACCAACTGCTTGCGCTCTAGTGCAACCACTAAGTAGTATTAAAGAAAATAATGATACTATGATGATATTTCTCATTTTGTACCGCATATTTCTACCTCCCTCTAGTTTCATAGATCCCGATATCCCCCTTGTCTTCATGATGCTTTTCGAAGTCCCTAATATATGTATCGACAAATAAAAAGTTGGGGTTCATTTTTTTAATTTTTTTCTTTTTTCATCATCATTTTATCTTTTTTAACTGTAATACCTTGTCCCCCATTAATCATATTATAATCTGCACTGTTTCTAAGTTCTTCATCCCTTATCATTAATAATCTCCTTTGACAATATAACTTCAGCCATTTCTTCTCCTCTACCCTTAAGCTGCATAAGATCAAGATATGTCTGTATTGGTGATGCAACAATATTTCCGTTTATCTCCCTGCTATCAACAAAAATATCACTTTCCTCAGCAATATATATGGTGATGTTGGCTCCGGAATCAACCTGTTTAATATTAGTTTTTTCCATAAACTCCGAAATATGTTCTCCTGATAACCAAAGATGCACCTTAGAGGATCTTACTACCGGAGCATACCTCGCTCCACCGGAAAATCCTGTCAGACAGCCAGCGTATTCATTTTCCTTAATGACATTACTGGCAGCCTTTTCGAATTCAGGGATAGACAAAAGTGTATATGCATTTATTACTTTTTCCTTTGGGATGTTGTAAGCCTCACTCCATGCATTTAGGACTCCCATTGGATTTGTTATCTTCAACCCCTTCTCGCCCATCTCTGCTAATGCCTGCTCACACAGGTTGTTTTTTACCCTTGACACCAGTCCTATGCTGCATCCAGCCTCTTCAGAAAGACTCTTTAATTTCCAGGAAATCGATATGTCACGCATAAGTATCCTGATTATAGTAGATGTTACATGCGAAGATGACTTAAATATTTTTTGTATCTTGTCCTTTTTCGGATAAAGATTCTCATGTCCGATATCAGATATATATATATTATCAAAGCTTACAAAACAGTTTCCCGAATGATCAATATACCCAATTCCGTATTTTCTGCAAAGCTCGTCCGACAACTTACTGATATATGGAGCTGAAATTATTAGGTATCTTCCGTTCCTTTCTTTCTCATAGTCCTGAAACAATCTATCTATTGTCCCAGGATAAGCTTGATCAAGAGATATTAGCTGAACAGATATGGTTTTGTCAGTATAAATATCAGCCACAATCTGATTGTAACCTTCGCTTGTAAAACGGATTTCCTTTACAATAGGAAGAAACTCCATCTTATCTCTAAATGCTTTTATGACATCCATATTATTTACTTTCACTGAAATCACTTCTTTCAGTATTTTACTGAAAGTATGTCAAATAGTGAAACTAATGTCAAGAAAAACCTTTAAATGATTTTTTAGAATCAAAATAGAATCAGTAAGTGCTTTTTCAACATCAGACACTAAAAAAAGGCTTCCGGAGAAATCCCCGAACGATAAGTGCCCTCGAAAACGCTTCGCGTTTCCTCGGTTACGGCATTCGTTGAATGCCGTAACACGCAATAAAAAAGCCGTCTGCAAGCGAGCTTGCAACGGCTTTTTATAATGCGTTTATCGCACTTATCTCATTTTTCGAAAATTATTCGATGATATTTATTTTAGCCCCTGCTAAATACTCGCATATCATTGCATATCATCCTGTTTACTGGCTTCGTCTTGTAAATCATTGAAATCTCTTGCCTGTCATATTTGAACAATTGTAGTACAAATGTATGACCGGACAATTTTGTTGTACCAAAACTTTCATAGGTCAAGATCCCGTCAGAACCTTTTCCTAGAAGATTATATTGTTATTAAGTAACTCAAAAACTTCCATTTTTTTGCTTTCGGTGACATCAGCATATACATCCAAAGTGGTCTGTATCCTCTTATGTCCCATGGTAGACTGGACTACCTTGATATTTGTGTCGTTTTCACAAAGCCTCGTACAAAAACTATGTCTTGTAATATGGCAGCTGAATCTAGGTAAGATTACCGGCTCCCTGTCGGCCTCTTCCGCTTCCCTAATCTCTTTCAGATTGTAATGATCAACAACCTTCCTGATGAAGCGGTCCAGACTGTTGTGATTGTGGAGCATCCTGTACTTATTGCAGAAAATAAAACCGCTCATACCATCAATCTCAACAATCGGATAGTGGCCGGACTTGTCCTGATCCTGCTTCTCCTTGAGCAATGCTTCCTTTACCTTGTCGAGCATCGGGATAGTGCGTATACCAGCCGCTGTTTTGGGAAGCGATACCCTGAACTCAGCCCTTCCATTACTTTCAACCCTGCGATAATAAGAAATCGCATGATTGATGCTGATGACCGACTTGTCAAAGTCCACATCGCACCATCTGAGTCCGATAAGCTCGCCTACCCTCACTCCTGTACCGAACATGACAACAAAGAAATTTTTATACCCTTCATACTCCGGATTGTCAAGTTCCTTCAAGAATATCCTCTGAGCTTCCAATGTAAGCGCATGCCTGGGTTTAGGCGGAGCAGCATGTTTTTTTACTTCCGTCATAACGCCGTTAGAAGGATTACTCTTTAAAACGTTATCCCTCACTGCAAGGTCAAGCGCAGGATGAATAAGCCGATGAACCGATGCCACCATTCCTATCTGTAATCCGTTCTCCAATAAACCATTATAAAAAGTAAGCACATCCGAATATTTGATTTCAGATATCTTTTTCTTTCCGAAACCATTTCTCACATAATGGTCATAGGTATAGGTATAATTTCCCTTGGTGGAACTTCGCAGTCCCTGCTTATTGGCAAAATACCTGTCATAAACATAATTCAGATCAGGATTTGTGACAGGATAGGTTTCGAGCCGGTCAAGCCTATTCCTATCAAGCTCTTCTTCTTTTTTCCTAAGCTCCGCCAGATCCTTTGCGTACAAAAACTTCCTTTTGCCCCAAAGGTCAGTGTAATAGAAGCAGAAAAGCGCCCTTTTCTTAATATAGGATTCGCCACGGTGCAACACCCGTCCTCTGCCATCTTTTCTAACTTTCTTCATTAAAACTCCTTTCCTGATAAAAATCGGGAAAAGAGACTGACAAGGCTTACAACTTACTTCCAAGCATCATTTCAATGCTTTTTCTGAACACTTGTGCAACTGTAAGGTTGTCCTTAACTGCAATATCTTTAAGGGTAAAATACTCTTTCTCGGTGAGACGTAAAGCCACTCTATATTCTTTTGGATTATCAGATTTCGGACGACCTGTCCTAGCCATACACATCCCCCCTTTGGAACAACCTTTTCTTAAGTATAATTTTTGTTCGTCATAAAGTCAAGCCTTTTTGGGTAAAAATCTTAAATTTTTTACCATTAAGAAATGCCCATTCCACAGTCTCTTAATCCTAATCCACTTTGCAATACTTCAGATACTCGTTAACATCCTTTATAGATACCAACACCCTGCCGCCGTACTGTACCTTCGCCTTGGCATCCCTGGCCAGATCAAAAAACTTTCTCTCGCTCAGGCTGTACAGTATCGCGCCTTCCTTGTAGCTCACATACTCCCTGTCAGGGAAGTGCATCCTCAACACTACATCATCAAAGATGTGCCTGGGTACCTGGACTATTACTCCGTTATCAAGATAACAGTCAACCTTCTTCTCATTATCACCGGATCTCTTCATCCTGTCACGCTCCTCTCGCTGAATTTTTACTGGTACAGAAACATCTGCCCATCACTTCCCACCTATCCTATTTATATAGGTAGAAACTGATCAGCAGACCACCTATACATAATAGGTAGAAACTCTGCCAAAATAATCAAAAATAATGCCCTGCAGCGGCACCAGGTTCGTGCCACATTGGTGTTCCACCAGCCTCCACGGCTCCCATCCCAAAGGGAAAGTATCATTATAAAGAGCAGCATCAAAGTCTTAAGGCTCCACAGCCCTATTTTGTACAGATATCCATCGCTCCGGTCCCTCAAGATGAATCCGTCTTTCTTCATATATAAGAAGGATCATTGTGGCGTATCCGTATCACAACTCACTGCCCCCTGCGTTCTGCAGGACATGGTATTCAGTTGTCAAGGTTCAGTTGTACCGATTAAAACGTGACTGCCAAATCACATCTGCCTTATCAGCCCGTAAAGCACACGAAACGCAGGGCACTGTTAAGCCTTAAATCTCATATGCTTTATAGGGCTGATAACAGCCGGGTTCATTACCCATTTCTGTTATCAGACCAACTATGGAAAGGATCAAAAAATGGTTACTTGCTGTCCGCATCCTTCGTATGTGCTTTCAGTATCTTTATTGCCTCGCTCAGGTAGTTGTCCACGCTCTTCTTTTCAAGCTGCAGAAGATCTGCGATAACATCATGCCCGTAGTCCATAACGATGGCAAGTTCAAGTACTTTCCTGTGTCTTTCCTTCAACTCTGAAAGGCCCTTTTCCAGAATTTTTATAAGCCTTTTGTCCTTTACAGGAATCTCTATCTTCCAGATGCATATCTCACGTTCATTCTCACTCTTCGGACTCCTGTGGCGGAACGAATTGTCTATCGTGTTCGGATCCACACACACCTCGTTCCTCAGCTGCGGCTCCTCTTTCCGTATCTCGTTTCTAAGAAAGTTCTTTGCAGCCTTCTCGACATAAGCAAGGAATTTATTTTCAGTCTCCCTTTTGTCATCTTTGATCTCAAACTTCTTTATAAGAAGCTTCTGCAGGTCATCCCATATGTCCTGCGTCATGTCCTTCTCATAACCATAAAGATCATCCAGCCCGAATTCAGTGTCAGCGATCTCTTTTGCCCACCGCCATACACTCTTCTCGAACTTTTTCACCAGAGTCTCCATAGCATAATTGTCTCCCGCGCAGATGTCACAGATTGTTTCATAAGGGATATTCTCATTCCTATAACGTCTGCCTGTTCCCAGTCCGTCATATGCGTACTGGCTTTTCTTCCAGTAATGATTCTTTTTGGCCATAAAGCACCCACCTTTCTTATCTTGTCTAGATCCTTTTTTCAAGAGAGTCGTTCCAAGAAACCGGATGCTTCTTAAGCCAGTCAATATTCAGTTTTCGGTTGTATCATAATCGTTTACGGAAGGGTAATATCCGCTCAGAATAGTCACCCATGTTCAATGAGACGATTTATACTCCCTCTATTATTAATTTGTAAAAAAATTGCCGATTTTTCCCAAGCTTTTGGGTTCTTTTTCGCTTTTTAATAAAATTTTAATAATTTGTGTTTCACTTACCCTTCCGTATGACGGATCACCTCCTTTCAGTATTTTCCCCTCCTATTTACTACATGTACTTTCGATGTCGTTTTTTTCCACGAAATTGAAGCTTTTTTCAACTTTTTTGATTCTTTTTTGCCCTCTACTTATTAACATGTCCAAAAACAGTCCAAACGTCCCAAAACTTTTTTATATCTTCAGTATTCATCACATTTCCTGCTACAGACACTCTTCTGAAAATTGGAGATAAAAAGAAAAAGGGCACCTGATCTCGCGATCAGGCACCCAAAATAAGGTTACATATTATTTTTAAGCCAATCTATCCCTATGTTCTTGTTTTCATAACTATCCCTATATCTATTTGTGCCTCCGTGCGTAAATAGTGTCATACCAGATCCTCCGAATAAAGACGCTGTCATCCATGCCAAACCGTCTGCTTTTTATCATCATATTGCCAGAGTCAGCTCCGGCAGCTCCATCAATCCTAAATACCCCATCTCTTACATCTTCTTCCCTCATTATTTTTCTAATAAATGCCTCCACTATCATCATCCCTCCCGTATTATTATATGTACCAAGAACTGCTACTCCCTCATCATCTCCGATTATCCCATATGGGCTGTCCCATTTTTGGTACTTACCATAAAAATTTCAAAAATTTCAAAAAATAAGAGGACTTCCAGTGTCCTCTTCCCCTTCAACCGCTAAGACATATCCTGTTTCAAAAACTCTCAACAGTGTTGAGAGTAGAATCCCTGGCATAGTGCTTTCCAAAAAGCAAACAACCAGAATCTCTCCTTTAAAGTATTTATTCACACAACATTTGTTTGTGTGAATAAATACTTTATTTTTTTCTTGCTTTTCCCTAAAATAAGTGATAAAATTAAAGTAAACCTACACACAGCTATAGGTTTGTGTGAATGATTACTCTAAAGGAGGTGTCATATGCTCCTGTCCTATCAGGAATGTATTGAAAAATTCGGCAGCGATTACAAGCTAAAAAAAGAACTCGTAGGTGGAAACATTTTCATGAAAGAAAAAGGGATCTACTCCACCAAGCGGAACTCTTCAGAGGTAGATGTTATTATGTGCAGATATCCTAAGGCCGTCTGTACAGGAAAAAGTGCGTTCTACTATCATTCCCTGACAGATATCATCCCCGATTATTATTATCTTGCTACAAGAAGGAATGATACCCGGATAAAAGACTCCCGTGTCAAACAGTTCTTCATTAAAAATGATATCTTTGATGCCGGGATTATAAATATCCAATACAATAATTCCAACATCCGCATCTATAACCTTGAAAGAATGTTAATTGAACTCATGAGGTTCCGTGCAAAACTGTCTATGGATTATTACAAAGAGATTATCCAGAATTACAGGAAGATATCCTTCGATATGGATTTCGGACTGGTTGAAGATTATGCTGCCATGTTCCGGAACGGCTTAAAACTTATGGATATGATACAGATGGAGGTACTTTAAATGAACTTATATGAAGAAATCGTAAAAATAAAAGAGCTGGGATACAGCGAAGCAGATGCTCAGTCAAAGCTTGGGCAGGACATTGTGCTGAAAGCAATTTCCGACAGTTGTATGGCTCGAAATGCCACCATAAAAGGAGGCGTTGTTATGCGAAGCATTTCAGGAAATTCCCGGCGTGCCACACAAGACCTCGATCTGGATTTTATTCGTTATTCCATCTCTGATGAATCTATACGAAGATTTGTGGAGAAATTAAACTGCATTGACGGACTTACAATCCGATTGATTGGAAAGATTACCGAACTAAACCATCAAGATTATAAAGGTAAGCGCATCAACATATCTCTTTCCGATACGGAAGGAACTGCCATATCGCTCAAAATGGATATCGGTGTACATAATGACCTCTCAATAGAGCAGGATGAGTATGCGTTTGATGTAGGTTTTCAAAAAGATGCCATCAGTCTCCTCATAAACTCTCCTGCACAGATGATCACTGAAAAACTTAAATCCATGCTGCGCTTCGGTATCCGTAACACGAGATACAAAGATATTTTTGATATCTGCTACCTAAGTGACCGTGTAAAGTCGGATCAGCTTTCTGACTGCATCATAAAATACATTTTTGCCGACCCTTCACTGCATGTGTATTCCACCAATGACATTTTAGCCCGCATCGAGCGTACCTTCAAAAATCCCGGTTACCTTTCCGAACTCAAAAAATCAGGCAAGAACTGGCTTGATATTTCTGATGAAGAAGCATTGGAAAAAGATCTGGCCTTCATCCGTGATATAACCATATAATTCCAAAATAAATAGCTTGCTATCCTGATGTATTTCTGATACAATCAGACTTGCCAAATCACAAAACTAAAACGCAGAAACTGTTATGGTTCCCACATGGGAGCCTTAGCAGTTTTTTTGTTTTCTTACAGTCTTTTTCTGGCCCGCTGTACCCAATAATGCAAAGCCCCGAAATGGGCTTTGCTCGGATAGCAAGCACTGCATCTGCTTCCACAGATGCACTCCGGACGCTATTTCCTCCTTGCTTAAAAAGCCGTCCGGAGCTTGTAGGGGAACATCCCCTGACCCCTGAAAAAAACATAAGAAAGTTGGTATAAAAAATGACAAAAAGAAACAGACCTATAGAACTGCACGTCTTCCTTAACGAAGAAGAAAATATGATCCTTGAAGCCAAGTATAATCTGTCCGGCAAGAAGAACAAATCAGCCTTCTTAAGGCAGCTCATACTCAAAGGATTCGTATATGAAACAGACTTTTCCGAGCTTCGGAGATACAACTATCTCTTAAGCAATATATCAGGAAACATTAACCAGATTGCCCACCGGTGTAACGAAACCCGCAGCATATATAAAAGCGACATAGACGGAGTAAAGGAGGAGATGAAAAAGCTATGGCAGTTACAAAAATCCATGCTATCAGAACTACACTTGGAAAAGCTGTAAAATATATCTGTAACGAGCACAAAACAGATGAAAAAGTGCTCATCACTTCCTTCGGCTGTGCACCGGAAACCGTAGAATATGATTTCAGATTCTCCCTGTCAAAGGCATCTGACAGGGGCAAGAACTTGGCTTACCATCTGATACAGTCCTTTGCCCCCGGAGAAACTACTGGAGAAGAAGCTCACCGCATCAGCCAGGAGCTGGCAGACCGGCTCCTTCAGGGCAGATATTCATATGTGCTTGCCACCCATGTTGACCGCCAGCACATACACTCGCACATCATCTTTTGTGCTGCCGATAACGTAGATTATAAGAAATATCATGACTGCAAAAAGACGTATTATCAGATACGGGATCTAAGCGATAAGATCTGCGCCGAGCACAACAAATCTGTCATAAAAGACTTTAAGGAAACCGGTAAAACATACCATGAATGGTACCATGATAAAAAGGGAGATTCCTGGAAAACACAGGTAAGGAAAGACATAAACGAAAGCATAAAAGCCGCCTGGACATATGAAAAATTCCTGCAGCTGATGAAAGACAAAGGCTACGAGATACATGGTGAAACATTCGGTGAAGGAGCCGCCAAATACATCTCATTCCGCCCCTTCGGAAAAGACAGATTCATAAGAGGCAGGGCAAGTACGCTTGGAGCAAATTATACAAAGGAAAGAATCCGGGAACGAACAGAAGAAAAGGCCCACTCTCCTATCATGAAGACGCTTCAGGACTCCGACAAATCCTATACAGAACTTGTCAACATCCCCGAGTGGAAACTCTCCGAAAGCATCGCCCTCTCAAAGTATCAAGACAAAGAAAATCTTAAGCGTGTCGCTACTATGTATGCAGAGCTTGGAGACCTCGGACTGCAGTCAAAGGAAGCCCTTCAAGACCGGATAAACGAACTGGCTGTACAAGCCCGTTCAGAGAAACGGACCGTATCAGACATCGAAAAGAAAACCAAAGAATTCAAACAGATCCTTACCTTCGCCAAAAGGTACGCAGAAAACAAAAAGTATGGAGATAACTACGCAAAATCCAAAGACAAGGATCGTTACGAACGAGATCATGATTACCAGCTCCGCCTCTACGAAGGAGCAAAGAGCTGGCTGAAAAACAGCGGCATAGATCCGACCACCCTCAAGATCAAGGATATAGAGGAACATCTGAATAAACTTAGCTCTGACCGAGAAGCATTATATAACTCTTTCAAGACCAAAGAGAAGGAACACGACAGGCTCTTATCTATACAAAAAAGCATGCAGCAATTCCTCGAGGAACCTGTCCGGACTATACCGTTTCAGATCCAAGATCAGGAGAAGAATTTATAATATTATTCTTGGCTTTCTTCCTTTGCCGGTAGCGCCTGATCCGCTCAGCATTAAGGCTCAGCTCTTTAGCATTATAAACACACTTTTTATATGGCAGATAAGCCTGGACGGAAGCCCTGCTAATGTTCAGGCTTTTCTGTATCTCTGGTATAGTCTTTCCTGAAGCATACATCTTATTAATCTTCCAACATATATCAGAATAATACAACCCACCAGCAATCAAGAGCTTGATGACCTTTGATACTGACAAATCTAGTTCTCGGGCTATCTGTCTATAAGAATTCCCCTTGTCATAGAGTTCCTTTGTAACGTCTATAAGCTCCTTCATAATCTTCTCCGGATTATAGTCCGGTTTTAATCCTTTACGTCCCATAAATAATCGTCCTTAATTATCTGTCTCTACTCCCAGTTTATTCAATACATCCTTAACGAGTTCTATAATACTTTCAATGGCAACACGTTTAGTAATGCTATTATCATATTTTACCTTATTCTTATCGTTTAATATTTCATATAATTCTGATAACTTATCGGTATCAGAGATATAAAACTCCTTTATATTTCCCATGTGATAAACGAATCTAATTCCTGCGCCAATCTTATATATGCCTTCTTGATTACTGCTATTAATTAATTTAACCAACTTTTCTATATCAATGTATTCCATAAAAGATTTATGTCTTATAAAATACTCTTCGTACTTTCTGCAGAAAGCATCAAAATTATCTCCAGATAAATATGCTGTTTCTTCTTCGCATAGTGTTTTTCCAATATCTTTACACTTTTGAACAAATAGGTCCCTTATTGGCTTGTAGACTTCTAAATAATCTTGTTTCTTTTTTTCCGAATCAAAAATAATCGGTCTAATATCATCATAGTTTTGTGTGTCAGTATACTTATTAATTAACGCTATCATTTCATTTTGAATTTCTTTTATATTAATCATCTCAAAACCAACACTATGTAAATCCTGCAAAATAGCTATTATTATTCCAAAATCTCGAAATTCATAAAGCCCATTTTTTAATTCATCGAGCAACAAATTAATGTTCTCATCTACTTCATCATCAGTTAAAAGTGTCCACGACTGAAGCACACCTAAGGCAGTACCTCGTGAAACTTTTGTCTTTGGATTGTTAAGGTTGTCCTTCTCCAGTCGACTTATAACAGATTTGCATGTTTTACAAAAATCACCATCGTCCCATGCCCCTCTAATAATCCAACTATCAATAAATGAATTCCGAACAATCTGTGTATATTCATGTCCTTCATAATAAACATAATCTACATAGCTATTACCACTTGACAATATTTTCTTATTCAGACCTTCAGCACAAACAACCCATATGCTATACTGCAAAAATTCTTCCAATATATCATCATGTAAAGTATTTGTTTCTTTCGGGAAGTACTGATTTAAAGTTACAAAAATCTTATGAAATGAATTTACCCATTTTTTTACAATTCTTAGATTCCTATTTCCTTTTGAAATGAATTGCGAAGATATATCATCAATACATTCACTAATAAAGATGGAGTAGGCATTATTGGGATCCTTATACTTTTCAAGAACTATATCTAATATTATTTCTTTCATATCAGGATAATAGTATAATGTTTTTCCTATTACCTTTTCTTTAACATCTTTATATATATAATTTTCAGAATATAAACACTCATTCAAATCTTTAACTTCTCTTATTGTAATTGATGGTATATTCGAGTCCTTCCTGGCTGTGTTAATTCCTTTACTATAATTATCCTTTTTATCATCCTTTACTAACGTCTTCCCTGACAATATTGTTTGATATTTTGCCTCTAAATTCGTATTAGCATAAATCTTTCCAATATTATTTTCATCAGCTAAAATAATAACTTTACAATTACAGTGTTCTGTCAGATTATTTATAAAGCCTAGTATCTCATTAAGAGAAATAGTACATCGTTCAAAATCGTCAAAGCAAACTACCATATCATGATTCTCTAAAAAATCATATAGTTTCTTAAACATCTTGCCAGGATCAAAAGATACAGAACCTACTGATATTGTAACTGCATCACTGATAATCTCAATAAGCCCATGATAAATTCTATATGCTTCTCTAAATGGTTCTTTCCAATGATCCTTAGAATTAATCATGCACGATGTCAATAGCTGCTTAGATAATGCCTCTATCGAACGAATTCCATATAATGATATATATAGGCTCGTTCTAGGTTTTCCTCTTCCTGACTCTAATTTCTGAATTGCGTTAAGTAGCGTTTTCTTATATAAATAAGTTTTTCCTGAGCCCCAGGAACCATCAATCATTACAGCATACTCTTCATCGTAATTCTGTATATATTTTTCTATATAATCTTTAATTTCTTCTTTGTTCATTGTTAACACTCCTAAACATCATATTCTAATTTCATTATACAACTTCATAATTGGCATACCGTCTACCATATCCCTACCCTCTTGAGTAAGCTCCCCATATGCTTTCGGGGCTTCATCTACCTTATCTAACAGCACTGCCGTACAAAAATCCAAAACTTTAGCCAATACTTCTTCTGACTCTTGGTTACTATCATCTTTCTTTAAGAGTTGTTTTATTGATAACAACCGTTCAGCACTTTTATTCTCAAGCTTTCCTTTAAACCTTTTTTCTATCTGAAGTAAATTGATTTGTGCATTAACGGCATTAGGGAATACTGTAGCAATCTTATCCAAAATAGACTTTGCCACTTCTAAAAATCTTTCATCCCCACCAATATCATAAGCAGCAATCAAATTTAACGATACCATATTTAAAACTGGCATAGTTTTTTCGTTAACAACCGCTCTATCAACCTGATCAAACATTGATTCATAATCTATATAATATAGATTCGCAAATTGTTCCGGAGTTAATAAGTAATAATTCGGAACTATATATGCATCCTCTGGAATGTACTCTACTTTCTCCCCTCTATCTTCCGCCGGGCTTCCTAAAGATACTTTCATTGTGTTGCTAAACATATACTCCCTTAGCTGTACCCGCTTCTTCTTTTCCACCAAAAAGGGAAATATTTTATCACGAAATTGCCAGTCATAAGAAAATAACGGCTCATCAGTTTTAAAGCCACTATTACCCTTTTTTATATTAACTAACAGATCAAGCTGATTTTTATCGCTTATTGTAAGTTCCGAAAAAGGAATCATTATTTTACATCCAATATCACGTAAGGCTTTCCCTGCTTCAGACAACCCCACTAGCTTATCATAGCATTCGGAGGAGATGTTTATATCTTGATATAATAATTTTCCTTTACCTATTACAATATTGGTATTCCTTATAAAGTCCAAAAGAAATTCTGCATCCCAACAAATTTGCATAAGATCAGTATTTAATTCAAAGTTAAAGTTTGATCCGCCCTTAAAAAATTCCAAATATAAATTGGGACTGACATAAATTCGTTTTCTAATATCTTCAGAATAATTCTTGTCTCCCGGTGCAGTGGCATAAAACTCCAATTGAAAATCATCATAATACTTTTTATTACCTATATAAATAGCATCATTAATCTTATGCTTTATTGAGGCAGTAAACTTATCACCCCATCCAACCGGAAAACCGATACCATTCTCATCATATTTTCCATAAATAACTATATCGCCGGTAATAATCCTTTTAAGAGCTTCATAAGGAGTTCGTGCTCCAACAACAGTGAACCCCATATCTTTTACTCGTGCTAAATCTTTCGCCTGTATTGATTTCTCAACAATTTGTCCAAATCCCCTTCCTTGATATACCATTTCTCTGTCGAATTGCTTGCAAAGAAGTTCAAGGACATACGGATCTTGTTTAAGCACAGTAAACGGGATTAAAACACTATTCTTGTTTCCCTTTGCTATAGCGTAATCCAGATAAGATTTTATCTTTGATGGATACAACGAGTTATAAAATACTACGCTGTTATTCCCATCTTCAGACATAAAAATCTGAAAATATATACATCCGTTTCCCCTAAAATATACTTTAAGATCATCGATACTAACAGAGTGCATAATCCTTGCTTCACCAAAATATTCATTATGTATATCTATATGGCCCTTAACCTGAACTGGAATATCTGCATCAAAATTCTTCTTATCAGACTCTGTATCTCCATCGCGAAAGATTCTTAAATAACCATCCCACGACACTTCCTTATCATGTTCCTTTATATTGCAGTCCATTGTCGGGTGAGCATGTACTATTGACTTTAATATACCTATAGCTCTTTCCTCTATTTTCCTTTTTGATACCATTGTTTGATATCCCCCCATACTATAGTATTCATCCAATTTTTCAAAATATTTCGAAAGCAATATCTCCCCAAGCATATCCAGTTTGACTTTTGTAACCGTCTGATTGGGTTCGAGAGTACTCATATCTATATCAGGCAAAACCAGTGCCGCAGATCTTTCCTCTAGAATCGGGGTGGCGGCCTCCTTTAAGTATTCATACTGAAATCTATTATGAACACTATCTTCCTTTATCCATTGGCATTTTTCAAGTGTCTCCTTAAAATGCGCTATATCGTTAGAATCATATGACACAACGTATTCTTTAGGGAGTTGTGTCCCCAGGAGTTCATCATTAAGTCCAAACAATTCCGCTAATTTTGTTAGTTTTGAAGCATCAGGTGTTCTATCACCTTTTTCATAATGTGCATATGTTGAAACATCAACCCCAACATACTCAGCCACTTGCTTCTGAGTCAACTGTTCTTTATTCCGAAGTTTACGGATTCTATTGTGAAGAGTCATTTCCAATCCCATTTCTGCATCCTTTATGCCGATTTTTGACATTTTTGATATTTGGTCCAATATTCACGTTCGCCTTTGCTTTTCACAAATTATTTGTTCCTGCATTTAAATATTTACGGCATATTTCTAAAGCCCAAAGTGCAATATTATCATACTGATAATGGTTAACCAGATTGTAAATTTCCTCAAAAGAATCCTTTATAATCCCCAATAATTGTGCTATACCATCATAATAAGATATATGTGGCTTATCCAGATATTCCTCAACAATAGGTTTACTAATGGAGTACTCAAAATTCCATTCATTATGTAGATAACGAACAAATGTAACAAGAGCCTGTAGTTCCTGATTGCATTGATTACATCCGTATCCATCGTATGAGGTTATTTTATTTATCAACCTATCATAGTTACCATCATCTGATAAAAACCCATATCTATAATTAAGCGCATAAATTACATACACCGCACCCATATGTTTTCTAATACTAATATCATACGTAGGATTCAAAACTACTACTTCATTATCCTTTTCCGGAGAAGCAGTCCATTTTCTGCCCTTAGATACATATTTATGTAGATAATCATCCAATACTTTGTTGTCAGCAACATCTATATTAAACCCCATCATAGAAATACTTCCACAATTTTCAAATAATATAGAAGGATTATATGTACGCTCTGTGATATCATATGATATACTATAATTCTCATTTGTTACTGTTTTAATAAACAACATATTACTGTACATGCAATTATCTATATATATATGCAATTCATTGTCAGCATATTTATTATACTTCAACAAGCATGTTGCTAGTGATTTCGAATAGCTGTGTAGACTCCTGGTCTTTTTGCCGTTAATCTCATCCGCTATCAACTCAGCGATGCAACGATCTATATTTTTAGAATTAACTTCATATGATATATAGTCTTTAGATTGATATCCCCTAAGCATCGGGTCCAAACCATCTACATCCTCTATTCGAAATAATATTCCTCTACTATACATAATTTTCACACTCCAAATTTTGATTTAGCATCATATTATAAATAATTCACTATTATACATTAACATCGTATTGTCGATTTGTCAATATTTTTAATACCCTTATTAAGAATTAAACATTTCAATCCAGACTACATCTTTGAAAAATAGGGCTCATACGTTAACTTCCTGATATTTTTCCACTCAAATATCATTTTTGCCATAAAACCTGATGAAATTTCAGGTTTTTATTTTGATTTCTTCCTTCTTCCACCTCTACGTTTTGGGTTCGGATTTTCCTTTTTCTCAATCGTTTCTGATTCAAAAAATGCGATTGCTTCTTCAAGGCTTTTGCTACTCTTCATACCCAGTAAGAACTACATCCTTACCTATGCAAAAGCCGAGTATGCTGGCAAAGATTCAGTCTTTAAGGAAGACTGGTTAAAGCACCGCTGTATCATCCCTGCTTCATATTACTATGAATGGGAACATCTTACCGATCCTGTTGGCAGGACAAAGCTTGGGAAAAGATTTATCATCCAGCCGAAGGGCTTGGATATCACCTGGATTTGTGGTCTTTACAGGATTGAAGACGGCTTTCCAGTATTTGTAGTCGTTACAAGGGAATCTAAAGAAAGCATTCGGTTCATACATGACCGTATTGGTGAACATGTGGATATCCGTTGCACGAGCAATACAGTGGAAGTATTCTTCCACGGGAGCAGGGTCGCTTCACATGCGAGGAAGAAATCCCCACAGAAGGATCCTATCTGTATCAGGGAACATATGCCCCCTGAACATCAGAAGTATCTCACCTATAATCCGGAAGAGTTTGAAAACTGGGCGGAATATATAGGAGAACATACATCAAAAGTTGTACGCCACTTTCTCTATTCCGACAAAGAACCGGAACAGGGTTATAAATACTGTGTCAGCCTGATGAAGCTGGCTGACCGATACGGTCAGAGCCGTATCGAAAGGGCATGCGAAAGGCTTCTGTCTTTTACGTCACAGCCTTCTCTAAGAAGCATTTCGACCATTCTTAAGAATGGACAGGATAAACTCCCCTTAGAGAAAACCGTCACAGGGCATAACGTTTTCCAAAGACGGAGCAGCGGTATTACCAGA
>JAFYYN010000040.1 GCA_017557525.1 Lachnospiraceae bacterium
ACCAAGACCCGCCTCTTTTGCTTTGCTTCGATTCACACCAATAGCATCACTCACAATATCCAGCCCTATCACTTCACAACCCGGATTTTTCTCTGCGATTGGAAAAGACAGATATCCGCTTCCGCATCCAAGATCAAGGATCCTCATTCCATCTCTTACATTAATGAACGCAAGGATTCTCTCCAGATGCTCCGCATCCTGTGTCTGCCTGTTATAAAAATCTTCGGATGCAAAGCTTTCTTCAAAGCCTTTTCGTGTATCCTCTATACTTGCTCTTATATTCATTTGTTTTCACCCATTTCTACCAGCTTATCTCCTTTTTCAAAAGTGTTTCTACTCAACAAACAACGAGTTATCGCTCCAACCTCATAACATCATAACAGAGATAATCTCCGTTATCAGTCTTTACAGTATTATACTCAGTCTCCTTGTATCCACGCTTCCTGTATATTCTTTTTGCCGGAAGTGATGCATCCATCTCAACAAAAGAGTATTTTTTGAGTATCTCATTCTCTGCAAAATCTAAAAGTGTTCTTCCATATCCTTTGTGTTGACAATGGGGCATCACAAAAAGCCTGTTTATATCATTTTCGGATATAGTTACTGTTCCGACAATATCACCATCATCTATCAGTAAATACACTTTACCATCTTCTCTATCGTTAACGATACTTTCATCAGAGTGGTGTTTTAAAAAGAACTCCACTGCCCCCATCGGATAATACTTAGGATATATTTCCATAATTGTAGTTTTTGTAATCTTCTTAACATCTTCAAAACTATTCTTATCTGCTTTTATAATATCCATTTACTATTCGTACCTCGTATATAATAATCCACTTCTTTTTTTTCGGCGTTGGAAGTTCTGTATACATACCACTCAGAAGTTCCTGAATAAGCTCCTTATCTTCAAATCTATCAAAATATTCACTCACCATAGTTTTCATCCACAAAACTGTGATTTATCAATTACGTTTTATCGACTTTATTAAGCAAATTGAAACTATTACCATCATCACTGCAAGGACATCTGACGCAATAAGTTGTCCTATTGCAGCTTCGGGTATTGGCTGTAATGGCCATGGCTCAATAAAACTTGCAAGACATGCTCTGAATACCCATACAACAGTAAGGAAAAAATAAAAATAGCTAACTTCTTTATTCAGTAATAATACTTTCTTGCCTAACAAAATCAGCATCAAACTAAGACCGAATAGTAAAAGTGAAAAACAATAATTCGTATAGTCGATACCCACTATTAAATTTTCATATTCCATTGGAAGATAATCGTACCACCTGAACATCCAAGGTACAAAGAAATGCCATGCCCCAACCAATGCACTAATTACAACTGTAACATAATAAAGAATACTAACCCCTTTTTTCAAAACATCTTCTCCCTCCAAACTGGAATTTGGCAGCGACAAGCTGCCTTACATGAGTCCCTTGAAATACGCATGCAGTAATTCCTTTGTCACAGGTATACTGTATCCTTCAAGTTCCTTGTACACTAAATCTGTCAGATTCATAAGCCTTTCCCATAATTCCGAAGGGTTTTCATTGGTGATAAATGTGCTCCGGATCGCAGCTTTTTCAGCTTCCGGCAGCCTGTCAATTTCGCGGTTCAGGTTACTCTCCAGCCGGTATCGATCTCCAAGCAGATCGATATACAGCTTTCTGACATATTCCAGCTCACCTATCACTCGGAAGTATTCTCCACGACGAATCGCCACTGCCGC
>JAFYYN010000041.1 GCA_017557525.1 Lachnospiraceae bacterium
CATAAAAGAAAGGAGTGATACGTCAGTGAAGATAAAAAAAATGAATAACAAAGGCGTTACACTCCTTGAAACAATAGTATGTTTTGTTTTGTTGAGCATATTGTTGGTAGCGGCAGCACAGGTGATTACTTCGAGTTCACAGATATATTATTTTACTAAAGCCACGAGCTATGGTATACAGGCTTCTCAGATAATATCCACGGAAATACGAGGTGAACTGGAGAAGGCTGTGGCAAAAAAACTTTCAGGAAATGTATCAGCCAATTCGGATAGTGGATTGCCATCTGGATCGGAGAACTACTGCGTATATTTTGAAGATGGCGGCAACAGCATAACATTTATTAATAATTCCGGTGAACAGATAGTTTACAGGGTAATTCAAGATGATGCATCGGGTGATCTTAAATTGGTAAGGGAAGCATACTCTGCTTATTCAGATGATCTTATGAATATATCGTCATCCGCAGGAGAGCTGAAAGAGAGAAAAGAATATAATGAGCAGTATGTCGGGATGGGTTACAGGGTAAAAAATATCAAATTTAATAAATTTATTAAGACTGTACCAAATGGCAGTACCGAGACTGATAAGCTGCCTACAGGGGACTTTCCCGTGATTGTTGTGGAGATTACAGTCAACAGCCCACAATATGGAGATTATGTTTGTACTGAATATATTGCGCTTTATAACTTTTATGGAATGAAGGATAGCCTGATCCCATCGTAGCAATGTTATCATTATAGAAAGGACAAATGACTGATGCCTGAAAATAATGGAATATCAAGAGAAGAAGCACTGAGAAAAATGTTCATCAGGCGTGTTCTGCTGATCGCCTTATTTATTATAATAGCGGTATCGGTTATTTCGATAGCTTTTAACCAGTTTAAGATATATTCTGATGCAAGGCTGGCTTTAAGGGAAGCTAAAAACATAAAGATGACACTCGAGATGGCTGATCTTGAACTATACAGTGCCGGGATAAGTATTTTTGATGAGACTTCCGAAGGAAACTTAAGGAAAAGCACTTTGTCATATGTAAATAAGATGCAGGGAGAGACTAAAGGCGAGATCAAACTTACAGGCTATGATACTGCAAAGCATAAGATAACCGGATTTGAGTATGAACTTGAGAAATATATAGTACGCTATAAAAGTTCAGATGATGACGATTCATGGCAGGTATTCCGGATAAAGGAGCTGCTGACATATTGAAGCCTGTGAAAGGAGAAATGATCTGTGACAACATATAAATATGTCGCCCGGAACACCTTAGGCAAAAGGATTTCGGGAAAAACAAACGCAAATGATGAGATAGATCTTCAGAGCAGGCTGAAAAACGATAACCTGTATCTGGAGTCGGCTCAGGAAGTAGTAAAAAAATACTCCGGTAAAAAAATCCGAGCTGACAGGATCGCAGATTTTTCGAGAAGTATCGGGAAGCTGGTCGGTGCAGGAGTCTCTTTGGTAAGAGCTCTCAGGATAATAGTTGATGATGAGACGCTCCGCCAGAAAGAAAGAAATGTATACGCCGATGTATTAAAACAGGTACGTACCGGCATCAGTCTTTCAGACGCCATGAGCATGCAGGGAGCGGCATTTCCTCCTATGATGATAAATATGTTCAGAAGTGCTGAGGCATCAGGTACACTTGAAGCTACAGCGAATCAGATGGCCGAGTATTACAGCAAGGAATACAAGCTGAACAAGAAAATAAAAAGTTCCATGACCTATCCAAAGATACTCGGAGTACTCATGGTAGTGGTAATGATAATTCTCATGGGATATGTTGTTCCTCAGTTTGAGGACCTGTTTGCAATGATGGAATCATTGCCGGCTTCCACTGAGATACTTTTAGGCCTTAGTGATTTTATTACGAATAAATGGTTTCTGATCATTATATTTGGAGTAACGGCATTTATAGTATTTAAACTCCTTTTTGCCATACCTTCTGTAAGGCATGCAAAGGATAAGATAAAGATTAAGCTTCCTAAAATCGGAAAGCTGATGAAGATAATATATACAGCACGTTTCTCAAGAACTCTTGCCAGCCTTTATAACGCCGGGCTTCCCATTATATCATGTCTGAATATAGCAAGGGATACCATAGATAATAAATATATTGAGGATCAATTTGAGGTGGTCATAAAAGATGTACAGGCCGGTCAGAACCTAAGCGAGGCATTGGCAAAAATTGACGGGTTTACTAAGAAGCTTGTATCGTCCGTTATTGTAGGAGAAGAGACCGGTACGCTGGACGACATGCTGAACTCCGTTGCAGATCAGCTGGAATATGATTCGGAAATGGCTATCCAGAGTATGGTATCGATGCTTGAACCTTTGATCATAGCAGGGCTGGCTTTTGTTGTAGGATTTATTATCATATCCGTTATACAACCTATATATGGATCCTATGATGCCATAGCCAATTCTGCAAAATGATCAGTGAAAATTTTTTGAAATGCAGTCAAAGAATAAATAATACTTAACCGGAGGTATTATGAGTACAGTCATATATCTTTCAAACCAGCAAGTGCATATAGTGGAAGGCAAGCAGGGGAAAACAGCAACAGTCAGTAGGTATTTTGCGTATCCTGCTCCTCAGGGCACCATAATTAACGGTATTATTATGGATCAGGAGACCTTTGGAGCCTTCCTTAAAGAGAAGTGGGCAGAGAACAAGCTTTCAGTAAAGGATGTAAGCTTGGTAGTTAATTCCACTAAATTCGTAGGCCAGAATATGGAAATCCCTAAGATGCAGGATGAGAAAACCCTGGATCATATAAAGCGCGGATTTTCAAATATAGACCGTTCTGAAGAAAAGGTTTACGGCTTTATACGGTTGGAAAGCTCTCATAAAAAGATGCAGCGTTTATATGCAGAAAGTGTATCGCCTGATTTCATTACGGACTATCTTTCATTTTTTGACGGTATAGGTATTAAGCTTAAGGGCATTTATTCTGGTGAAGGAAGCATGATAAGCCTGGTTAATGCTACGGCTGCAAAAAATTACGGGACATTCATGATAATGGTAGCCGATAGTATGACGCTTACCACTATCCTGTATGTAAACAAGGTATTTACATATTATAATTCTGTAAGATGTTTCCACGAACCCGGTACTGAAGATTATGCACAGGATCTGACTCGTTCGGCCTCGCAGATAAGGCAGTTTATGCAGGCAAATCAGCTTGATTCTGAACTGGAAGTTATACTTCTTGCAGGGGTTGATGATAAGGATCTGTCCTTCTACCAGTCGCACATGAAGGATTATGGTGTGCAGACCAAGATAGAGATATTTACAGATGGCAGGAATATTAAAGGCCCTGACAGCAAGCTTGCACAGATGTATCTGTTTGCGACCTCTGGTCTGTTTGATGGTGGCAGCGGAAGTAATTATGTAGTACGGTATCAGAGTAAAAAGGTAGAAAAAAAGACCGAGTCCAATGTTAAGTATTTTGTGATAATAGCTGCAACGATAGTTTTGATGGCTGCCGCATTTGTCATGTCGCTTATGTATAAAAAAAAGACAGAAAAGGAATTGGAGGATCTTGAGGACTATAATAACAGCCCTGCAACAATAATGCAGGTCACCGAATATGATGAGCTTACCTCCAGAAACAGCTTCCTTGTAGGGCAGTATTTCTCGATAGCAAGTATAAATGAGAATCTGGAGACTTATCCGTGGGTCACCAGCGAAGTCAGGAATTACATTTTTAAGCTTTCAGAAGGATATGCTCATGTGACTATAACCAGCTGCAATGCGGATTCGGGCACAACTGATATGACTGTTACAGCAGAGAATGTTAAGGTCATAAATGAGTTTATAACGCTACTGATGAAACAGGATATGTTCCATGATGTGACTTATACGGGGTATAGCTATTCCAATGAGGGTGAATATCAGATAAACGTATCCTGCACTTTAGAGGAGTCGACAGGAAGGAAGGGTGATACAGATGAAGATTGAGCTTACACAGAGAGATAAAAAGCTTCTTACCTTCCTTGGGGTTTTTGTTATAGTAGTCCTTGTCGGTTACTATGGGATACTGCCACAGATAAAAGCTGCCGGAGAATATAAGGATGATATAGAAGAGCAGGAGTTAATCCGTGATGTAAATGAGCAGAAGATAATGCAGCTTGTTTTTGTTGAGGATAATAATAATGAGCTGGAGAAACTTATTGAGGGAGCTAAAGAGAATTACTATCCAATGATGGATGCGGATGCTGTAGACAAGCTGATCACTAATAAGGTTATAGATGAATATGGCCTTATGTCATACGACCTTTCCATAAGCGAAAGAACATTGGCAGGCCTTAACCCTTATGTATATTCCCAAAAAGCTATAACAGGTGAAAGCGATGCCAGGGAGAAAGCACTTGCTACTGCAGCCTCAACTATAAGCGAGGATGGTACCATGCTTTTTGCAGAAATAGCTGAGGCAGATTCCGAAACGACCGGTATCTACATGGTCTCAGTAAATATGAGGCTTGGCGGAGTGATGAAGGATATTGAAAGACTGCTTGATGATCTTGCTTATTCAGACAAAAAGCTAAGGCTTGTCAGCTATTCAGTGGATACGGAAGAAACAGTAATCCCGCACGAGGATGGAACGGAGGAAACTATTATCTCCGACAATCTTAATCTCACTGTTGAGCTTTATATGTGTGAGGAATAACGCTTTGTTGATGTACAGATATCAGCTTGAAAGATTATTATAAAGTGAAATAAAAAAGTACGAGGATGGTACCTGGTATGGAACCTAGAAAATTTGCCAATATAAGAATAGGTGATGTTTTACAGGAACTTGGATATGCTACGGACGAACAGATTTCCCAGGCGCTTGCCTTTCAGAAGGAGAATAAGGGAGTCCGAATGGGAGATGCCCTTATAAAGCTTGGTTTTATCACTGAAAAGCAGATGTTAAAAGCTTTGGCTGACAGGCTAAATTACAAGATGATAAACCTCTCGGATATAACTGTCGATGTGGCTGCGGTTGCCAGAGTACCAAAGGCTCTTGCGGAACAATACTGTATGATGGGATATGCGGAGGATGAAGCTGTTTACTATCTCCTGGTAAACGATCCAATGAACTTTTATGGAATAGAGGATATTAGGCAGATAGTAGGTAAGGAACTGGACATCGCACTATGTGAAAAAAGCGGCCTTGAAAATTCCATTAATTATTATTATTCAGAGGTAACGGCAAAAGAAGCCGCTTCCCGTGCTGCGGCGAACTCAACTTATCAGGATGTTGTGGAGCTTGACCTTGATAACGCGGATGATGACACTCCTATCATAAACCTTTTCAATAACCTGATAGTTCATGCATATAACTCGAATGTTTCCGATATACATATTGAACCTTTTGAACATGAAACTCATGTAAGAATGCGTCAAGACGGCGTCATCATGGACTTCATGACGCTGCAGAAGGGTGTGCACAATCCTCTGATAGCACGTATAAAGATTTTGTCAGATCTGGATATTGCGGAACGGCGTATCCCACAGGATGGTCATTTTAGGACAAATATAGAAGGAAAAAACTTGAATGTCCGCGTTTCAGTACTCCCTACGGTATTTGGCGAGAAAGCGGTTTTAAGGCTTCTTGCCAGCTCAGCAACTATAGATCATTCCGGAACCTTCGGTATGAATGATTTCAATTACAATCTTGTAGCTGAAATGCTTCGCTCTCCGAATGGTATCATATATGTGACAGGACCTACGGGATCAGGAAAGTCAACTACTCTATATATGATTCTGGCAGAATTGTCAAAGAGGGAAGTAAATATATCAACTATTGAGGATCCTGTTGAGAAAAATCTGCCAAAACTGAACCAGACTCAAGTTAATAATCAGGCGGGACTCACATTTGAGATTGGACTTAGGGCATTGCTGCGTCAGGATCCTGATATCATAATGGTCGGTGAGACGCGTGATAGTGAGACAGCTTCCATATCGGTAAGGGCGGCTATCACCGGTCACTTGGTTCTGTCAACATTACATACCAATGATGCAGCTTCATCCGTACTTCGTCTGGTTGATATGGGTGTAGAGCCTTACATGATAGCATCTTCACTTGTAGGTGTCATAGCCCAGCGCCTTGTAAGAAAAGTTTGCACTGCCTGTGGAGAATGGGGTGAGATGACAGAAAACGAAGAGGCTATCTGTGGAAAACGTCTGCAGAAAGTAATGCACAAAAAAGGTTGTACACAGTGCAATAATACCGGATACCGTGGACGTATATCGATACACGAGATACTGCCTATTACTAAAGAAGTTAGGGTTATGGTGACTTCAGGGGCTACGACCGAACAGTTAAAAGACTATGCGTTGAGTCATCTGGGCATGAAAACACTTAAACAAAGTGCTTTGGAGCTAGTTGAGCAGGGCATAACAACTGTTGATGAATTGGCTAGAGTTTCATATTATGAATAATAAAAAAATTTAAAAAAATGTTAAATCAGGGGTTAAGTAATCCATTATTTGTACCGATATATAAGTTGTAAGCAACAAAGAGTAATGCAGCGGGGAGCTGCAAAATAAAAATTTCCATCAGGAGGACATGTTTATGAAAAAAATGAGAAATGACAACAAAGGTTTCACATTGGTTGAAATGATCGTAGTACTGGTTATCCTTGCGATACTTGCAGCTATTCTGGTTCCAGCTCTGTTAGGATACATTGACGAGGCTAAGAACTCACAGCTTGAATTACACGGAAAGTCAGTTTATACGGCAGCACAGGCAGTAGCTAGTAAGGCATATGGTAAGACAAATGGTAATGATATTCAGACAGCTAATGGAGCTGCGTTAACAGATTTTATCAGTCAGGTAAGAACTATTTCTGAAATGGAAACTTTTGGAAAAACAGCTACTGATGTAAAAGTAACAATTTGGTTTAAGGGGAATACATTAACTGGAACTAATGGAGCGGCCTTGAGCACAACAGAAAAGCATAATTATTACACTATAAATGAAATGACATATAGTGAAGATGGCGGAACAACTTATGTCCGTTTATATAATGGGGCTTGGGAGACTGGTGAATCAGGAAAGTTTAATACAGCATCTGATACAACAAATTCAAAAGGAAGCATTTCGTTTGCTGCTAAGGATAGTACCCAAAATAATTCTAATCCATAAATATTCATAAATTTTTAGAAAATGATAGGTACTATAAAGGGTTATAAACTTTAAGATTATTGTTTGAACCTGACTAACAGAATTTTAATAGAATACAAGAAACCCCCGTCAAGGATTACTCTTTTGATAGTCCTCGACGGGGGTGAATTTTTTTGTGAAAACTATGTTGAAATCTTAATATTTATCCGATATAATATAAAGAGATGGGAGGACTTTCCTATGGATAATGTTTATAAAGATAAATGTTTTGGTTTTAATAATTCAAACAAAGGATTTACTCTTGTTGAGATGATCGTGGTACTTGTCATATTGGCTATTCTTGCGGCGGTGCTTGTCCCTGTTCTGCTTGGGTATATAGACGAAGCCAAGAACAAGGACAAGGTTGTGACGGCAAAGGCACTTATGACAGCTGTTCAGGCTGAGATGACAAAATGCTACGCAAAATATAAAGGAGATGGAACATTTAATGCTTCAAATTTTATAGGAGAAACAGTGAGTAAAATGTCTGGTTCGGATGACGATCCCAATCTTACCGGTACTAAGTTTACCCAAAGAGTATTTGATAAGGCAGGCATAACTGAAACACCATATCTGGTGTTGTTTTATACAAAAAAGTATGTTACCGATAACAATATTCAAAATACTGTGCTTTCTGGGAACATATCAGAATTAAGAGACGCCTTTACCGTGATGTCGGTAGTTTATTGGGAAAAGAAGGAAGATAAACCTATATTTTTTAATTTCGATACAGACACCTGGGATGAAGGCAATTTATATACTGCCGGGATAATCTGCCGCGGAAAATATAAGTCAAAAATCTGTATTGGCGTTAATAATGGATACGATGCTAATATGGTTCTTAGTGGGCATAAATATGATAAAACATACGTCAGAATATATGTATTGTGGAATAAAACTGGGAAATCAAATATAGCTGATATAAATAATCTTATTGAAGACAGTGTAGGGTATCAAGCACCATAATTGTATTGATGTGCATTATAACGCAATTTATAAAGTAATTTTAGATGTTGTTTTGATCAGTCAAATGATAAGGAGGTGTCTATAGATGTATTGCAGTTCTTTGAAAAAGAACAAAGGCTTTACTATGGTTGAAATCGTTTTAGTACTGGTTGTTTTGGCTATACTTGCAGCTATAATCATACCGGTAACCCTCAGTATTGTTGACAGCAGTAGACAGGCACAGATAGCTATAGACGCCAAAGATATCTGGCAATCTGTACAGACTTCCCTGAACGAACAGATGGCCACTGATAAACACTATCTTAGGGATACGGATAATAACAATAAACGAGGAGCTCCTATGAATGAGAAGGAGATGGATAGTGACTGGACTAAAATAAAAGCAAAATTCGAAGACACTACCTTCGCGTTTGATTTTTCAACCTATGAGTTAAGTCAGAGAATATTGAAAAAAATTGAGAACGAAGATTCTTATCAATTCATTTATTTTGTTTGTGGAAGATTTTACGATTATTATCTGAGCGAGAATGAAATGGATAAAGCCTATACTTCATATATGGTGATATATAAATATTTTGATGATGATAAGACATATTATTATAATGGCAGCGATATTTCAAATGAATGGGCTTTTTTATCGCCGGCATCTTTGAATGCTCTTAGTACAAGCAGTGATCTCAGGATGAATATCGGTGGCAAGAGTATCAAAGTCCAGTTATATAGCATAAAAAAATTAAAAAAAGATGGTAAAACAGATAGTTCAGGAGTCTTAACTTATTTTAAAAATAATGCTTCATGATTTGTGAAAAAATGTAAACTTTAGATGTATTATATTATGATGACTGGAAAGGGGAGTTGGCTTGAGAAAAAGAAATAATTATAATTGTATATCGAAAAATAAAGACAACTCCGGATTTACTTTGGTTGAGATTGTCGTAGTGGTTGTTATTCTCGTTATTATTTCTACTATGATAATACCGACTATGGCTTCATATTTTAAAAAAAACAGGTCTGAAAAGATAGAAGAACAGGCAGAAGCAGTTTTTCAAAGCGCAAGTGTTTTGTTTATGGAGAATTATGCCAATAATACTCATAATGTGGAATATACTTGCATTATTGAAGGCAAAGGAAACGATAATAAAACAGTTGACAAATACAACAGTGTAAATACCGGAGTCGGATTGTGCATGGAATGCGATATGCACCTGAACCCTATTGCAGATGAGATGATTACTCTTTCTGGCATGAGTATGCAGAATGACGATCCGTGTACTGTTATTGTTGGACTGGGGCGTTATGATAAGTATGCGGATCCGCTAAATCCTGAAGGAGATTATGATCTTGAAAAGGCTTATCATGTGTATCTGGTTATTTTTCAGCCTATATTTAAACAAACGGTATATTATTACATGAATGGTGAACTTTATGATTACTGGCCTTTTGAGGGGTCGAAAGAAAGAAAAAATATAAAAGTTGACGGAGTTGATATTCAGCTATATTACATAAAAAACGGGAAAGATAATAACAATCCCGCTACAACGATGTGGGGTGTAGTTAAAGATTATACAAAGCAAAAGCCATGATTTCTTAAATATGAAATCAAAGATGAAAATGATTATTTCATATATGATACTGCTAAAAAACCGCGTGCCTGTCACCTTTACAGAAATGTTAATGTATATAATATATAGGTAGAATATTGAAATTACTGTATTTACAGAATATGAACATCAAAAAACCGGTTGTCAAAGGCTGGTTTTTTTGATATAATAATCCCAATCCATATGCAGATACTCCTTCTCTTCAGCAAGGAAGGAATTATGCGAAATCAAAAACAGATTTCAAGACAGACAAACGTGATCCGCGTGCCTGTCACCATGAAGAATATTTAATAATGTTTATGAGTATTTAATGTTGATTGGCACCGGCTTAGAATATTGAAATTACTGTATTTACAAAAACAAATAATATTTTGCCTATACAAAGGATGGTGAAATAAACTTTAACAAATCCAGTAATATAACTTACATCAATAATTTTTCAACTCCTAAGGTGCTATCACCATCAGAGCTAAAAGTATTTGATTCAAAATACATCGGTATGGGCTACACAATAAAAGACATAAAGTTTTCCCTTGTAACAAAAAACACAAATTCGGGCGCTTCAGAAACTTTATGTAATTGCCCTGTCATAAAAATAGAAGTGACGGTAGTAAATGATAAGTGGGGCGAATACGAGAGTACAGACTATGCTCCCTTATATAATATGTATGACTTAGACGATTCTATAGTGTATTCAAAATAGAAAGAAATCATCTACGAGGGAAATTACATGTTACCAAATTTTAAAATAAAACATCTGGGTCCAATAGAAGATGTCGAATTTGAAATAAACCATTTTACCGTTTTGACCGGTCCACAGGCAAGCGGGAAAAGCACTATCGCCAAAGTAGTATACTTCTTCCTTTCCATAAAGGATGACTTCATAAAGGTACTAACGAAACCGAAGTTTGACAAAGGTGTTAATCAGTCATATAATGAAATGATAAATGCCAGACTGGTCAGCAAGTTTACAGGAATATTTGGCAGTGAGGATTTATTAAATTCAAAAATTTTATTAGAATGCAAATTTTCTGATGATACCTATATAAATATATCCATAAAGGATAGTGACACCCAAGGAGCTGAACATAAAACTCTGAACTTTGAATTAAGCCAAAATCTTATAGACTTAATAAATGAAAAAGATGAAGAGATAAGTATGGTTTACGAGGGTGAAAATGATTATTTCCCCGTATTATCTAAACAAGTGGAAGCAATCTTTAACATAGATTATGATATATTATATATTCCGGCTGGAAGAGGTATGGTAACAGCATTATCCGATCAGTTAAACTACCTGCTTGCAGATCAGGATGTTCTTCCTTACAGCAATATAGATTACTGTACTACCAAGTTCTTCATGGAAATATTGAGAATACGTTCAAAGTTTATAAATGGTATTTCAAGATTGCTGGAAGAAAAGAAAAACACTTTATCAAGCCAAAAGGAAAAAGATAGATTATCGGAATTTGTTTCTCAGATCAACAGCATATTAAAAGGGAAATATTATTATCGTCCGGGAAATGAACTTTTATATCTTGATAATAAGGATTATGTAAAGATGAATTATTCATCTTCGGGTCAGCAGGAGATAGTATGGGTTCTAAATATCATGTTTTATTACCTGATCAACGGTAACAAAACGACACTTATTGTTGAGGAACCTGAAACACATCTCTTCCCAGACACACAGAAAAAAGTAACTGAACTGCTTTCGATGTTTTATAATTTTGGAAATGATGTGATTTTCACTACTCATAGCCCTTACATGCTTGGACAGGTCAACAACATGATCTTGGCAGACGACATTGCCGGAATCGAATCTAGAGAAGAGATTATCGCTGAATCTCAAATAATTAAGAAAACTGATATTTGTGCCTTGTTTGTAGATGATGGAAAGATAAATGAAGCAATAAACGGAAACCTTATCGACAATGCACTTATAGATGGTGCCTCAACCGATATAAATGAACAATCAGACAAAATATTAAAAATGATCTGGGAGGAGAAAAAGTGTCAGGTACCATAAAGTTCACGATTACAAATTTAAAGTTTCAGAGGTCGAAGCATACAGCAGGGAAGATATGTTTGAAAAGAATCTCTTCACATTGGTGTCAAGTAGTGCGCCCAGCTAATCCGTGTGCCTGTAACTATGAAGAATATTTAATAATGTTTATGAATATTTAATGTTGATTGGCACCGGCTTAGAATATTGAAATTGCTGTGTTTACAGAATATGAACATCAAAAAACCAGTTGTCAAAGACTGGTTTTTTTGATATAATAATTTCAATCCATATGCAGATACTCCTCCTCTTCAGCAAGGAAGGAAATATGCGAAATCAAAAACAGATTTCAAGACAGACAAATGAAACTAAAAGGAAGCGTGGACCGAGGTCGGTTCATATTTTTGATAGTGTTTTCCGGGTAATGTGCGAGAGATTGCCTCGTTTACTGATACCGCTTATTAACGAGATATTTGGTACATCATATCCAATGGATGCTGAAATAATTCAGCTTAAGAATGAGCATCATATTGTAGATGACAAGATTGTTACGGATGCATATGTCAAGATAAACGGGGACGCATATCATTTAGAGTGTCAAAGTACCGATATGCAGATAATGATTACCCGTATGTTCGAGTATGATCTTGCGATAGCTCTTGAAGAAAAGAGAAAGACGGAGCATGGATATGAGGTTGAGCTACCCCGCTCCTGTGTTGTTTATCTTAGAGGCAGGAAAGGTGATCACAGGTTAAGCAATCTGAGAATTAAATTTCCTGATGGTACTTTTCATGATTACAAATTTAAAGTTTCAGAGGTCGAAGCATATAGCAGGGAAGATATGTTTGAAAAGAATCTCTTGATGTTCCTGCCGTTTTATATTCTGAGATTCGAAAAGAAACTTCCTACCGGAAGGCGTAAAGATAAAAAAGAACTTCAGGACTTTTTGGATGAATTTGAGAAAATCAGGGAGGGCTTGGATGCTTCACCTGAATGTAAGGATCCTGAATACTATGTTAAGCTTGTAGAATTGATCATCAAGGTAAGTGATTATGTATGCGGCACTAAGATGAAGGCTAAAAAGGAGGTGCGTGAAATTATGAGAGGAAAGACTTTAGTATTAGAATCAGACATAATGAAAGAGAAAGCAAGACAGGAAGGAAGACAGGAAGGAAGAC
>JAFYYN010000042.1 GCA_017557525.1 Lachnospiraceae bacterium
GACAGGGAAGCCTGCAAGAAGCGGACTTGCCTCAGTTACTGTTATAGGAAAAGACGGAATGGTCTGCGACGGTCTATCTACCGCGCTTTTTGTAATGGGAGAAAAAGGCGCCGAAGCTTTTTATAAGAAATACGGAAAAGGTGAAAATGGAATTGCGGCATTTGATCTCGTTATGGTGACGGAGGACAGAGCGGTTTATGTCACTGAGGGAGTAAGTGCATCTTTTACTCTGACTTCAGAGTACGAAGACCTTAAGATTACAGTTATAAAATAAGATTCTTGTTATATTGACATGCTACAGCTATCAAGATATGGTCCTATGTCAATAAATAGTACAAATTAAAATGAGAGGTTTACCTGCTTATGCAGCAGGCGCAACCATAACCCTCTCATATAGTTCTTCGAATTCGTTAGGAGACATATAGTCACAGTGGCTGTGGATCCTAACGGTGTTATAAAAGGTTTCGATATACTCGAATACAAGCCTATATGCGTGCTTGTAGTTGATAATAGAAAAGCGGTTAAGCCACTCTCTTTTAATCAAGGAATGGAAGGATTCTATACAGGCATTATCGTATGGATAACCGCTATGGGAATAGCTACGCTGCATTTTTTCAGTAGCCTCGCGCCAAGCGCTTGAAACGTATTGGCTTCCACGATCACTGTGGATTATCAAAGGCAGATCTGTGTTGCGGCAGGCTTTTGCTTTATTTATAGTTTCAATTACTGTAGATACCTCCATGGTATCTGCAAGAGTCCAGGCAATGATTTTCCTGGCAAATAAGTCCATGACGCAGTTGAGATATACAAAGCCGTCCTGAGTCCATATATATGTGATATCGGTACACCAGACTGCGTTAGGACGTTCCGGATTAAACTGTTCATCAAGAATGTTGTGAAGTTCTTTGCTAAAATCAGAATCTCTGGTTGTGGTAGTCCAAGGTTTGATCCACTGAGCTTTAATACCCATTTCGCGCATGTATTTGCCTACTGTGCGTTCTGAAATGGTCTCACCGGATTTACGTAGCTCCTGAGTTATTTTAGGTGCTCCGTAGTTCTGTTTAGAATCATCATAGATCTGCTGGATTTCCTTTTTGACAGTTTCTTTTCGCTGTTTTGAAGGAGAGACTTTCCGATTGAGGAAAGCTCTGTATCCAGAGCGAGATACGCCAAGAAATTTCAGCATTCCAGAGATAGAGACGCGGCGTTTAGTAACTTTAGATGCCTCTACCTTAGCAGTAACCTCGGTATATATGGCTTCTGTTAGTCGTTTCCCAGAATGCTGATGGCTTTTTTAACACATCAAGTGCATCCTGAGCATCACGTAATTCACGTTTAAGACGGGCTATTTCCTTGGCTTCGTCAGATGAGTAGTTACCTGATCCTCTGGTAGGGATATCACCATCATTATCTTTGAACTGGGTTTCCCACCTTGCTAAGGTACTGGTACCTATTCCGAGATTCTTAGCACATTCAACCTGTGTGAGATCAGGATGTTCCTTGCGATAGTTGACAGCATCCAACTTGAACTGCTTTGTGTGTTGTTTGTTTTTTCTTGGCATAATGAGTTCCTCCTCTTGTATTATATGCTATTTAAAGGATTAACTCATTTTAAAATGTACTAATTAGATGCTAACACTATCCTACACGAAGGAGAGAGCCAAAGGCGAGATGGGAGGTATAGGTATAGATATGTATCATGGGATGGTAAAACCAAGGAAATATACAGTTGGA
>JAFYYN010000043.1 GCA_017557525.1 Lachnospiraceae bacterium
TAAGACTACTTGCCGGCTTACTCTAATAGTAAGCTTCAAAGTCCGTGCTTACTGTTTTTTTGGGTCGTAGCATTTATTGCTACCGTTCAACTTGTTGCTTCTCGCAACTCATCCTTCCGGATGATGAAATTTTAGGAAATTTCAAGGTTGTCATGCTATTCAGTTATCAAGGTTCTTACTTGCTTTCCGCTCTTAAAGGTGAACCCCTGAAGTGCGTCAGCGAATGGTATTATATCACCCACATTTTTGTTTGTCAACACTTTTTTTAAACTTTTTTTAATCTTTTTTTATTTTTTCTCAAAACCTTGATAAATAAAGGCTTTGAGCTCATTTTCGCAGGAATGCCCCGGGTTTTTACTGCTGCCCGGGGCCGGTTTTATATCTTCCTTACTTATTATATATAGAAAATAGAGTTATTTTAGTATAGCCTTATGGAATACTTTCTTGCCCTTCTTGATCTTTACTCCCTCGACAAGAGCTTCCTTACTGATCTTTGTATCAAATGAAGCAATCTTTTCACCGTTAACAAGCATACCGCCCTGCTCGATAAGTCTTCTGCCCTCACTTCTTGAAGGAACCAGTTTGCATACCGAAAGAAGATCTATCGCACTGATACCGTCCTCAGCTACCTGGTCGGCTGTAAGCTCGGTAGTAGGCATATTTGCATCATCACCGTCACCTGAGAAAAGAGCCTTTGCAGTTGCTTCTGCCTTATCTGCCTCCTCCTTGCCATGTACAAGCTCTGTAAGTTCATGAGCAAGCAGCATCTTTTTCTCGTTGATACGTGATGCATCCCACTTTTCAATCTCACGGATCTGATCCATAGGAAGGAATGTAAGCATCTTGATACACTTATCCACATCGGCATCACCGATATTTCTCCAGTACTGGTAGAACTCGAAAGGTGTTGTCTTGTTAGGATCAAGCCATACTGCATTTCCTGCGGTCTTGCCCATCTTATTTCCATTTGAATCTGTAAGGAGCGTGATAGTCATTGCATGGGCATCCTTACCGAGCTTTCTTCTTATAAGCTCTGTTCCGCCGAGCATATTGCTCCACTGATCATCACCGCCGAACTCAAGATTACAATTGTACTTCTGGAACATGTAGTAAAAGTCGTAGGACTGAAGGATCATGTAATTAAACTCCAGGAAAGAGAGACCCTTTTCCATACGCTGCTTGTAGCACTCCGCTCTCAGCATATTGTTAACCGAGAAGCATGCTCCTACTTCCCTTAAGAGCTCAATGTAATTAAGCTTCAGCAGCCAGTCAGCGTTATTTACCATAATGGCTTTATCTTCACCAAATTCGATAAATCTTTCCATCTGCTTCTTGAAGCATTCAGCATTGTGATCAATGTCTTCCCTTGTGAGCATCTTTCTCATGTCGCTCTTGCCGGAAGGATCACCAATCATAGTTGTTCCGCCGCCAATAAGTGCAATAGGCTTATTGCCTGCTGCCTGAAGTCTCTTCATAAGAGTAAGCGCCATGAAATGACCGGCTGTAAGACTGTCTGCAGTACAGTCAAAACCGATGTAAAAGGTTGCCTTTCCGTTGTTGACCAGATCTCTTATCTGTGCCTCATCGGTTGTCTGAGCGATAAGTCCACGCTCAACGAGTTCTTCATAAATTCCCATTTTTTCTCCTTTCTCAGCCATATCACTCCTGCACATACCAATATCTTGCATTTATATGGACGATATGACAAACCATAAACTTTTAGTGTCACTTTCGGATAACGTATAACAGGAGTATTTACATATAAAAACAGCCCTCTGTCCACTATCCGGAACAGAGGGCGAAAAATCCGCGGTACCACCTCTATTTAAGTACTTTTCACAAAGTACTCCTCATTAAGTGCCATCACACTTTAGCGCGATATCGGGCGCTCCCGTCTGTCCCTACTGATATTTCAGGAAGCGGCTCCGGAACGTATTCAATATATTTCCACCATGTCCTCGCACCTACCGGACACTCTCTGAAGGCTTCCCTATATCTACTCTTTTCCTTCGTTGCCTTGCAAAGTATAATAATATAATTTTTTCTAAAATGCAAGCACTTTTTTAATTTTTTATCCTGTCTTTTGTATCCAGGGTTACAGCCTGCTTATAAAAAATGGCATTACAGGTAATTATGGATCAAGAGTTATTAACGCATCTGTGATAACCCTCAATAAGCCTGTCCGTATTTTGATCTACAATCAGATAATAATCCGAAAAAGCATCCTCCTGCATCAGGAACGTTCCCACAACAGGCATCCTGCAGAATGCGGCTTTAGATGTTGTAAGCGGAATGATGGCATACTTTTCTCTCTTTATCACGCATGGTACATTTGATTCCTCACTTATATATAATGCTTTTGATGCAAGGTAGTTCTGGGAGTCATCCTTGGCAGAAAGCACATAAAACACATCCGAGCTCTTGCCTTCAAAAAATGTGTAGGTAACAGGAGGAGTTTTCTTTTCATCATAAAATCTTGCCTCTGACTGGCTTTCCTTTAAAATCTCCCTGTTACTTTCATCATAGAAGGTAAATGCTCCTCTGTATTTGTCAAAGCGTATCATCATCTTTTTCTGTACTATCTCAACCATCTGGGGTGTTTCCTTGTATTTGAAATCCTTGCTCATCTGGAAGTTTTTATAAGCAGCTGATTTCGGTAGGGTAAGTGCCAGTCCCTTTGAATAGCTGATCCTCACAATATTCGGTCCGACAGGCTGCAGTCTGATCACTCCGTTCTGGCTTTGGAAATAGATGCCGTCGTTTTTCTTATGCACCCATTTGGTTGAAAAGCTTCCAAGGGCATGTCCTGAAGGCTTAAGTATTTCCGGCGGTACCTCTGAGAGAAAATCTCCAGGTTTTAGCTTTGGCTTATTATTGCCACTAGTTTTTTTACTGCCGGAATCGCTGACATCAGCTGTTTTTTCACCGCTCCGTTTAAGCAGCTTTCGTTCGTTTTCCAGTCTTTCCAGTCTCTCTGAGCTCCCGTCAGTTCTTGACGCACCGGTTCTCTTGGCCAGATATTCCTTAGTTCTCCTTGCCGCTTCTGCAAGCACCTTTTCTTTTGAAAGGTTTTCCTCTGCTGCTAGGAAATCCCTTCTTTCATCCTCGGCTTTTCGCATTTCTTCCCTGGAAAGTATCTCCGGGTGCTTTTCCTCTGCAAAATAGCTTGCAGACTGGCTACCGGTATTCTTTGAAAAGAGCTCGGACAGCTTCTTAGAGTGCACTATACACAATCTGTGAAGTGCTCTGGTAGCCGCAACATATAAGAGTTTTACATGACTGTTATCCTCAGGATATGATTTTGCATCAGGTTCATAAAGGATAACTGCATCAAATTCCAGACCCTTTGTAAGATTTACCGGAAGGACCATAATGCCCTGCCCATATTCAGCATCCTCATCGTCAGTATCAACAAGCTCTATTTTATCTTTTAGCTGACTTTTAAGTTCATCGGCCTGTTTTCTGTTTCTGCAAACAATGGCTATTGAGAAAAAGTCCTCTTTTTTATACTCATTGCACAGCTCAACTATCCTGTCAGGTAGCCTGTCTGCCGTGTCCTTTATAAAGCTCGGGCTTTCCCCGTGCCTGATTATCGGCTCACAGGGGTAGATCTCGAATGTACCATGCTTTAATATATCTGTAGCAAAGTCAGAAATCTCAATCGTATTTCTGTAGCTTTTCCTGAGCATCATAAAGGCATCGTATTCATTCTTTAGATACAGGTTTTTAAGCTCCTGCCAGTCATTTAGTCCTGATGAATACCGTATATTCTGTGAAACATCGCCCATAATAGTGTACTTACAGTCATGTACACATTCATTTAAGACCATGTATGCCATCATGCCATAGTCCTGGGCCTCATCAATAACAATATGATTTGCTTCACTTATAACCTCTGTCTCATTAACCCTGTGATGGATATAAGCAAGTGCCGCGAGATCATAAACATCATATTCCGTGATCTTTACTTTAGCTTTTTCACCCTTGCGCTTTTTGTTCCAGGTAATCTCCCTTTCTTCATATTTGTAAGTAGGCTTAAACTCCCTGCTGCCTTCTAGAGATTCAATAAAATCATCGTATATCTTGTAAATCGAGCCCTTAAACTCCAAATCTCCCAGACAGCATTTATAGGCTTTCCTGATTGCCTTCTTTTCCTTTTCGGTATATGACATTCCTTTAGAGGCAAGCTCCTGCTCGAGATTTTCCTTTATCTCGTTATTTAGGAAATCTGTTTTTGTCTGTACAGAGAAATTCGGATTATCCTCTATATATTTCTTTATGGCTGAACCTCTGAGCAGGCAGACGGGGCTTCCCTTTCTGCCGGTAGGATTGTCACGTCTGTCATATATGCCCGGGATATCATTCTCAAAGCCCTCGGTAAACTGATTAGGATCAAGGATGATATCATCTGTTTTTATATACTGCCATTCATAGTCATCCAAAAAACTCTTTAGTTTCCGGAAGAATTCACTTGTTCCTTTCCTGGCTGCCGCAGGATCTGTTGTATCGGTTTCCCTTATACAGTACCTGAACGGATCCCAGTCGGTATACATGAGCCTCGTAAACAGCTCCTCCATCGTCATCTGCCCGAAACCGTCAACACCTAAATCCGGCAATACACCCGTAATGTATTTCAGCAGCATCTTATTGCTACCTATAATATAGAAAGCTTCCGGTCTTAAATAATCCCCATAATTATATAAAAGATAGGAAATCCTGTGCATCGCAACCGTTGTTTTTCCCGAGCCTGCAACGCCCTGTACTATCAGATTATGCTTGGGTGACATCCTGATAATATCATTCTGTTCTTTCTGTATAGTAGCTATAATCTCGTTAAGAACAGCCTGCTTGTTTTTTGCCAGATACTTATTAAGCAGTTCATCGTCTGCTGCCGCTTCGGAATCATAATAATCAACAAGTTTTCCCTCGCTTATATCAAATGTCCTTTTCAGCGATACATTGATATTTACATCGTCCCCGTCAGGAGTTTTAAAGCTGATCTCTCCCAGTCCGTTCTCATAATACGCATTGGAAATCGGTGCTCTCCAGTCAGCAACCAGGATTTCTGTCTGATTTCTCCTTATGCCGGTCCTTCCTATATATACAGAATCATTGTCAAAGATGATCCGCCCGAAATATGGTTTCGAACCTCTTTTCCTGGCAGTTTTAATCTCCTCAACCGTATGCTTTGCATCGTTTGTTGCGTTATCAATAAGTGGTGCTACTTCATAATCGCCATCATCATACTGTTCCTTGAAAACCTTTATGGTTTCCTTTAGTTCCTTCAGCCTTTTTTCAAGAACACTGACCTCATTTGAAGTAAGTCTTGAGATTTCCTCAAAAAACATGTTTTCATAATCCTTGCCGGATTCGGTATTTTTTCTACCCGGTAGTAGATCTGTTATCATGATTGATTCCTCCGTTAGTCTGCTTCATAGGTTAAAAAGCTCCGCGGATACGGGAAACCCATATTCGCGGAGTTTTTAGTTAAATTATTATTTTTTTGCTGCCTTACATGCCTCAAATACTGTAGCTTCTACACTGCTGGAAATGGTGTCACCCATCTGCATTCCCATTGTGATAATGAAGTTGTTGTCCTGAAGCTTGAAGTAAATAGTAAATGCCATTGCAACGCCCTGTGCACTGCCTGAACCGGTTGCTTTTCCGTACTTAACGCCACCCTCTTCAAAGATTTCTACCTTTGTATCGGTTGCGCCGGCCTGTGCTGCTAATTCCTGAGTAAAGAGATCTCCGATGTACTCAAAGCTTTCCTTTGAAGCAAGTGCTGCCTGGAAATCCTTCTCGGGAACTGCTACTGACTCAAACATATAAACTGAAAAGTCAGAGCTTACATATGCTGCCAAGGTTACTCCACCGGCCTGAGCGGTAGGTGCCATATATTCGGTCCAGCTAGGGTCATACGGGAATGAAATCTCGCCAACCTTTACTGTATTAGCTGCTGCTGCCTTAGCCTTTACTGTTACCTTACAGGTAAGAGTCTTTGAACCAACTGTAGCTGTGATATTACAGGTTCCTTCGCCCTTAGCTGTGATCTTTCCCTTTGAGTTTACTGTAGCAACTTTCTTATCGGATGTTGCCCATGTAACCTTATCTGTGGTTCCCTTAACCTTGATGGTCTTTTTCTTGCCAACCTGAAGTGTTACGGATTTCTTGCTGAGTTTTACTTTCGCTGCTGCCTGTGCAGGTACTTCAAACCCAAGTACTAATGCCCCTGCGATCACAAAGAGTGATAACAGAAGTGTTACGACTTTTTTCATTCGAACCCCTTTCTGCCCTTTAGGCATAAATATTCAGTTGAAATTGCAAGGAATATAATACCACAAGTAAATCGATTTTGTCAATGATTTTATTATTTGTAATTATTCCTTATCCCTCTGTTTTATCTCTGCCACATTTTTGTTTTTATCTCTTGACCATTTCTGGGTTACATATCCCTTTTCCTCAAAATATTTAGCCAAAAGTATCGCAAATGTGAGAGATCTGTGCTGGCCGCCGGTACAGCCCAGGCCTACTACCAGCTGCGCCTTTCCTTCCTTTTCATATAAAGGAAGCGTACACTCGAGATAATCAACTATTCGCTGGTAAAGAGCCTGGGACTCCTTTTGTGCCATAACGTAATCGCGCACTTCCTGATCCATACCGGTAAGGTTTCTCAGCTCCGGACGATAGAACGGGTTGGGAAGACATCTTACGTCAAAAACCAGATCCGCATCTGAAGGTATGCCATACTTATATCCAAATGCTATGAAATTAAGTATCATCCTGCCTTCAGGGTCGGCAGATATAACCTGCAGCAGCTTCTCTCTCAGCTCTGTTGTCGAAAGATATGATGTGTCGATAATAAAATCAGAAATCTGACGGATTGATTCTAGCTGATGTCTTTCTTCGGCTATTGCAGCATTAAGATCCAGCTTACTGTCAAATACCATAAGAGGATGAAGGCGTCTGGTCTCCTTATATCGCTTGAGCAGTATGCCGTCTTCGCTGTCAAGGAATAAAATCTTTACCTCTATGCGTTTTTTGATCTCCTCTATTTCTCCTGCAAGTTCCTCCGCAATATGGGGATTTCTTGCATCTGCAGTAATGGCCATATATTTGGGTAGGTCATCCATCTGCAAAAACATGTTGACAAAATTTGAGAACAGCTTAATGGGCAGGTTGTCCACACAATAAAAACCATTGTCCTCAAGCATTTTCATAGTCTTTGATTTTCCGGATCCGCTCATTCCGGTAAGAATTAATAGTTTCATTTTACGTTACATCTCCATAAAACGTGATATCAGTTCCTCTGCCTGCGCTTTTGGATCTTTTTCCATATCAAGCCAGGTAATGTCTTTACGTTTCCTAAACCAGGTCATCTGCTCCTTTGCAAGATGCCTTATTTCCATAAATAGCTTGTCTCTAAAGGCTTCCTTTGAAATAAATTTTCCTCTTAAGTAGAGCATGATATATCGGTACTCGAGTCCCAATTTATAAAGGAAGTCATCAGAAACCCCGTTTTTCATAAGTCCTTCAACTTCTTCAATCATACCCTGCTCAAGGCGCCTGTCCAGTCTTTTCTCTATACGTTTATAGAGTTTTTCCCTTTCCCATGTGACGCCCAGGCAAAGAGTTTCATAACGTTTTTTACTCTCAAGATTTAAAGGTTTGTTCATTAATAGCTTTTCGGCGGCACGCTCAAGACGCCTTTTATTATTCATGTCAAGAGTTTTGGGGATTTCCGAAGCCCCGGTAATCATCTTTTCCTTTATGAGAGCCTGTAGCTCCTCAAGGCTCATTGCCTCAACCTTTTTACGCAAAGCCTCATCCACAGGAGCATCGGTCAGCTGATAACCGTCTACAACCGCATTTACATAAAGCCCGGTACCGCCAACCAAAAACGGGGTTTTCCCACGTGAGATGATATCGTCGATAGCCTCATAAGCAAGCTTCTGGTAGTCCATCAGCGAAAAGAAATCTCCCGGGTTAGCCACATCCAAAAGAAAATGGGGCACCCCTTTCATTTCCTCTTCGGTTACCTTGCCACTGCCAAGATCAAGCCCCTTAAAAACCTGCCGTGAATCTGCAGAAACTATCTCTGCGTTAAATCTCAGGGCAAGGTCTATACCAAGGCCGCTCTTTCCTGAGGCGTTTGTACCCAGAATAACTATTAACTTTTTAAGCAGGAAATCTGACATACCACACCTCATCTGTCCTTTGGAATACTCCATTCCACTTCGTGGAACGGAGCCATGTCGTAGGAGATTTTTTAACCTTTATTTGCTGTAAGAAACATCTGCCGTCTGGCATCTATTTTCCGTTTTATAACAAGATAGCTTATAAAATGTATCGCAAAAGTAGCGGTCCAGGAAATCGGATACGAAATGTAAACCATTTCTATCTTATGATATTCAGGCATTTCAAATATCGTAAAGAGCCAAACCAGTCGTATACCGCACACTCCGCAAAGTGACACGATCATAGGCACAAAGGAATATCCAAGGCCCCTCAAAGCACCTACCATTACGTCCATTACTCCGCAGAGGCAGTATGTGGTACAGATTATCGACAAACGTACCAGACCGGCTTCTATAACACTTTCACTCGAGGTATAAATACCTAAAAGCACCTTGCCAAGGAAATATTCCAAATTCCCCAGTGTAAGGCCCGTGATCGTCACGCAGAAAAGCCCGGCAAAGGTTATTTTTTTAAGTCTGTCGTATTTTCCTGCACCATAGTTCTGGCTCATAAATGAAAGGGTCGCCTGATGGAAAGCGTTCATCGATACGTATACAAAGCCTTCCAGATTGGAGGCTGCCGAGCTGCCTGAAACAGCAGTACTTCCAAAGCCGTTTATGGATTTTTGTATTACAACATTTGAAAGTGAAAAAATACAGCCCTGCATACCTGCAGGAAGACCTATCCTGAGTATTGCGATAAGCTCTTTTTTGTCTATACCGAGTTCTTTTAAGACAAGCTTTATGGCGCCCTTTTCCTTCATCATACAGATTACAACAAGGGTTGCGGAAATAGTCTGGGAAATAACTGTAGCTATAGCCACTCCTGCCACGCCCATTTCAAATTTGATGACAAAGATCAGGTTAAGGATTACATTTATTACGCCCGCAAAGCTTAAGAAATACATGGGACGCTTGGTATCGCCCACTGCACGCAGTACGGCACTTCCGAAATTGTATACCATATTGGGTACCATGCCGAAAAAGTATATCCTGAGATAAAGAGCCGCAAGCGGCAGTACTTCATCGGGCGTTTTCATTAACCCTAATATACCCTCGGTAAATAATACTCCGACAACAGTCAGTATCAAACCTCCCAATACCGAAAGCACCATTGCGGTATGTACGCTTTTCCTAAGCTCATCCTCCTGTTTTGCTCCGTAGTGGCGGGCAACCATTACATTTGCACCGACACTGAGTCCCATAAAAAGATTGCACAGGAGATTTATAAGTGAGCCTGTACACCCGACAGCTGCCAACGCATTGTCTCCGGCAAATTTCCCGACAACAATTACATCCGCAGCATTAAAAAGTAACTGAAGTATGCTGGAGAGCATCAGTGGCACTGCAAATTTCAGCATTTTCGGCAGTATTGAGCCCTCGCACATATTCATTTCGTATGTTTTTTTCAATTGTTTTTCCTATTCTTTGTGTCTGTCTTTCGACTATATTACTTTTGTGTAACCGAGATATCCTTCCCGTCCGTTTCTATGATCACACGTCCCTTTCTGGTCTTATAGATCTGAACATTGTGGTCTTTAAGGGTCTGATTGGTTTCTTCAGCTTCCTTTTCATCTTTGGAAGAGGTTATTACGGCATATTTGGGCTGGGTCTTTTTTAAGAGATCATCAAGTCCGGGCACGTATTTCCCGTGATACGGCATCTTTATAACAGTGCATCCCTTAGGGTCAGTCCCGTTATATTCCTTGATCCTCTCACCCTTTGCATCCGCCATGAACAGGAAGGATTTCTCACCATAGGCAATCCTTATGATCAGGGAAGAATTATTGCTCGGGTCATCGTCGTATACATCCTGTAAGGGGGCATCGACCTCTATGGTCATCCCCGCGATCTCAAAAGTAGAATCCTCTCTTAATACAGAGGCGGGAACCTTCTTTTTATTTACTGCAGACTTGAAATTATCGTATTCTCCCGATGATTTAGGATAATTGCTGGTATATACCTGCTTTACGTCAATATTTTCAATGATACGGGAAGCCCCGCCCACATGATCCTTGTCAAAATGTGTAATAAAAAGATAGTCTATCGTACCCAGACCTTTTTTATCCATGTATTTCAAAATATCCTCGGCTGCTTCCGGCTCACCCGTGTCGATTAGCAGGGTAGCTCCTGAGTTATATATAAGAAATGCATCCGCTTTTCCTATCTCAAAAAACACCACCTTCATGGTATCGCCTTCATGAGATGTCTGGTTTCCGTCATCATTTTCTGTAGGGCTGACCTCAGGAGTACCGCTCGGATCAGGATTTTCTTTGTTGCCGTCACATGCAGCAAAAGAAAGGCTTAGCACGCCTGCCAAAAAGATTATCAAAAGCTTCTTTAAAATATTTTGTTTCTTATTATTTTCTTTTTTCACCATCTACAAACTCCAAATCTTAAGTGTCAGTGACACGTTAATATCAAACGGGGAGGCTAAAGGATTTGCCTGCGGCAGCAAAAAGATCCTCGGCACACTTCATCGGAACCCTGAGCGAGTCCGAACGCCCTATACCAATTTCAAGCCCCGGTTTATTGTCCCCATGATAGTCCGAACCGCCGGTCATGATAAGCCCGTGTTTTACAGCCAAACCTCTTACAATCTGCTCATCCATGCCCATATTAGAGGAATAATAGGTCTCTATCCCTTTAAGTCCCATTTCCTTTAACTCACCAACCAGTGTATCAACTTCGCAGGAATTAAGCCCGTAAAGCATCGGATGTGCAAGTACAGGAACTCCTCCTGCCGAAAGAATTGCCTTTACAGCAGTTTCCCTTGTCATATAATCTCTTGGAACATAGCAGGGGCAGTCATTTCCAAGATACTTTTCAAATACCTCGGAATTTGAGCGGCAGTATCCGTTATCTACGAGCCATCTTGCAAAATGCGCTCTGGTTATCACGCTGCTCCCGCTTATTTTCTTAATGGCATCAAGGTCGAGCGCTATATCATATTTCAAAAATCTTTCCGCAATCTTTAAGTTACGCTCTTCCCTTTTTATCCATGCTTTTTCCAAAACACTGTTAAACTCAGCATTATTTATGTCAATAAAATACCCTAAAATATGTATGTCCCTGTTTCTAAACCCCGCAGATATCTCTATCCCGGGGATCAGCTCTATTTCGTACTGCTTAGCTGCCTCCGAGGCTTCCCCTATACCTGCTACAGTGTCATGATCGGTCAGTGCCATAACAGTCACGCCTATATCCGAGGCGTGCTTTACCACTTCCTTTGGTGACAGTGTCCCGTCCGAAACATTTGAATGAACATGAAGATCTACTAATTTTCTGCTTGGAACTATTTTCATTACAACTTTTTCCTTAAAACCAAATTTAATATCTACTCTTAAAAAGATAATGCCACACTTGAAGTAAAATTTCAAGTGTGGCTTTTATTTCCTTATAAAATTTTGTTATTTAGTTTCTTTTACTGCTGCCTCAGCCTCTTTTGTTGGCTCAGGTGTAGATGTTGCTACAGGCTCTTCGGTAGGAGTAACAGTCTCGTCAGTATCGGTTGTTTCTGTATCCTCACTGCCCTGATTATTATCGGTTTCCTCTTTGCCGTTATCATCGGTCTCTGCATAACCCTCAATAATATCAATCAATGTACCGGTCTCGCAGTACTTCTGATAATCTTCCTCGCCCAGTACATATACCTTGCACTCCGCAGACTCGCCGTTAAGCAGGAAAGCATATATTTCAGTCTCTCCAACTTCCTTTGCACGGACACGTCCTATAGTGGTAACAGATGCGATTGATTTATCTGCTGAATAAAAAACAGGCTTTTCAACTGTATTAAGAGGAGAAATAATAGTTTTTAAGGTCTTTTTCATGCCAACGCTTAAAACTATCTCCGACTTTGTAAGCTTGATGCTGATCGCTGAGGGACCCACAGTTATGTTGCATTTCAAAGTGTCTGAAGGAGAATTTCCGACAACCACCGTAGCGGTAACGATGCATTCCCCGTTTGAAATACCGGTAATGTAACCTCTGTTATCAACATACGCAACCGAAGTATCACTCGATCTGAAAACAATTTTTGCATTCTTCGGTGCGTTGTAAACACGAAGCCTGAAAACACTGTCCTTTGCTATGGACGCCTCCGTAACATTAAGACGGGCAGTTTCATCAGCCTTAGCACTAACAGGATGGCTGAACCCGGTAAATACGAGTATCAAAAGGAGACTCAGCCCTAGAACACAAAAAGCATGTTTTACAGAAAAATTTTTATTCAAAGTGCTGCCTCCTTTCCGCCTGTAATAGCTGTTTGTTTCTAAACCCAATTTGGTGAATTACATTTTAACACGGTTTTTTGGCAAAAACAAGGCATTTTTGTAACAAACTTGTGAACTATCAAAACTTTTTCAAACTTTTTGATTTTTCACATTTTTTTCATAGCCAAATGGTACTATTATGTGGTAGAATACAGAATAAGGTTTCAAAGAAAGTATTTTATATTTAGGAGAGATGGTATGGGAAACGGAAATGTACAATACATTCTGATCGCGGATGACAATCCGGATATTACTGATGTTCTGTCAAATTATGTGAAAAAGGAAGGCTTTGAACCACTGGTTGCAGGAGACGGTGATGAGGCGCTCGAAAAATTTAAGGAATACCAGCCCGTAGTCGTACTGCTGGACGTCATGATGCCCAAGCGTGACGGCTATGAGGTATGCCGAAATATAAGGGAGACCTCAGATACACCTGTTATCCTGGTAACAGCCAGAGGCGAGGATTTTGAAAGGATCATGGGTCTTGACATAGGCGCAGATGATTATATAGTAAAGCCTTTCAGCCCCAGTGAGGTTATGGCAAGAGTACGTGCGGTGCTGCGCCGTATGAACCGTCAGGAGCACGAAGAGGACGGCGAACGTACCAGGATAACCATCGGAAATATGACCATAGACATAAAAGAGTATTCATTATATATGGATGATGTCCAGGTCAACATGACCAAAAAGGAGCTTGAAACAGTCTGGACTCTGGCAAATAATCCCGAAAAGCTCTTTACAAGGGATAATCTCTTAAACAGCATATGGGGTTATGACTATTACGGCGAGACCAGAACGGTTGATACACATATCAAACGTATCCGTGGAAAGCTTGATGCTTACCCCCACCCTGACTGGAACATCAAGACCGTCTGGGGTGCAGGATATAAATTTGTGATAAACAAGGATGCGAGGTAAAGCTGTGGCTTTAAAAGGCAGGAAAATAATCAGCAGCATCTTCTTAAGAGTCCTGCGCTATTATATCGTAGTACTGCTTCTATTTGCGGTAATACTGGGTCTTACCTTTATGAACCTGTACACTAACTCAAATATCGAACACAGAGGTACCGACCTGGAGCGGGTTGGCAGCAATGCCGCCAATGCAATGCGAAGCTACATATTAGACGATGATTTCGAAGGTGCGCTGGAATATCTCGGATTATTTAACGATATGGAATCGGGTGAGATCTGGACAATATCAAACCCCGATGCCTACAGACCCATGGATAAAGTGCTTGAAAGCGTTAAGCTCTCTACCGTCAATTCTCAGAGCGAATTTGCAGACCTGCTTGACAACGCTTTTCACGGCAAGAAAAAGATCAGTTCATTTTTCAGCAATATACACGGAGCGACCACGCTGACTGCAGGCATTCCCATTTTCGGTAAAGGAAACGAGGTTTGCGGAGCTCTTATTATAATAGAAGAAATGGCCGATGTCGACGAGGTAAAAAATACCGGTATGAAGATGATCCTTACCAGTATGGTAGTAGGCTTTCTGGTCACCATCGTCGTTTCCGCTATTTTTGCAGGACAGATAATCCGGCCGGTCATGAAGGTAAAAGATGTCACTACCGCCCTGCAAAACGGCGATTATACCGTAAAGACAAACCTTAACAGCAAGGATGAGATCGGGGAAATGGCCAAGAGTATCGATATGCTCTCGGAAAGACTTTACCAGAACCAGCAGGAGGCAAACAACCTTGAGCAGATGCGTCAGGATTTCTTTGCAAATGTATCTCACGAGCTGAGGACCCCTATCGCAGTAGTCCGTGCCTATACCGAATCAATGGTGGACGGAGTTGTCACAGAGCCCGAAAAGGTAGCTCAGTACAATAACAGGATCTTAGCCGAGTGCAAGAGTATGGAGCGTCTTGTAGGCGATCTGCTGACGCTTTCAAAAATGCAGAATCCTGATTTTAAGATTGACAAAGAGCCTGTTAATCTGGTACATATATTTGACGAGATCGTACGTTCGGCATTGGCTATCAGTTCCGAGCGCAGGATACAGATCGTTATGCACCGTGAAAGCAATGTATATATGATAATGGGTGACTACGACCGGTTAAGGCAGATGTTTATTGTTATCCTTGACAATGCGATCAAATTTTCCGAACCGGGAAAGACTATACACCTTAACCTCTCCTCTGTTAAGCGTAAGATAATCTGCAGCATCAGGGACGAAGGCATAGGCATAAGTGAGGAAGAGCTTCCCAATATCTTTGACAAGTTCTACAAATCTAAGCTCCGCCAGAATGCAAAGGGCACAGGTCTCGGCCTCCCTATAGCAAAACAGATAGCATTAAAGCACGGCGGCACGATAGATGTAAAGAGCAAGGTCGGTGAAGGAACAGAATTCATATTTACATTTGATGAGATATATGAGGAAGATTATTAAGGTTTGCAGCATTACACAATAGAAAGGACAAGAAAATGTGGGTTGCAGATAATTGGAAGGATTATGAAGTCCTGGACTGCTCCTCTGGTGAAAAACTGGAACGCTGGGGCAAGTACCGACTGTTACGTCCCGATCCCCAGGTAATATGGTCCACGCCTAAGAATCCTTCACTATGGGAAAAGCTTAACGCCCACTACCACAGAAGCAGCAAGGGTGGCGGAGAATGGGAGTTTTTTGACCTGCCCGAGCAATGGACCATAGGATACAGAGAATTGAAATTTAATCTTAAGCCCTTTAGTTTCAAGCATACAGGTTTATTTCCGGAGCAGGCGGTAAACTGGGACTGGATGAGAAGCCGCTTAAGACTTGCTCTCGACAAAGAACCTGACAGAAACTTTAAGGTACTTAATCTTTTTGCCTACACAGGCGGAGCTACGGTAGCATGTGCCGCCGAGGGGTATTTTGGTGACCCTCACAATTCCCATATCAATGTGACACATGTTGACGCATCAAAGGGTATGGTAGGCTGGGCCAAGGAAAATGCTGCAATTTCAGGTCTTGAGAATGCACCTATACGGTATCTCGTAGATGACTGTCAGAAATTTATCGAACGCGAAATACGACGTGGAAACAAATACGATGCCATCATTATGGATCCGCCATCATACGGACGCGGCCCTAAGGGTGAAATATGGAAGCTTGAAGAAAGCCTGTATCCTTTTGTTGAACTTTGTGTCCAGGTATTATCTGACAAGCCCGTATTTTTCCTGATCAACTCCTATACCACAGGACTTCAGCCGGCTGTACTTTCATATATACTGAATACACTGGTTGCCAAAAAATATGGTGGTGAAGTAGAGGCCAATGAGATCGGTCTTCCGGTAACTTCAACGGGACTTACACTCCCCTGCGGTGCATCCGGACGCTGGTATTCATAATACATAAAAAAGAGAAAGAGGATAATCAAATGAGTGATGAAAATCTCAACTTCAATGAGGTGGACGAGACAGACAGCGAAAACCTCACTGAAGAAAATGTAACCGAATCGGGTAATTTCAACGAAGTTGAAGAATTTGAAACCGATTCCAGTGAAGGTGACTTCAATGAAACCGACGGATCCAGAGAAACCCTTAGCGATATTCCTGCCTATAACAGTATAGAGAATAATGCTCCGGTAAGCGCTCCGGTAAATTCCTACTCGCCTACTGCAGCACCTGTAAAGAACGGCAGCTCCAAGGTACTTGTTGGTGTTGTAATCGCACTTGGCTTAGTTATAATAGGACTGATCGTATTCCTAATCATAAGCCTTGCAAATAAGAAAAGTGATGAGAAAGCCACCTCAGCTGAGCCCACAAAGATCGTGACAGATATTGTTGTTGACGGAAGTGAAGATATTACAGGTACAGCTGACACAAATAACGGTACCATAACAGATGCTGACCCTTATCAGGTTCCCGAATTTAATGTAACCTGCGAGCTTGGACAGTATAAAGGCATCGAAGTTGACTACGAGGTTCAGGAAGTAACCGATGATGATGTACAGGGAGCGCTTGAATATTTTGCCCAGACCTTGGAAGAGAAAACAGCTATCACCGACAGGGCATTAGCTGCAGGCGATTACGTAGTGATCGACTTTGTAGGCACTATTGATGGTGAAGTATTTGACGGAGGTTCAGCAACAGGAGCAACTCTTGAGCTTGGTTCCGGTACCACCATTCCCGGATTTGAAGACGGGATGATTGGGAAAAATGTAGGCGACTCCGTATCACTTGATCTCACATTCCCTGACTCCTATCCTCAGGATCCCGACAAAGCCGGAAAAGCAGTTAATTTCCTGATAAACATCAATGAAGCATATAATTATGTAACACCCGAACTGACTGACGAGCTGGTAGCTGTCAATTCCGATTACCAGACTATCGAAGAATACTCAAAAGCTGCACGCGAACAGCTCGAGCTGCAGGCAAAGCAGTATTCTGAGTCAAAGGTTCAGAATGATATCATCCAGAAGGTTATAGAAAACGCAAAATTCGGTGGACAGATTGACGAACAGATTGCATATGAGGAGCAGGACTGCATAGATTATTATGATTCCATGTGTATGCAGAGCTTTGGAGTTGACGGTGCTACATATTTCGGCTATATCTGGGGTATTTCCAGGGAAGAATATTTAGCCATGGTATATGAAGAATCATCAATGTCTGTAAAATACAACCTTATCCTTGATGAGATCGCAAAGAAGGAAAATCTCACCGTTTCTCAGGAAGAGTACGATGCAATGTTCCAGGAAACCTTTATTGACACTTACGGTTTTGCTTCCAGGGAAGAAGTACTTACACAGTTAAGCGAGCAGCAGGTTGACGAAACAATAAACGGCTATGTGCTCCATGAAAAAGCCGAAACCATTATCTATAATTCAGCTGTCATAAACAACAAGCCCGATGATTTTGAACTGCTGAAATAAAAGCTTGGACAAAAACCAAATATGTAATATAATAATATAAGAAAATTTAAACCGATTATATGGAGGAATGATAATGAGCGAGAACCAGAACAATTTTAACGACCAGAACGATGAGGATGCATTTGACCAGGTAACCCTTACCTTAGAAGACGGCAAGGAAATGACCTGCGACGTCATTGCAATCTTCCCTTGCGGAGACAGGGACTATATAGCCCTGCTGCCCGAGGATGACCCCGATGGAGATTTCCTGCTTTACCGTTTTATCGACAACGGTGACGGAAATTACGATCTTGATGACATCGGCGACGATGACGAATTTGATGCAGCCAGCGAGGCTTTCGATGCCCTTATGGACGACGAAGAATATGACGAAATGTTCGACGATGATGAGGAATAAAACAGTTTAAAAACAGCAGCCCCTGCCAGGAATGGCAGGGGCTTTACTCTTTTTTATGGACAAAATATTCCTAAATCCCATATCCCATTGACTTTATGGTATATTTATGGTATTATTAATACATGATAATTACATTGGTGTTTTTAATACATATTTTATACAGTGAGGTACATTATGACTATATCTGAATTACAGGAAAAGAAAAGAGAATATGGTTATTCAAACGAATATATATCAGAAAAAACCGGTGTCCCTGTCAGCACTCTTCAGAAAGTATTTAGTGGAAAAACCACAGCTCCCAGAAGAACTACGCTAGAATTATTAAGCAAACTTTTTGAGCAATCAATCCAAACCAGTCCCGAAGATGAGTTTCCTTCCATTAATATTGTGGCAGAGGAGGCTCCTGAATACTATGCAACAAGCGGTTCAAGTGCCCTTGCCCCAGAGTATCCCGGTAACAAAACTCTGACTGATTACCTGGCTTTGCCCGATGATGTAAAGGTTGAAATGATAGACGGATTTTTTTACGACATGGCTTCGCCCTCATCAATACATCAACAGATGAGCCTGCATCTTTCCGCTTCTTTGTTAAACTACATAATGGCTAATAAAGGAGCCTGTGTTCCTTTCAGCGCTCCCATGGATGTCCAGCTTGACAATGATGACAAAACCATTGTCGAGCCAGATGTGTTTGTTGTCTGTGATAGAAATAAGATCCAAAAGCAAAGGATTGTAGGCGCTCCTGATTTTATCATAGAGGTACTCTCTCCTGCTTATTGGTATCATGACACGATCCGAAAACTTAAGAAATATAAAAATGCCGGAGTCCGTGAATACTGGATAGTCATACCTGACACTCAAAGAGTTATAGTCTATTTCTTCGAAAAATCACCGGACCCGGAAGAATATACCTTCTCAGATGAAATACCAGTTAATATCTGGAATGGGAAGTGCAAGATCAACTTTAAAGAAATATATGAAAGAATCCGCTTTATGTATTAATCACAATATGCGGAATACAAAATAATCCATCTTTTTTTCAGATTATCCTATTTAATTTACATAAAACAAGGAGTACACTACGGTCATCTAGAGGAATTGTTTTATGTCGTCGGATGGTCGCAAGTTCAGCCATCTGCCAGAAGAGCGACAAAGATAAGGTGGCGATAATTTGAAAAAAACTAAATCAACCGTACTTAACATGACTGCGGGTAATCCCACGTCACTGATCATTAAGTTTTCTATCCCGATGCTTATCGGAAATATCTTCCAGCAGCTGTATAACCTGGTTGACTCGGTAATAGTCGGACAGTTTGTAGGTTCTGATGCACTGGCAGCTATAGGTGCTACCGGCTCAGCAACTTTCATGTTTTTTGCACTTTGCAATGGTATCGGCAGCGGCGGCGGCATAATTACTGCACAGAGCTTTGGCAAGGGTGACAGGGACGAAGTAAAAACCTGTATCACAAATACCGCATATATCATGCTGGTTTTCCCGCTGATAATCGGTATAATTGCTTTCTGCCTGGCAGGTCCACTGCTTAATCTCTTAGGTACGCCTGCTGAGATCCTTCCCGATTCACTTAGCTATATGCGTACCATGTGCATCGGTATCATTTTCGTTTCTCTTTACAATTTTGCCTCATCAATGCTGAGAGCTCTGGGAGATTCGAAAACACCGCTGTATTTCCTGATCTTTTCCTGTATCTTAAACACTGTACTCGATATCATTTTCGTGTATGTGTTAAATACAGGTGTTATCGGAGCCGGTATCGCAACAGTTATTTCACAGTTTGTTTCAGGTATTACCTGTCTTACTTATGCTATTAAGAAAAATGAGTATTTTAAGATAAAGAAGGAAGACCTGAAGTTTAACAAGTTCATCACCGGCAGGATCATAAAGCTCGGTATACCGCTTTCACTGCAGTTTTCTCTGATAGCCATTTCATGTATGGCTCTGCAGAGAGTAGTTAATTCCTTTGGTCCGATTGCTATGGCAGCGTTTACCGCTACCAGCCGTATGGAACAGCTTATCCATCAGCCTTATCAGACTCTGGGTACTGCTCTTTCTACCTTTACCGGTCAGAATTTCGGTGCAGGAAACAACGAAAGAGTTATGGCAGGATACAAAAAGGGCATGGCTATAATGGCAGGTTTTTCACTCCTGATGCTCCCTGTTATGCAGTTCTTTGGAGATAACATCATTAGGATTTTTGTCAGCGATGCTCCCGTTATCGAAATGGGTGCAAAAGCTCTTAGGATAACCAGTTACTTCTATGTTTGCTTAGGTACAATCTATGTTGTACGTGGCGTGCTTAACGGTCTCGGAGATGCATTCTTTGCTCTGCTCAACGGTATAGTTGAGGTTGTCGGACGTTTCGTTGCTCCCGTACTCCTTACAGGTATTGCTACCATAGGTGTTTGGGGCATTTGGTGGTCAGTCGGTATTGTTTGGACCATGGCAGGCGGCTCAGCACTTATCAGGTATCTGATGTATCTTAAGAAGATTGGAGTAAAACGTACCGATCAACCCATGCTCACAGATTCCGGACATAAAGCTGCTACAGTTTCTGTTAGTGCAAGATAAGTTTTTACAATTATATATGATTTCAGCAAAAAACCCGCTCCTATAGAGCGGGTTTTTGTCTTAGTATATCCAGACCCCGGACAGCGTGATATCCGAGGTAATATCATTAGTTTTTATATATCCGATCAGGTCCGTCATTATGTCTTCTTTCGGTCCATAAACTTTACCCAATTCGAATATTTCCCATCCTCCATCGGGAATATCCGGCAGTACAAAGCTCGATTCAAATGTTCCCGTTACCTCTACGTCCGTTCCATCTTTATCTAGCACTAATCTAATTGTTATAAGTCGTGCATTAACCATTATCTTGACATCTGTAGTTGCTGTATCAGGTATAGATGATATCGGATTTCCCATTTCGTCCTGCCAACCTATCAACTCATGCCCGGGATATGCATAAAAATATTCCGTTACACTTGGTAAAGTCGCCCCTTCTCCCTCTTTATATTCTGAAGGCTGAGGATCAGGAATTTTTACATTGTAATATGAAGTCGTAACCTCAGCATATTTAATATTATGCCATACCTCTATCTTTTCCCATCTGGCATATAATGTTACATCAAAATTGCAATCTGCGTCTATACCCTTTATCTCATTCGTGCTTGTTATGGAATTAAACCAGCCTTTAAAGAGATATCCGTCCTTGGTAGGTTCCTCAAGCTTTGCGACTCCCACTCCCTCTTCAAATATTGAAGGATTTGAAGGACTGTTTGTACCGCCGTCCAGATTGTAGGTTACGGTATGTGTCGGTACTGCAGTGGGTGTCGGTGTTGCAGTAGGGCTAGGTGTCGCTGTAGGCTCAGGTGTGGGTGTTGCTGTAGGCACCGGCGTAGGCGTAGGTGTTACTGTAGGAGCTGCCACCGCTGTAGGCTTAGGTGTTGGCGTGGGTGTCGGTGTTGCTGACGGAGCCTTGGTCGGCGTAGGCTTTGGTGTTACCGTAGGTTTAGGTGTCGCTGTGGGCTTCGGAGTTGCCGTAGGCTTTGGTGTTGCCGTGGGCTTTGGCGTACTCGTAGGTGCCTTGGTAGGCGCTAACGTTGCCGTAGGCTTTGGTGTTGCCGTGGGTTTTGGTGTACTCGTAGGTGCTGTCGTAGCCGTAGGTACCGGTGTTGCCGTAGGCTCCGGTGTCGCTGTAGGCTCAGGTGTTGCTGTAAGCTCCGGTGTGGGCTCTTCCGTTATATCCGGTTCATTTGTAACCTCGGGATCAGTATTATCAATCGGGTAAGCATTACCTGTTTCGATATCTGTAGGTGTTACTTCCCCTGTAATCTCAGGAGTTATCTCTACATCGGGCTCCTTTGTAGGCTCAGCTGTAGGTTCTTCCGTTGCTGTAGGTTCTTCTGTTACTACAGGCTCTTGCGTAGGCTCAGGAGTAATGATAAATGCCGAAGGGTTCTCCCTTGCCTCGATTATCATATTTACAGTTTCCTGATCAAGATGTCCTGCTGCGCCCTTGATATCCTCAGGCTTTACTCTTTCAGGGAACATCTCAACTACCGCATATCTAAGAGGTATATTCTGTAATCTTACAACCGTCTGCTCGTCTTCATTTTCTCTTACCTCACCTTTACCGGTGTCAGGCCTCTTTTCTTTATACTCCCAGAATACCACGGTTTCCTTAACCTGACTCTTTTTTACATATTCGGACCCTGCTACCATTTCAACAGGAGTAGTTACATGAATACCGTTTCCGGCTGTAAGGATCCTCTTTTCATATACTACATCATCACCTACTATTGTATAGATGGTAAGCTCTGTCTCGCCCTCAAATACAAAGTTATCGGTTATGTAGCAAAGTTTTCCCGATCCGTTGGTATCACCCTCATACAGAGGTGAGTCTCCAGATCCGCTGTATTCTGTTATGGCCTTATCTGCATCATCATAATCCTTTCTTACAGATGTGGAGGTTACAGTACCTCTTATAGCCATAGTTGTATTTGGTGTTACTACGTTAAATGCGGACTGCTCTGAAAGCTTGCTCTCTATCTCTGTGAGCATATTTCCCTGCTCTACATAAATGATGGTCTTACTGTTTTTCTCATCACCCTCGGCCTGAAGAGATATAATAGTATTTTCTTCCAGGTAGACGTATTTGTCTCCGTCAAGCTTAAGTCTTGCAAAGCCTGAAGCAGGCACTTCAACTCCGTCTCCCGAACGAAGCTTCATATTTGCATAGGCCTGCAGGGTATCTCCGTCTCTTTTTATCGAGACATTTCCATCTGCCTCCACCACTATGATGGAGCGATACGCCTTATCTCCGCCTGAAAGCGCTATGATAAGTATGACTGCTACGGCTACTACAGCCGCTCCTATACCGCCAAATAATAAAAACTTTTTATTCATATGACACCTCATCCGGCACTTCGTGCCACCTTCCCCTCGAAGGGGAAGGCTTAATTTGTTTTTTCCTCAAAAGGTAATGATAAATTTGTTGTTTCCCTTCGTCAGGGAAGACTTAATCAGTTGTTTTCTGAAATATACTTGCAGAATTCTGAAACTAAATTTTTGTCGAGCTTTCCTTCTTCTGCCATAGATTTCAGGATGCTCAGTGACTTTTCTACGGGCATTGCCTTTTTGTACGGGCGGTCATCCGCTGTAAGCGAATCATAGATATCCGCTATGGTCATGATGCGGACCTCTAAAGGTAGATCGTCCGCCTTTAAACCGTTAGGATACCCGCTCCCGTCCAGCAGCTCGTGATGCGCAGCTGCAAACTTACGCACATACTTGAAATCCTCCTGGAAAGAGATTTCTGAAAGTATCCTATCTGTATATACGGCGTGCATCTGTATGATCTTTCTTTCCTCTGCTGTTAGGGTCCCCCTTACTACCAGCATCTCGCAAAGCTCATCGTCTGTTATAAATTCAACCAGTTTGTTTTCTGCCCTGTCGACGATTTTGAGATCATTTAACTTCTTTATGGCAGCGATTTTTTCTTCATCAAGAAAGCCTGCCGTATTGCACTTTTTGATCAGTTCTATACCGTCGTCCACCTGCTGCAGTATATCCTCGTACTCCTCGGTACCTATCCTGTTCTCTGCCAGATCAAGCTTTAACAGGGTTTTAAAATACTGCCAGCGCATCTCCATAATGGGTAGACGGAAGTCCAGCCTGTCGGCCTTATTCATTATCTCGATTGGTGTGATAAGTTTTCCGACATCATGCACAAGAGCTGCCATCACCAGCTGTTCTCTCTCACTGTCAGTTATATATTCGAAATCGGTTCTTTCCTTTTCCTCGCGCATAAGATATTTTGCAAACTCCTCGCAATACCTTGCCACATTGTAGGAATGGTTTGCATTATACGGCGTGCGCTGGTCGATAGCAGTCGTAAGTGCTGAAATAAATGAATAGATCATTTCACGCAACTGTTTGACCAGGATCATATTTGACAGCGAAATAGCTGCCTCGGAGGATATGGAAAATACTACACTTTCACTGTCTGCAGAAAACCCTATGATATTTCCTTCGCTGTCCTGGGCATTTATCAGCTGCAGCACACCTATTACTTTATCTTTATGATCAATGAGAGGCACAACCAGCATGGAAACCGTATGGTAGCCGGTTATCTCATCATATTTTTTGGGGCCCTGCCAGTCAAACTGTGAGTCAGCATGTACATCCCGGACATTTATAACCTTTTTATTTATCGCCGAATACGCACACACATATTTCTCATCAAGCACAACGGGAGGCACCGAATCTATGGGCTCGCCGTCGCCTCCGCGATAAACATTCATGGTATTGTTGCGCATTATCATGAATTCCAGCTTGTTGTCCTTTAAGATATAAAGCGTTCCCGCATCTGATCCGGTTATATCCATACACTCGCTGATAAGCTTTTCCAGCAGCTTTGAATAATTCTTTTCCGCAGTCAGGCTGACAGCTATGTCGAGTATTCTTTTTAAATCAGGTGTTATTTTCAATTTTAACTCCTTTATCGGATAATCAGTCCAAAAAGTTTATACTTTTCAGATATTCTATCGACTTAAGCAACTTTTCCTTACCGGTTACTTCTATCAGGACTGACGGGGATGCAGCAAACAGTTTTTCGGACTTTAATATCTCCCAGTCCATCTTTCCGGCTCCTACCGGCAGATGCAGATCCTGCTGTTTGTCATTATCATTTATGTGTATATGCTTTATATAAGGTGAAAGCTCGTCAATCCATTCTGTAAGGTCTACCTTGGACAAAAATGCATGTGCAAGATCCAGGCATACTCCGAAATTCTTTACGTCCTTCAGGTTTTCTGCCACCCTTCTTAAGAGCTCGGGGGTATCATCAAACATATTTTCAAGGTATACTTCCGTATCCTTATATTCCGAACATATCTTTTCCCAGTACTCTGTATTTCCTGCTACCCAGCCGTCCCTGTAGGGTATTGATTTAAAATCAGTCAGGTAATTGGTATGGAACACTACTCCCTTAACCTTTAGTCTTTCCGCTATATCCATGCACTGGCGCACTCTTTTGTCTGAGGCTGCCCTGATCATAGGGTCAATACTTACCACATTTATATCATAGAATGCGCCATGCATCGTGTCATTTCCGGTGTCACGGCCTATTTTTTCATATGACCTTATTATCTCGTTTAACTGGTTATTGTTGTCCAGTACTGTCGGATTAAAAAAATCATTATATTCATAACCGAGACCATATTCCTGAGCTATTGCAGCCCATTTCTCTGCCTGTTTATAATCAGGTATGCACTCTATGACCATTTTTATCCTTCTTTCTTTTTACAATCCTTTGGGAGTCTGATCCTTGAGACTCTTTACTCTATATACAAATATCTTGTTATGCTTTCCTTTAAGCGGTATCTCGCCGACATCCTCTGTCTCTATCCTGTCTGCAAGGCGGTTCTTTACTTCTTCACTGATAAGGATTTCTCCGGCCTTGGCATTGCTTTCCAAACGAGCCGCCGTATTTACCGTATCTCCGATGGCCGTATAATCCATACGGAAATTACTGCCTATATTTCCTATGATCGCCTGTCCGCAGTTAACTCCTATGCCGTAGCTGACCTTTTTCCCGAAACGCTCCATAAGCTTTTCGCCCAGTGTCTCGGAGGCTCTTGCTATATCGCATGCAGTTGAAACTGCCCTAAATACATAGTCATCAAGGTCAAACGGCGAGTTAAATACTGCCATTGCGGCATCGCCTATGAATTTATCAAGCGTCCCTTTATTCTTGAAAATAGCATCCGTTATAACTCCGAAATATTCGTTAAGGATCTCGACTACCTCCTCGGGTGCCAGATTTTCCGACATGGTTGTAAATCCACGGATATCAACAAACAGCACTGCCACATCCTTGTTACGGCCTCCAAGCTGTAGCTGGTATGAACCCGACTCTGCCACATCATCAACTATTTCAGGAGCTACATACATACGGAATGCATTATTTATCTTCACCCTCTCGGCACGTACATTCACATAATGGAATATTATCATTGCTATCGAAAGGGTTATACATACCAGCACCATGTACAGGGTATGGATGTATATATCATTCTTATAAAAGATTATGGAACTTATAATATGCAATACAAGAGTCGATACGCTAAAGATCATGCCCTTTAATATGGTTACGCTCAGCATCGTGAATATAAGACCGGCTGAAATTATGGCATAGACAACAGCTATCACATCAGGCTTTGCTTCGGTCTGCAGCTTTCCTTCAAATACCGCCTCCATGATATTTGCATGGATCTCTACTCCGTTCATGTTCTTTTCGCCATCGCTATTTGAAAGATACACCGGATAAGCGTCCCCAAGTCCGGTTGCATATGCACCAACCAGTACTATTTCATTTCCCAGATTCCCCGCAGGATAGTCACCGTTTAAGATTTTGATCAGAGGAACACTGCTGAATCCACCGACTGCCTCGGAAAACGAGAACCTAAACCAGTTATTGTCCATTACTGAATAATCAGGTAACTCAAAATCAGCATACTCAGGATGTTTTTCCGCATATTCGGGATGACCGGCTACATAATCCATAAAAAGCCGCAACCCACTTATTGAGAGGCTGTCATACCATTTACCCTCAAACCACATACCTGTATATGCCTTGGTTATGTAGTCCAGTTCATCGGGATCACAGTTCGTAATGCCAAGCGCTACGTTTTCTTTTAGTTCATCATATGGCATTACCATATAGTTATGAAAAAGATCCTGTAAGCTGCTGAGGGTCTCCCTGCCATTTCCATGTTCGGTAGAACCGGCATTTATACCCGTTACTACATTGCCGTATTTTGCAGCCGCTTCAGCAAGTGCAATATCTCCCTTAGAGATTTCATCAAATATGTCCTTGTCGTTTCCGTTCCATTTTCCGTCTTCTATAGCTGCAACAAGATCGTCCACTGTATTTTTATACCCTGTAAAAAGGGTATCAAATATGATGACTGCAGGGGGATTCTCCGAGCCGTCCAGAATCTCTACCAGGTCCGCGTATACCTGCCTGCTCCACTCCGAAGGCTGACCTAATGCATTAAGTGTTTCTTCATCTATTTTCACGATTGTTATCGGAAGGGTACTAACCGACTCGGACTGGTATATAAAGTTACTAAGCTGTTCGTCTAAGGTACCGAAAGGTCTTGGAGGCCGCACTAAAAGAAAGACGCATATACCGACAAGGATCGATACACCCAGCTTTATCCTGATATCCACTTTTTTATGCTTAAAGCCCTTTTTCTGAGCCATAGGATATATCCTCTTTCTTTCATCCAAAATCTTTTAATAAAACGTTATATTTATACAAGGATATTTTATTATTAAATTTGTATAAAGTCAATGGGATTAATTTAGTAATTATACTAAAAAACCGCCCTTTCGGGCGGAATTAAACCTTTTTATTCTTTGCATACAGCTGCCTTACAGATTGTACGGACTATTCTTTCGGTCATGGCATCAGGCTCTCCGATCTCCATACCCATAACAAATATCAGCTTGTTATCGGTAATCTTCAGATAGACAACGATAGGGATATCATTTCCGTTACTCTGGCATATACCAGCTACTCTGCCTAAAACAGTATCTCCGGCTTTTACTACCTCGGTTGTGACATCCTTTGTATCAAATTCCTTCATGAAAGCCTCAGAAACAATACTGCATGAATTAAGGAAATTTTCTTCCGAAGCTGTCATCTCTGCACTCTCACCTTCACTCAGCTCGGCAACCTGGGCGCATATCCACTTAAAATCCTCTTCGGAGATACTGTACTGGTACAGATCGTCTGCCTTTACTACTCCTGAGAATTCCCATTGTGAATTGATCGGTATTTCAACTCCCTTGATCTCAACATTGGTATCAAGTGTTGCAAGCACACTGTCTTTTACAACTACCTTACAGGTAAGGGTCTTTTTACCCACTTTAGCGGTAACTGTGCATTCCCCTTCCGAAATACCGGTAACATTACCGTTTTTTGTAACCTTGGCAACCGCTTTATTATCGGATTTCCACTTTATTGTCTTTTTTGTATTTTTGACCTTAAGCTTAACCTTTTCTCCTACATCGAGGTTTAATTCTGTTTTATTCAGCTTTACCGCAGCAGCTTTTACATTTACCGGACCCATGAATGTGGCAAACCCCAAAGCGACTGCAAGTACGACCATAAATGCCAAAACCTTCTGTTTCATCTCTTTTTCCTTTCCAAAAAAAATTTCTTGTGTATTATAATACAGACGCGGCAAAAAATCAACCATAATAAGTTTATAGAATTTTAATTATATCCCGATACTAACCCGGTTAAGAAATCGGTATGCATAGCCGATATATAAAATGTAGGGGATATTATCTCTTAATATCCTCTTTAATATATATTTCTTTTAAACGCATCTTCGTTTAGGGGGAACGGATTCTCTTTAGGCGGGATGCATGCACACAGAACGGAGGTTTCTATGTCAGTAAACGGAATTACTACGAACACAGGACTCACCACTGGTACAACGTACAGCTCAAAAAAGACAGATACTGCCAAAACTTCTTCCTCAAAAAGTGGAGTTTCCGATGCTGCCGTATATGAAAAAAGTGATGAGACCGCCACTGAACCCAAGATTTACACAAAGGGTAACAGTGAAACCATTGCAAGGCTAAAGAAAGAAGCCGAGGAAAGAACCGCTTCCATGCGTTCACTTGTTGAGAAGATGATGGCCGGACAGAATAAAGCGATACAGAATTCCGGAATCCTCGATTTTGAAAACGGCACTAACCTTGCCGAGATTTTCAAAAATCTTGAGGTCGATGAGGCTACCAGACTTCAGGCTCAGAAGGATACCGCAGAAGACGGCTACTGGGGAGCAGAACAGACCTCAGAAAGAATCCTCGAATTTGCCAAAGGTCTTGCAGGAGACGATCCCGAGCTTGCCAAGAAAATGCTCGATGCCGTAAAACAGGGCTTCGAAGAGGCCGGCAAGGCGTGGGGAGAAGATTTACCCGAGCTTTCACAGAACACCATGAAGCTTACACTTGAAAAAGTAAATAAGTGGATTGAAGAATTAGGCTAAAAATGCCGATATTTTGTGAAAAACTCACAATATTTTTGAAGTGCTTTTGTGCACTTCTTACAACCAAGACTTTTTCTTAATACTTTCATTTTCCTTGACCTCGTAAAACTGCACAATTTCCCTAATGGGATTTTGTGCAGTTTTACTTTTATTCCGACGTCTCCCACAACATATTGTATAAACAATTTTTGACTTTAGAGTTGTAATGTGTTACAATATACTACATATTGTGGTATATAAAGTTTTATATACCATAGAATAGAACTGAACGTTTAACCGTCTTAAAAGCCCACACTATATATAGTGCCGTACTCTTATATGTGTTTCCTTCTAAGCCGGTAAGGCAAAATCAGTTTAATCATCAGAATATGAGGAGGACACAAATGAGACAGCCGGCAAATATGTGTAAGGTTTACAACATGATCCATAACAACATAGGAAAAAGGGTATTAGTCAGAACCAACCAGGGGCGTAACCGCTTTGATGAAGAAGAAGGCGTCATCGAAGAAATGCATCCTCATGTATTCTGCATTAAAGTTGGCGAGGATGAAAATCTTAAGACTTTATCATTCAGCTATACTGATGTCCTGATCAGGGATGTTGAGCTTGTTTTCTGATCTTATTCTAAAATATATAACCGTTGATTTACCACTCGAAGTACAGGTAGTTCTTCGGGTGGTTTTTTATAGAGGCGTGCTACACGCATGAACATAATATGAAAATACATGGAATAAACGGACTTTCCCTCCTTGATTACCCAGGGAAAATGGCCTGTACGATATTTACGGGACACTGTAATTTCAGGTGTCCTTTCTGTCACAATGCCACACTGGTGCTAAACCCCGATTCCCAGCCGGTAAAATCAGAGGAAGAAGTCTTTAATCTTTTAAGAAACAGATCCGGCAGGCTCGAGGGAGTCGCAATTACCGGAGGTGAGCCTACCTTAAACAGGGATCTGCCCGATTTCTGCAGGAAGATCAAAGAAATGGGGCTCTCGGTCAAGCTTGATACAAACGGCAGCCTGCCGAATGTAGTAAGAGATTTAACAGAGGCCGGTCTTGTTGATTACATCGCTATGGATATCAAGGCCTCACCGGAAAATTATGCAAATGCAGTAGGTTTAAGCAGCTTTGATATGGGAAACATATTTGAAAGCGTTGATCTAATCATGGCAAACGGAGCAAAAGGCAAAATCGACTACGAGTTCCGCACTACCGTGGTACAGGGATTGCATACAGAAACGGACTTCATACAGATCGGCAAATGGCTAAAAGGAGCAAAAGGATATTTCCTGCAGGGTTACCGCAGTTCCGATGATCAGTTAAATCCTGAAGGTCTAAGCGCCGTACCCGTAGAAATCATGGAACATTACAGGGAAATACTGTTGCCCAATATACCTAATACACAGTTGCGCGGAGTTGTTTAAAGACTTACTCCGATTAGCCTTAAAACACGGAAGAAAGAAAAATGCATCTCAGATACGAAACCGAACACCTCATACTCGCTATAGGGAATGAGGCATTCGCAGACAAAATAAATGAATACCTGATCCGCAACCGTGAGGACTTTTCAAAATGGGACATGAAGCTTAACGACAGCTATTTCACCATGAACTATCAGATAAGAGCGGTACAGGCAGAACAAAGGATTTTCATGAAATCCGAGGGGGCCCGCTATTATATATTCCTTAAGGATAATCTCCACCGTGTAATTGGGAACGTAAGCTTTGCCCTTACGGATAACAAAAGCGAACATGCCTGTATCATCGGGTATAAAACCGATACCGCAGAACGTGGAAAGGGATATGCCTATGAAGCTGCCTCCTACATGCTCCCAATAGTGGCTAAGGAATATGGCTTAAGACGTTTCCAGGCTGAAATACTGCCGGAAAATCTGCCTTCAAAGGCATTAATAGAAAAACTCGGGTTCCAATTTGAAAAAGTTATAAGAAATGCTCACGAATTTAACGAATGCCCGAGAGATATCCTGCTATATGTACTTGATGTTGCGAATTAAACCCAAAACCCATGTACAGACAGTTATATCAATCAATTAAGATACCAGATTGACGGATAAGATGTAAATGCGTAAAACCCAAAAGAGAGGCAAATTACCAAATGAAACCGGATGCCGCTAAAAACGTCAAGCGTACTCCTCTTACACCTGAGGATGACATCAAATTTATGAAAAAGGCCTTAAAGCAGGCCGAGCATGCCATAGCACTAGGCGAGGTCCCGATAGGCTGTGTCATAGTATATGATAAAAAAATAATCGGCAGGGGCTACAATAAGCGTAATACTAAAAAGACCGCCCTGGCGCATGCAGAAATAACCGCCATCGCCCAGGCCTGTAAAAAGATCGGTGACTGGAGGCTTGACGGATGTACGATGTATGTCACCTTAGAGCCCTGTCAGATGTGCTCAGGAGCTATAGTCCAGTCAAGAGTTGACCGTGTAGTCATCGGCGCCATGAACCCTAAAGCAGGCTGTGCTGGCTCAATACTCAACCTCTTAAACCGTCCGGAATTTAACCATCAGGTTGAGATAACAAAGGATATCTGTGCAGAGGAAAGCACCGAAATACTACAGAGATTTTTTAAGGATTTAAGGGTGAGAAATAAGAAAGGAGACTAAAAGCCATGATGGATATAATGCAGCTTAGCAAAGGCACCTACAGAGTAGAGGATGACAGGGTACGTTACTTTATCCTTGAGGGTACCGAAAAGGCACTTATGATAGACAGCAGCATGAACAATACCAATGCTATAGATGCTGCCAAAAAGGTTACCGACAAGCCAATAGAGATAATCAATACTCATGCGGACAGGGACCATATCGCCGGGAACGGTGCTTTTGACAAAATCTATATGAGCCCTGCAGAAGAAGAAAATTACAGGAATAACGGCGGTAAAGGTACCATTATCCCTGTAAAGGAAGGCGATATTATCGATCTTGGAAATCGTCCGTTAGAGGTAATCGATATCCCCGGACATACTCCCGGAAGCATTGCGTTACTTGATATAAACAACAGAATCCTGTACTCCGGCGATACAGTCCAGTCAGGCATTATTTTCATGTTTGGACAATACCGGAATATGGACAGCTTCATCGAAAGTCTTAAAAAGCTTGATTCCATCAAGGACAGATTTGATATTATCTACCCTTGCCACGATAAATGTCCGGTATATCCCGATCTGATCCCCAAGCTTATAGAGGGATCACAGCAGGTTCGTGACGGTAAAGCCGAAGGAAAGGAAATGGATCTTTTCGGCAATAAGGTTATGATGTACAGATTTGATTACGCAGGATTTTTCTGCGCACCTTAATTACCATATTTTATAATTTCCACTCAAAGCAAGCATAGCAAACATGTACAGACAGTTATCATAATATCTGTATTTTCCCGTCTGCATAGGGGTATCCCAAAGCAGTCTTACACAACGCTTTGCATACTCAAGGCTCTTCTTGTCAGCTTTTGAATTAATGAAAACTGCAAGGGAGCCTTCTGCATTTGTTGCAAGAAGACCTACATTATGTTTGGCATGATCCTCAACCAAGGTGCCGTCTATCTCATAAATACCGTCCATTATTCCGTTACGGTCTTCAATGAAGAAGCGCTGGATTTTAGCCGCTATATCTGCCAAGGCAGGGTTTTCTCCGCACCAGCAGGACTCCATGGCAATATTGGCAATGGTCCTGTATGCATCACTGAAAAACCAGTCATGCCTTTGCTTATATTTCTTTGCCCATGCCGAATTGGTCGGGGTACCGTCATATTCGGAATATTCAGGGCTAAGTCCCGTAACCGGATGACTTGATTTTACAATATATTCCCTGCTGGCATCTGCCGCTTTTTTCCAGAAATCTCTGTCTTCTTCATACGCCCATTTTGCGAACAGCTCATAGAAATGGGGCAGATGATATGATGTATCTGAAAACTCAACCTCAGGAGTAAACTTTATATAGTGGTTCTCGTGATTCCACATAGGATGTCCCTGACGCTCGCCCTCACCGTTATGTATGCAGGCCTTAAGGATTTCCTTTGCTTCATGAGAATAGTTATAGATCCCTTCTCCGTCTCCCCATCTGTGTGATGCAAAGAAAAGCGCCATGGCAAAATACTCTTCTCCGTCGGGCGCAGGTCCCTTGCCCCTGACTGTTCCATCGAGATTGCAGGACCACTTAAAATACCCCTGGTCATACCCTTCGGGTATCCACATATATTTCTTTGTCCAAGCCCAGATACGGTCAAACTTTTCCTTTTCATCCATCTGTACACATACCATCATGGCATAAGACATACCTTCGGTCCTTACGTCATCATTTCCCGTATCCGTGATATAACCCATATCCTCCCCTACATTTTCATAGAAGCGGACTCCCTCCGGACCATTATAAATGGTATCAAAACACTCACGGACTCTTTTGTTTACCACCTCTTCATCATAGCCTAATTCTTTAAAAATATTGCGGTATTCCATAGCATAAACCTTTCTTTGTTTCTCATTTTTATGTTTATTATAGGTTACTTTATACCTTTAACAAAAGAGATGTTTGGCAGTAACATTGACTTTCCAAACATCTCCTTATTTGTATATTAACAGATAAGCAAATTAGTGACCGGTAACAATAAATGGAGCAAGAGAACCTGCCATAGCAGAAATAGGCATTGACTGAATCCAGATCTTGCCGGGGCCGTTAACAACTGTATTAAAGAAACCTTCGCCACCGAAGAGCTTGTTCTTAATGCCTGCAACACTTTGGATCTCCATAGTACAGGTAGCGGACATAGCTGCCAGATAGCCTGTATCGAGAACCATCGACTGGCCTGCCTGAAGGTTGTATTCCTTGATATATCCGTCAAATTCAACAAATGCTATACCGTTTCCTGAAAGTTTCTGCATAATGAAGCCCTCACCACCAAAAAAGCCTGCTCCAACTTTCTTGTTAAAGAAAACTGAAAGCTGAACATCAGATGTTGAAGCAAGGAATGCTGACTTCTGACAAACGATCTCATTTCCCGGAGTAATTTCAAAAGCTCTGATAGAGCCCGGGAAGCTTGAAGCAAAAGCAATAAGACCATTTCCACCTTCAGCTGTGTAGTGATTCTGGAACATAGCCTCACCTGAGAATGCACGTCCGAACATCTTTCCGAGTCCGCCCCCAACGGTCTCCATTTTCATGTTGGGTGACATCCAAGACATAGCACCCTTCTCTGTGATCATCATTTCCCCGGCTGCTAATTGACAGATGACAACGGGCAACGGCTCGCCTTCGATTGAATACTGCATAAAATACCCTCCTTTAAATATACTCAAATGAGTTTTATATAATAAAACTATAGTTTAGTTTATCATATTTCCGGTAAATTTTCAATAAAAAATAACAATCCTACTATCCCTTATCATGGTTTTCTTAATACAAAAACCCATAAAACATACAAAATCAGCCGATTTTTGAGCAACAAAAAAACCTTGAAACACCGATGTTTCAAGGCTTTTCACTCGTCTGCACCTTCAGGGGCTCGAACCCTGGACACCCTGATTAAGAGTCAGGTGCTCTACCAACTGAGCTAAAGGTGCGTTTCTTGTTTTTCACAAGCACAAGTGGCATTATACACCCATCTTTTGAAAAATGCAAGCATTTTTTTAAAAATTTTTCAAAAATTTACAAAATTTTTTTAAGCATCTGTCGGAAGTCCCTATTTTCAAGCCTTTTGACATTATCACAGAAGCAAAAAACCCCTGCCATCAAGGCAAGGGGAAATGTTTTTCTAAAAGATCAGACACAAATATCAATATTATTTCCAAGGTTTTTGTTTACGCTGTTCTCCATAAAAGTTCTGTTCATCATATCTATCATAGCAGCACCTGCCTGCTTTTCAGTATCCATCTGTTTTGCAAGCACAGCGAACCCTATATCATTTCTTGTCTTGGTATCATTAAGCGTAACTGTCAATACTCCGCCAACATCCATAAGGCTACCTCCATCCATGAAGAAACAACCAATAAAACTATATCATATAAAAACGGTCAAATAAGCCGAATAACTACCTACACTCTACAAGAGTATAATAACATACCGCAGATACAAAAACAAATGAAAATAATATTAAATTTTTTCAGCCTGTTTTGTTTATCGTTTCAAATACTCTGCCGCCTTTAATATCAAAAGCTGTGTCTTTGCATCCGGTATCTCACCGTTCATGACCATTTCCACAGCCTTTTCAATCGGGATACGCAAGGGTTCTATAAACTCGTCATCATCAAGTTCGAGATCTTTAGACTCCTTATCAACCCTGCAAAAGAAAAGCCAGTCCACTTCCTTAAGTATTCCCGGGGAGGGGTACATTTTTCCCATAGGTATCCAGTCTTTCCCGGTGCAGCCAGTCTCCTCTTTAAGTTCTCTCTGTGCGGTTACAAAGGGTTCCTCACCCTTTTCAAGTTTTCCCGCCGGTAGCTCCAGAGTAACCTCCTTAAAGGGATATCTGAACTGCTTTCCAAAAAGAAGCTCATTTTTATCAGTAAGAGCGGCTATACATACTCCACCGGGGTGCTCAACCACCTCGCGGTAACCTGGCTTCCCGTTTGAAAGAGTGATGTCGTCTACATGCACATGGATGATTTTACCCTCAAATATATCATTAACCTTTTCTGTTCTCTCTTCTAATCGCATCATATCCCCTTTTATACTGTCTTAATGTCAATCACAGGGACGGTTCTGTGGTTGAAAAATATCATTTCAACCGCAAAACCGTCCCTATGATTGACCCATAATTGACTTAATATGATTAAAACTCGCAGTTCTTAGGTGTTCTGGGATAAGGGATGACGTCGCGAATATTCTCAACGCCTGTTAAGTACATGATAAGTCTCTCAAAGCCCATGCCAAAGCCGCTGTGAACACAGCCACCATATCTACGGGTATCAAGGTACCAGTCAATACCACTCTTGTCAACGCCCATTTCATCCATTCTCTCTAAGAGCTTATCAAGATTTTCTTCTCTCTGGCTACCGCCCATAAGCTCTCCTGCCTGAGGTACAAGCAGATCAACAGCAGCAACAGTAGCGTTGTCAGGGTTAACCTTCATATAGTAAGCCTTGATCTCCTTAGGCCAGTTGGTAACGAAAACAGGACCGTTAAAGTAGTCAACAAGATACTTCTCATGCTCCTTAGCAATATCCTCGCCATAATCAGGCTGGAATTCCCACTTAACATCTGCTTTCTTTAACAGATCGATCGCATCATGATGACAGATTCTTGTAAACTTTGCATTGATAATACCGTTAAGCTTATCCTTAAGTCCCTTTGCAACAAACTTGTCGCAGAAATCAATCTCCTCAGGGCACTTCTCACAGACATACTTAACAACAAACTTAAGCATATCCTCTTCGATATCCATCAGACCTTCAAGATCGCAGAAAGCCATCTCGGGCTCGATCATCCAGAACTCGTTTGCATGAGTCTGTGTATTGGAGTTCTCAGTCCTGAAAGTAGGTCCAAAGGTATAAATATCACCAAAAGCCATCGCAAAGGTCTCGCCCTGAAGCTGACCTGATCCTGTGATAAATGACTGCTTGCCGAACAGATCCTTGCTGAAATCAACCTTTCCGTCCTCAGTCATAGGAAGCTCGTTCATGTTAAGAGTAGTAATCTTAAACATCTGATCTGAGCCTTCACAGTCTGCACATGTGATAAGAGGAGTATGTACGTAAAGGTATCCTCTGTCCTGGAAATATGTATGAATAGCCATTGCAGCAACACTTCTTACTCTGAATACTGCGCTGAACAGGTTTGTACGGGGACGAAGATGAGCCACGGTACGAAGGAACTCTCTTGTATGTCTCTTAGGCTGGATGGGATAGCTCTCGGGACAGTCACCGAGTACTTCAACAGACTTTGCCTTGATCTCAAACGGCTGCTGGTTTTCAGGTGTAAGTACCACGGTACCCACAACCTTAACGCTCATACCAACCCTGATCTTCGATATATCCTCAAAATTCTCCAGACCTGCCTCATAAACAACCTGCAGATTCTCAAAAAATGAACCATCATTTATATTCAGGAAGCCAAACTGTGCCTGGGAACGGTTTGTACGAACCCATGCGCATACTGTCACATCTTTTGATGCATATTCCGACGTGTTTCTAAACAATTCTTTGATTTTTGTCCTCATCATAATTAATTACCTCCTGAAAATAAAAAAAAGATAGTACAATAATACCACCTTTTCAATATTTTACAAGTATTTTTTATAAAAAATCCCAAATTCATTCTCCTAAATTCAAGCCCAAAAACAGTCGAAGTATCTGTATGGGATAAAACCTTAAGCGTACAGTAGGATATGCGATTATTGGTTTTAGACCATATAGATACTTCGACTGAGTCAGGCTTGAACCAGACTTATTTATTTGTCCATGTGTACATCCACCTGCTGGAACGGGATCGTGATACCGTTTTCATCAAACGCTTTCTTAACACGCTCCATCATGTCAAAGTAAACATCCCAGTAATCCGCACCTGAGCACCAAACCCTGAAGGTATAGTCAAGTGAGCTTGAGGCCTGAGCTGTAAGCCTTACAAACGGTGCAGGATCCTTTAAAACCTTTTCATGCGATTCTGCAACGCTCATCAGAACCTTCTTGACTTTCTCAATATCGTCATGATAGCCTGCACTGAACTTAATGTCCACACGCCTTGAAGGAAGTGCCGAATAATTGATAACATTAGAATTTGTAAGCGTACCATTAGGGATGGTAACCACCTTATTGTCCACCGTGTGGAGAATGGTATAGATGATAGTGATATCCTTTACCGTACCCATCACGGCACCGTTTTCTATAAAATCTCCAACCTTAAAGGGCTTAAAGATGAGAATCATAAGTCCGCCGGCGAAGTTTGACAGAGCTCCCTGTAGAGCCAGACCTACCGCAACGCCTGCCGAGGTAAAGATCGTAAGGAATGAGGTCGTAGGAATACCCCAGATAATAGCTGCGCTTGCAATTACCAAAGAATACAGAACAATCTTAATAAAGCTAAGCAAAAAGCTTTTTACGCTCTCATCCAGTTTTCCAAAAGCCCTTCCCTTAGAAACAAGCTTTACAACCCATTTTGCCAGCTTAAAGCCTACAAACAGGACAACCAGACCAAACAAAAGCTTTAATCCAACATCAGTTCCCAGTTGTTTTAAATACTCAATTATACTCTGCATACTCTGCCTCCTTTTCCTTAGGGTCCTATATTATCATGATCCATATCATCGCCGCTGTCATCACTTACACCGATATCGGCATTATCTTCCTTCAAAAGTGAAGTAACATCGCCGTTCACCGCTTCCTTTATAACAGTCCAGATACCATCGGTATCTCCACCCATCATCCAGGCTGCAGTCCCGCCGAATTCTTTTTCGCCGATAACCATAGCCTTTAAGGCAAGGGATCTCTTCTCTTCCGCCCAAAGCTTAAAGGTTGCTCCCTCTTCCTCATATTCGTAATAGTACTGACCTTCCTTGTCCTTCCATTCGGGTTCAAAGTCTAAACCTGCAACAAACTCCTCCTGCTCCCTTAAGTTCATGGTTCTCTCGGAATAGGTCTTAACCGCATCCCCATCAGGGACTTCCTTCCAAAGTCTTGTATAGAAGGGCACTCCCATTATGATCTGTTCCGGTCCGCATTTCTTAAGAGTAAGATCAGCGGCATATTTAAACCAGGAAAGAGAAGCCACAGAGCCTGCATCAGACCCGGCATAATGCTCATCATAGCCCATTATTACTATATAATCAGCACATTTCTTTTGCTCGGGAATATTATAAAATGCGTTGTATTCCTCGGGGATATAATTATCTACGGAAAGTACTATGCCGTAATCCCTGCAGCGGAAACTCAGTTCTCTTAAAAACTGTACGAAATAAATACCGGTTTCAACATTAAGGCCTTCCACATCCACATTGATTCCGTCTGCCCCACATTTCTTTACCGCATCGATCACGTTACGTATCAGTCTCTGCCTGTTTTCATATGTTGAGAAAACCTTGTGACTGTCTTCAGCACACTTAAACGCACCTTCAAGAGTATCATTTTTTAACAGTGCCCAGACATTTACCTTTCTCTCATGAGCTGCAGTTACATAGTCGGCATCGCCGTATGAAATGATATCTCCCTTATCCGAGCTCATAAAAAACCAGGTAGGAGAAACAACGTTTACCTCGGGGTTTTTCTCAATATAAGAGACCATTTCATCAATATGTCCCTTGCTGTATACAAGCTGCCAGATAAGGTAAATCTTCTCAGGAAGAATAATGTGCTTGTATTCCTCTTCCGTGTACGGATTAAATGTCGGAGCAACGTTATATCTGTTAGCCCAGTCCAGCTTTTCCTGCAGGATATAGCCTCTTACTCCATCCTCGCTCATAACCTTTATAAAGCCCTTCTGCTGGATGCCGCCACCTTCAATAATCCTTACGACACTGCCCTCGGGAAGCTTTTCAAGATAGTCCGCCTTTATATCCTGGCTGACTCTTATGCTTGACTCCTGTTTCAATGTAGCACACAGATATTCGTCAGTACTGTATGTAACAAGAACTCTTGCGGGATCGGTATATACTCTGTAGGTGATATTGCTACATTCCTTTAAAAATGACATTGAAATATAAATTGTATCATTCTTTATAATGACTGCAGGACAGGTATTTGTGATCTTTTCCTCATTGACCAGCATATCCTTTTCGCCGGGAGTGATCAGATATTCTTTGGAGGCCGTTGTATAATACATCCTGTTTTCTTCGGGACTCCACATAAAAAGTGTAGTGTATCTTTCGGTAACCGTAGGAAAATCAAGATAGGGCTCCCCATCAACAAAAAGAGCATTTTTCTCATATACCTTTTCGTCAAATATTAACATTGCCTCCCCATCGGGCACGGTATAATAATCTGAAAGGTTCATTTTTACTTCGCTTTCCTTGTACTTCTCCGCGATCTTTTCATAGATTATAATACCTGCAGCCGCCAGGAGGCCGAGCAGGATTACCGCTGTCAAACCTACTAATACCTTCTTATACATATGAACCCACCTTAAAACAATTTTGTTTTATATTATATTCCCCAGAATTTATCAAGCTGCTCCGAAATCCTTTGGGCATCCGTATATTCAAACGGATACCATTCCTGTGGGAAAAGCTTTCTGTACTGCTCTGTACCGAAACGCTCATCCAGCAGGAGTATCGCCCCCCTGTCATCGGATGTCCTTATAACACGCCCCGCCGACTGCAGTACCTTGTTCATACCGTTGTACAGATATGCGTACTCAAAACCTGAATTATTCGTCTCATCAAAGTAGTTTCTGAATAGTTCCCTCTCATTACATACCTGAGGAAGGCCCGTTCCTACTATGACTGCACCTATAAGCCTTTCTGCCCTTAAATCAATGCCTTCCCCGAAAATACCACCCATAACACAAAAGCCTATAAGTGTACCGGCATTTGCCTCATCAAAGTAATTAAGGAAGGTCTCCTTTTCCTTCTCACTCATACCGGGAAGCTGGAGCATCAAATACGTTTTTCCACTTACCAAAGCATCTTCGTCCTCTATATTTCCTCTGGTCTCAGGAATTTCATTATAATTCTCCGGATTGCCGGCATTTTCATTTATCTCGCTGTCATCAGCCTTTAACTCTGATACCGATATCTCTCCTAAATCATCCTTCATGATTTCCTTTAAAGATTCAGCCACATCGACCATCATCTTATATGAAGGGAAGAATACCATGTAGTTTCCTGCCTTAGCTGCCGCGAAATCCCTGATATAGCCGGCTATTTTATCATACTCGGCCTTATTACGTCTGGTATATTTCGTGCTGACATCCCTCGCCACCATTATCAGGCGGTTGCTTTTATCAAACGGGGATGGGGCATATACGGCGTAGTCATCTTCTTCTCCTCCAAGCTGCCCGATATAGTATTTTACAGGTATCAGCGTTGCCGAGAAAAAGACAGCGCTCCGGCCTCTTGAAAGACAGTTTTTCAAAGGCTTTGACGGATCCATACAGCATAATGTGACATTAAAGCTTCCGTCCTGTGAATAATCCGAATAGATGCTGTAGTTTCCATCCATGCTGTCATACATATTTACAAAATGCCTTACATCAAGATAAAGTGTAGAAAGCATTTCAGGATCTTCCACCTTGAAATTGACCGGCATAGCTTCATAGATTCCCATGAACCTTTGAAGGACCTCCGTAAAGGAATCCAGTTCCTCCCATACGGTAAATTCGTCACACTGCCTCTTTATTTCAAGCATGTATTTATTACATTTATCAAGCGCACCGGACAGTCTTTTATGGTTGTAGTCTGCGGTGCCGACCATCTTCTTTACCAGAAGGAAGTCCTCTTTTTTGAGGTAGGCACTGTACATCTCCCTTGCCCGTTCCACAAGGTTGTGTGCCTCATCGACCAGAAATACATAGTCCTTCTCCACACCTTCTGCAAAGAAGCGCCTTAAATATACGTTTGGATCAAAAAGATAATTATAGTCGCATATGACTGCATCTGCCCAGGTAGTCACATCCAGGCACATCTCAAACGGGCAGACATTATGCTTTTCCGCATAGCTTAAGATAAGCTCCCTTGTTATGCTGCCTTCGTTTGTAAGAAGATCATATACGCAGTCATTTACCCTGTCAAAATGTCCCTTTGCCCTTGGGCATTCATCCGGGTTACAGGCCGGTTTCGGGAGTACGCAGACCTTTTCCTTCGCTGTAATGGTCACGCATTTAAACTGCAGGCCTTTACTCATCAAAATACTAAAGGCTTCCTCTGCCACCGTTCTTGCTATGGTTTTAGCAGTTCCATAAAAAATCTTTGAGGTAAGCCCCTCTCCCATTGCCTTTACAGCCGGGAATACCGTGGATATGGTTTTCCCAACCCCGGTAGGTGCTTCTAAGAACAGTTTCTTTTTTCTGGCTATTGTACGGTATACTCCCGCTGCCAGTTCCTTTTGACCATCCCTGTAGTTAAAGGGGAAATCCGTCTTTTTTATGCTCTCGTTTCTTTTGCGTTCCCATTTTATCTGCCAGGCCATCCACTTGGCATACTCATGGATTATGGACTCAAACCAAGCTTTAAGCTCATTAAAATCATATATATAATAAAAGAAATTTTTCTTTTCATCTTCCAGGTTGGCATAGCTCATTCTTACGCCAATACGAGCAAGTGAATTCTGTTCCGCATAAATATATGCATAGCATTTGGCCTGGGCAAGGTGTACCTGCACAGGCTCAGTCTGTTTTTCTACATCCCTGTAGGTGGTCTTGATCTCGTCTATGAAAACCATTTCGCCTGCCGGATTTTCAGTAATTATCCCGGCTTTTTCGGGAGTTTCTTCAAATATTCCGTCTGCCCTTCCCTCAATGGCGAATATCATATGCTCGCCGTCATACTCTGCCTCGGTTTCCATTTTTAAAGAAACTTCCGCACTGTATCCTGCGCCCTGCTCCTTTTGTATCTTGCGGTGAAGCCTTGCTCCTTCCTGCATGGCGTCGGGGTCGGTATGTGCAGTCCTGTTGTCGATATCTCCACTTCGTTCCGAAAACTCAACAAGATCCCTGACCGATATTTCTATTTTCTTTATTTCCACAATTAACCTCAGAAATTACTTCCGTTCCAGCCCCAGTCACTTATGGGGTGATATGTTACATAAATAGCATCCCCGGGAATGCCGAGAAGTCTTGAGTATACGTCACAGATCTGTCCTGTCATGGTGGCAAAATCCTTTGAAGGTGCGTTTCCAAGCAGGCTTACCGATACATATGCGCCTTTCTCCAGTTTCTTGCCTCCAAACCAAAGGTCATATTTGTCCTCTATGCCTACCATAAGATATGTTTCGCTCTTATGAAGGGTTGCCATGAGCTTGCCAAGTTCTGCCTTGAGCTCTTCCTTTTTTGCTGCATCAACCGCTACTGTAATCTTCGAATCTATAAATGGCATTTTGATGTCCTCCGATCAATTTGGTTACCTATAATTTTAGTCTTAGGAGGGGGGTTTGTCAATCCTTAAGGTTCCTATATAAAATTATTTTTTTATTTGCTGAAGTGAAAACAAGCGTGCAGACCCCGTATAAGATCTGCACGCTTTATTTTTTTACCAGAGCACGCTCTTTGCAGCGTCACCGTCAGCAAAAGGTCCGGGTATGGTTGAAAGACCTCTGTGATTTCCTAAGAAATCGCTGTCAAAGGTGATAGCGGTTCCGTCGGGATTCTCGAATCTCTGCTCAGGTTCAAAAGCACATCCGAGTATATCACTTGTAATGATACCATCTTCAAAACCTTTCAGATATGTGTAGAGGTTGGTTTTTAATGTAAACTTTCCATCTTTCTCTACCAGCTCTACCTTTACCTTGTTTTTCTTGTTCTCAAGACCATCTTTTTCATGCTTTCCTACAGCGGCACCGTTAAAGTAAGCATTTCCCTTTACCCATACAGGCAGATGCCCGAAGTGTGCTGTAGCCAGCTTGCCCATGTCGGGTTCCTTGTCCATATCAAACTGAGCGATCCACTCATCATATGAAGGGAAGATATCAAAGCAGGAGGTGCCGGAAACCTCGTAATCGCAGTCCTTTGCAGTTTTCTTCTTATCTGTTACAGGATAATTCTGTACAAAGATATTGTTGTAGATCCTGTCATCGCCGTGAAGGATGGTCATGAAGCCTGCAACCTCTGTCCTGTGGCGAATATGATAAGGAGTAAATCTGGGTTCCCTCTGTCCGTTTACGATGCTGTCAACACCTGAATTGATAAGGCTGAATGACCCAAGCATAAGGTTGTGAACGCATGCGATGCCTTCACTGGGCATAACAACGGAAACCTTGGAAAGCAGGATATTATTATCAATAAGGGTAGGGCCATGACCTACTTCAATAAATATATCATTGGAGAACATAGCGCCCTGAGCAGGCTTTCTGCCTTCCGGACGGAAGTTGTCATGCATAAGGTTCTGAGTGATACGTGCACCCTGAGCCTCCCAGTCAAGCCATACACCCATGATACAGTTGTGGATGTGGTTCCTTCTGATGGTAACGTCAATAGCAGCATGCAGCTTGATACCTGCGGTCTCTGCTCCGCCTAACTGCTGGGAATTACATACATGATGGATATGGCAGTCCTCGATAGTTGAGAAAACACCGCCCATACGGCCTACAATACCGGTCTGCTCGCAGTGATGAACCTCACAGCGCCTGATGATATGGCTGCCTACACGTTCCTTGAGCCATCCGTGGAACTGACCGCGGCAGACAGCATCACGCTCCATCTGTGTAGGGCTCTTTACATGCTTTGTATAGAAATACATATCATTTTCGGGATCCCTGTATTTACCTAATGAAATACCGCAGCATCTGCTGTTGGATACCTCACAGTCCTCTATGATCCAGCCCTTGCTCCAGTGAGGACCGATAAGACCGTCCTGGTAAGCAGCGGGAGGAGCCCATGTGGTAGCACCCTTTGTGATAACAAAGCCTGAAACTGTGATATATCCCCTGCCGGGCTTGTCAGGCATAAAGCAGTTCCTTCTTGCACTGATCTCAACCTTTTCCTTAGTGGGATCCATACCTTTAAAGTTAGCATACAGAATGGTCTTGCCATCCTTCTGTTCGGTAAACCATTTATACTTTGATTCTTCAAGGTTGTAAGCACAGGGATCGGATTCACCTGCGAGACATTCCTTTAAGGAAACGGTCTCATACATCATAAGGTCATTGATAAAAACCGCACCTGTATGTCTTACGGTAGGAGCAAAATACCAGTCGCCGCATACATAAGTGGTATAAGGGTTGTAGGCACCGAAAACGCCGTTGTCAACCTCAGCCTTCCATACATCCCCTTTGTATTTCTTCCAATCCTTCAATATTTCAGCACCTGTGATAATAGCGCCCTTGATCTTTTCGGAACGGTAAACAATCCTCTTATCGGGAGTACCGCCGTTAACAGGGTTAACATATTCCCTGTAAATACCGGGAGCCACAATAACCTCATCTCCGGGCCTTGCAATTTTAGCCGCGTCATTAATGTGACGGAAAGGCATCTCTTTAGAGCCGTTTCCATCCTTTGATGCTTTTGCATTAACATAATAGATCATTTATATTTCCTCCTTCTCCATTGTCAGATATGATTTTCTCTGATATAGCTATTATAATATCCTATGAGAAAGGTTGCAATAGAATAGGAGCAACTTTACAATATAGCACATTTAAAAACCAACGGGGTCAGTTTTAATCAAAGTTGTAACTTGATATATATGAATTTCCGTGATAAAATATACTCATCAACAAGTCGTTAGGTATATTATTAACGGAATATGATGAAAAGAAAGTAATGGAAGAATGATCTATAATAAGAAAACCAAAGATCAAAAAGAGCCCTCCTTTGGAGTGGTAAATTATGCTACTGAAAATATTGGGAAAGAGGTATTTTATTCCGAAGAAGAAAAAAAGCTGTTACATCGTTCCCTTGTAGATGATTCCAAGAAATATCTGAATTCAGAATTAGCTTATAAACTAAAAAAGAAGGATAAGGCCCTGTATAAAGTCTTATATGCAAAGATACCCGGTAACATTCAAAACCATGATTTCTATATCGCATTTAGAAATGTAAAATTAAATGAACTTGTTAATCCTCAGGAAGAGAAAGACGATGATGAAGAAAACTGTAATCAAACAAAGTTTAAGTTCCCTCAATCATTGTTCATATATGATCATGACCGATATAATGATACATTTATAAATGAAAGGTACGATCCAAATCATCCAAACAGGGAATACCCTGAAAGGGAAATGTACTGTATTGACTGGCCGAATACAATAGCTGTGTTTGTATTTCTGTTTTTGATCCTGGTTTTGCCTGTTGGGTGCAGTATCATTTCGTGCGTAATGGACCACCATTCTGAGCAAGATGTTATGATTGTTGGCATAACAATAACCGAAGTTGTACTACTGGTATTGTTAATTAAATTATTTAAAAAGAGAAAGATTAAAAAATCCCACAAATTAAAATATGATCATCCATATTATGATATCAGTGATGGTCTGCATTATTATTCCATAAGATTTACTGATGTTTTGTATCCGGTCAATAAAATAGAGGAAAAATACAGAAAATCCAGGAAAGCAATCGAGAAGGAGTGGAATAAGTATTCTATAAATGCCTTTACAAATATAATGTTCAGATTTAAACCTATCGTAGTAGATACAGATTATAATTATTTTTTTAGGCTTTATATTGAAATTGATTATAAAGAATGTTTTCCCAACTATCCCGAACTTTTAAATATAGAACAGCAGACAGAGTCATTCATACATGAACTGTTTTCCGGTTATCGGTATGATGATATGATTCAGGGATATAAAAAACAGCTGGAGAATTATATTTCAAAATTATTGTCTGAACGAATACCTGATATGGATGTTAAAGATATTAGGATTGCAGTTATAAAGAAAACTCCGGGATAATGATAAGGACGCACATAGGTAACACTGCCTATATGCGTCCTTTTTCAGCATTTACACCTCATCAGTCAGCTGCGCTGACAGTTTCCCCTCAATGGGAAGCCTTTTGGTAGTCTTTTCAGAAGATTTCCCGGCCCTTCTCATCCTCTATGCCGCTCTTGCGGTAGAAGTAGGAATTAACCTGATCGCACCACTCTTTTGCGTTGAAGAGCTGGCGTTTAAATCTTTCACTTACATTTTCAAATATGCCGTCATCAACCCTGCCCTTTAAGGTATCCCATTTTTGAGCAAGTTTTACAGCCTCGTCGTAACCCTCAAAGTGAACATCATAAATATGCTGTATTACAGTTTTTCCACTGTGAAGCACATGCGTATAAGGTAAGTGATGGAAGAAAAGTACAAGCTCGTCAGGACATTTTTCAGGTGAATTATAGATGGAGGCATTCGGCTCATTGTACTGGAGCGCATAGCCCGTACCCTTATCCGTCCTGTCAACTCCTATGCCAAGATGGTCAGCTCTGTGATAAGTTCCCCATCTGTCATACTCATATCCGTCAACGCTGCAGCCATAATGTGTTGCAGGCGTTACCATCCAGCCAATTCCCAAAGGACAAGTATATTTCTCATAAACAGCCCTTGAAGGAAGCAGTATCTCCTTTATGGTATTTACCACACTATCATCACTTGAAATGGTCATTCTTATAAATTCTTCTGCTATCTCGGCACTCTCAAGACCGGTATCAAACGCAAGTCTTCCAAATCCGAAAAGATTTGCTCCGGCAAGGTAATTACCGGTCCAGTTAAAATCATTTCCTGTATTTGTAACTGCCGCAATGCCTGAGAAACGGCTGTTAAAGGTTTTACCGCTAATAATATCGGCTACTGTATCATCAGTATCTTTAGCATAGGTTTTGAATCCAAGTATCTCTTTAAACATCGGGATAAGGTAGCATACATCTATCTGCTGCCCGGTGTATTCCTGCGCTATCTGCACCTCAAGCATCTGATTGGTTGCTTTAAGTCCGCCAAACAGCGGTGAAATAGGCTCCCTGATCTGGAAGTCCATAGGGCCGTTCTTTATCTGCAGGATGACATTGTCATGGTAGTCGCCATCCATCGGCATAAAGTTATCGTATCCGGCTCTTGCACGGTCTGTCTTTTTGTCACGCCAGTCCTGACGGCAGTTGTATACAAAGCATCTCCAAATGATTATCGCTCCGTATTCCTTTGCGATATCTGCCAACATGTTTGCTCCATCCGCCTGTGTCCTGCCATATGTAAACGGTCCAGGGCGCCCCTCTGAATCTGCTTTTACAAGAAAGCCCTTAAGGGTAGGTATCTTTGCAAATACCTCTGCCATCTTTTCTTTCCACCAGGCTTTAACTCCCTCATTAAGCGGATCAGCACTGTCCATCCCGCCTATCTCTATGGTAGAAGCATAATTAAGACTCAAATACAGTCCTATACCATAGCCTGCAAATATCTCTCCGAGCTCTGCAAGCTTTTCAAAATACCTGTCGGTTATCATGTAGGAAGCAGCCTGCTTAACATTTACATTATTAATTACAACTGCATTTATGCCAACGCTTGCGATAAGCCTTGCATAGAAAACTGTGCGCTCATCTATCACTATTTCATTATTTACATAGAAGAAGGATTTTCCCGAATACCCACGCTCAATGCTGCCATCCATATTGTCCCAGTGATTAAGCATTCTTAACGGGTTTGAAGGACGGAATGTTTTTCCTGATTCAAATTCTTTCTTAACATCCTTTTCGCAGGCTATGGTCCTTAAGATATTAAATACGCCATAAAGGATCCCCGTGCTGCTGCCTGATGATATATTTATACTTTCGTTATTTATGGAAATTGAGTATTCTTCACTGTCTGCTATTTTACTGCCCGAGGTGAGCTCTCTCTTTAACCCAGATGGATCTACAGCTGTTCCCTCGACTGCTATCTCCGGTTCAATCCTGAGCATACCCTTTATCCCAAGTAAGAGCTCTTTTTTTGCATTTTCAATGATCTTATCCGATGTAAATGCTCCGCTAAATACAAATTGTTTTAATGCTGAACAGTCTTTATTGTTTTTCTTTTCCGAATAGTTTAACCAAAGCTTTGCATAGTTTTCCATTTAATATACCTTGTAGCAGGCATAGCATACATCGGTGGCGTGCCTGCATCAACACCGACAAAACTTAGTGCATCATAAAATTGCTACTTTATAGAATACCATTAGTAAATATATTTGTCTATCTAAATCCCATCAAATTGATAATAGGAAATTGCGATTTTGGGAGCAAAGAAATAAGCAACCAAAAAGTGTGTCAAAGAGAATACTCCCTATTGACACACTCTAAAATCATTTATCCATATCCAACAATGTAGCCCTGCATGGAGCACCGTCAGAGCCGCCCAGATTAATGGGTGCCGCATTTAGCAAGTATATTCCGACCGGAACTTCGGACAGTCTCACTCCCTCGAGTAAAACCACCTTAGCGCCAAGCATTATCAGATGCACCTCCATCGGAGCATCTATCGGACCAACCGTCTGCGATTCATTACCAAAAAGCTTGATGCCGGCTTCAGTGAAAACCCGGGCACCTTCTTTTGTCATTACTGCATCACCTTTAACAAGAATTCTTTCATATGCATTTAAGCTCTTATTTTTGTCTGCCTCTTTTGCATCATTAAGGATTTTTTGAGCTATATCTGCAGTTATATCTCCGTCGTGCTCAGCAACGTAGGCATATCCTATAAACTTATCAAGCGGTACTCTGTCTATGGTTTCCTCACCTTCTAAAAAATGATAAGGAGCGTCCACATGGGTTCCGTTGTGTGCGCACATCTCAAAAGCTGTAAGATTACAAACTGCACCTTCACTTATCCTAAGTTTAACATCCCTTATCGGCTGAGGGTCTCCGGGATAAACAGCGCAATTAAAAACTTCCTGGGAAATATCATATATTTTCATACTACGTATCATGCCTTTCAAAATTTGTTAAAGCAAGCTGCAACAAATATTGCAGGTGAGTTCCAGTAAATAGCTATCTCGTTTGTATCTGCGGAGGGGAGCTCATCCAGATAACACTTTGCGGGCGGAGTCCCTTTTAATCTCTCCTTTGTCTCCGGATAATTCATTCCCCCATTAGGTCCTCCGGAAATCAAGCCCGGAACAGGCTCCTCTATACCATCAGAACCTGAAGGACGATGGTGGGGATTCATAACCCTTCTTTCTCCAAAGCCTGTAACAAATGATAAATCGAGGGCATTAAGACCTAAAGCATACTGAAGCTGGTTAAAGGCTCCGTTTCTCATCTCGATATTTCCGGTAAGCTTCCAGTCGATGATCATGGCCATGGCATGTCCCATAATAGGGAGAATGCTGCCCCATACATATTTATCAGGCGCAAGCGCTGTTCCGTAACCCGAATTTTTAACCAGGTTTAATACCGCTGCGCTCTTCTTTAAGAAATCCTCTTTTATTTCATCATAAAGTATAGCACCACCCTTTTGCTTTATTTCAAAAAGGCAGCATAAGCATCCCAGTCCTGTAACGTCTGCCCAGCCAAACTGAACAACATCAAGGCCTAACGGGATCTCGAAATTTGGATTCCATTTTTTCATGCGCTCAAGGAATGGATTATTCTCAGATTCTTTCTTTATGATCTCAGGATCCTTTGCATCCTTGTAAACTCGCTCTGCTTTTGTCTTGTATTTTTCATCACCTGTTGAGGCAAAAAGCTCACATGCTGCCCAGAAACGCTCATCCTTGTCACTCCAGTCACCATAATAACCGGTAATTACGCCCTCGGGCTGTATGTAAGGCTTAAACTCAGGATTTGCTTCAACCCATTTCCAACCCTTTACAGCTGCATCAAGCATTTTCAAAGCAAAAGCTTCGTCATATTTCTTATATACTCTTGCACCCAGCGCAAGTACTGCTATGGCGGCCTCAGTAGCACAATGCGATACCGGCATCAGATACTCAGGTTTCTTGTCATCCTCGGGCATGATAAAAGGTGCAAACCTGGCTTTTGTAAGCTTGTGATAAAATGCGCCGTCATCCCTTTGCATCTTTAATATCCATTCAAGCTCCCAGCGTGCTTCATTAAGGATATCGGGTATACCGTTTCCTGTTTCGGGAATATTGAGATCATCCGAGCATCCTTCGGGGAATAATAGGTATGCATAAAGCATATGTGCTACCGTTACAGCTCCGGGGCCTACATATTTTCCGTAGTCTCCAGCATCATGCCATCCACCGATAACACTTTTCTTAACTTCATTATTTTCCCATTCGGAAGCAGGTGCCATATGACATGCACCATGTGTATATTTACCCGCATGCTTTTCTTCCAAAGCACAGCCGCAGCGCTGATAATAGAGTCCTTTTATCAGAGCATTGGTCACATCACGGTATGCATCTTTTTTTACGGTAATATTCCTGGTTACACTACCACTCTTTAATGTGTAATTTCCCTCCGGAAGATCCCCGAGATCAACGGATGCCACATTGTCACCCGAAGCTTCATCAAATTTAAGATCGATACCTTTAAAGGTCTTTATAACAGTCCCTTTTCCGTCAAAAACGCTCAATTCGTCATCGGATAAAAGAACAACATTTTTCGGATAATCCGGCAGATACCCCAGCATATTTACTCTTATAGGTGAAAGTGTGTTCATAGCTGTATTTACCCCTTCTCTTTCGTTTTCTATTACCTTACATTTTAGTTTATAACAGATTTTTAAGCGTGTGTATATAGCATATTGGTATTCGAATAAGAAAATCTATGAAAAATATAAGATAATACAAATAAACTCTCCGCCCATATGGTACAGACGGAGAGTTATATCACATAAATCTTGATTTGTGAACTAACTAACAGTTAGTTTTTCTTTAAACAACAGTTGACAACTCCCCCTGATACAGATAAAATCTCATAATAGCAGGTTTATTTATTACAGGATGGATTTAACATATGGGACGCGCAAGACACAATTTTAGAAAATCCGGTCATCGCGGCGGCGGAAGGCATTTTTACTCTAAGCCTCAGAACGTTAATGTTGACGGAGTTACCTGGTACACCGATTTTGGAGTCAGCTCCATGCTCGGTGTTAAAATCGACCTTGTGCATAAATATGTTAAGCCTTCGGCAGTGCAGCCAAAGAAGGATAAGATCCTCTATTCAAGGGCAGATATAGCAAGGGCTCTTAATGACACCCATTTTTCAACCATGATAAAATCCTCGGCTTTCCTTGCAAAGGCCAGGGATATTTCCGATATACATGAATTATTCAGTCACTATACCGCAGCCTATTATATGGCCCGCGCGGGTGAGCTCGACAGGAAATTCATTCTCCATGTAGGACCTACAAACAGTGGTAAAACACATGACGCGATAGACCGTCTTATGGAAGAAAAGGACGGGCTTTATCTTGCCCCATTGAGACTGCTTGCACTTGAAATGTTTGATAAAATGAACCGTAACGGTGTGCCCTGTGATCTCTTGACAGGTGAAGAACACGAGGAGATACCCGGTGCGAATGTTATATCATCAACCATTGAGCTCTGCGATTATACCAGACACTACAAGGTAGCAGTCATTGATGAAGCACAGATGATAGCTGACCAATACCGTGGGGCACAGTGGACCAAAGCCATATGTATGGTTGATGCAGAAGAGGTCCATATCTGCCTAGCTCCCGAAGCATTACAGATAATCCGGTCGATTATCCTCGAATTTGGCGGTCAGTTTACAAGGAAAAAGCATTACCGCCTAGCACCTCTGGAATACACCGGTAATTTCAGGTCCTTAAAAGATGTACGTGACGGTGACTGCCTGATAGTTTTTTCAAGGAGGTCAGTTCTCTCACTTTCCGCAGAATTAGCCGATGCCGGTATAAAGACCAGTGTAATTTACGGCGCCCTGCCTCCCACCTCAAGACGTGAGGAGGTCAGAAAATTCACCAGTGGCGAAACAAAGGTGGTAGTTGCTACCGATGCTATAGGCATGGGTGTTTCAATCCCCATAAAGCGTATTGTATTTATGGAAACCTCCAAGTATGACGGTAAGATCACCAGAAAGCTTAACTATACGGAAATCCGCCAGATTGCAGGGCGTGCAGGGAGATTCGGCATTTATGACGTGGGCGAGGTTGCCGCTATCAGAGATGAAGACCTAATAGAAAAGGGACTATATAAAAACCCTTCATGGATCAATACATATACCATTCCTTTTCCGGAAGAACTTGCAGAATCAGGGCATGATTTCGGAGACCTTTTTGATGAATGGAGCTTTTCGCCTTCAGGCTCAAAGCTTGCGGTAAAAGAAGATATCAAGGATATGCAGAAGCTGTATAAACTTTTGGAGCCCAATATACCTGAAGGTGCAGACCGCAGGCTTGTATACAGCCTTATCACCTGCCCTGTTGATATAGGAAGTCCCGAGCTTGTGGATTACTGGCTTGAATGTACCATAATGGTGCTGACCGGCCACCCTGAGCTTGTACCGAAGCCCTCTTTCGGAGAGGCAACTCTTGAAGCCTGCGAAAGACAGTACAAGGGATATGACTGTTATAATCAGGTCCTCCGCCGTGTAGGTATAGACGCCGGCTGTTATGATGAGCGTGAACGTTTAAGCAAAAAGATAAATGAGCTGTTATCAAGAGATATAAAGGGCTACAGGATCAAGTGCCCGGGCTGCGGCAAGATCATGAAATTTACAGATACCGCAACCAGCAGATATTGCAAAAAATGTCAAAACGAATATATGGCAGCGTGGTAAGCGCTGCCATATTTCGTGTCAATATTTTAGTCTACCCTCTGCAACGGAACGAAGATGTGCACCGTAAGGGCTCTTTCCGTACGCCTTTGCAGATTCCATAAGCTTGTCCTTATCTATAAATCCATTTATAAATGCAATCTCTTCGGGGGCTGATATTGTAATGCCCTGTCTTGACTGGATCATCTCAACAAACTGAGCTGCCTCAAGCAGAGAATGCATTGTACCTGTATCAAGCCATGCAAATCCGCGTCCAAGCAGCTGTACATCAAGCAGGCCGTCATTTAGATACATCTCATTAAGAGTAGTGATCTCAAGCTCTCCACGGGCTGAGGGCTTAACCTGATTTGCTCTCTTGCTTACTCCTGCCGGATAGAAATACAAGCCGGTAACCGCGTAATTAGACTTAGGCTCAGCAGGTTTTTCCTCGATGCTTGTAGCTACCCCGTTTTCATCAAATGCAACCACACCGAAACGCTCGGGGTCGGTTACATAGTATCCGAATACAGTTGCCCTGCCGTTTTCCTCGGCATCTTTGACTGCGGCTGTAAGCAAACGCCTAAAGCCATTCCCGTAAAAGATATTATCGCCGAGGACCATTGCTCCGGCCTCGTCGCCTAAAAACTCCTCTCCGAGAATAAATGCCTGTGCGAGTCCGTCGGGACTTGGCTGTACCTTGTACTCTAAATGTATACCGAACTGGGAACCATCACCGAGTAAAGCTTCAAATCTGGGCGTATCATCGGGTGTTGATATGATAAGAATATCCTTTATCCCCGCTAACATCAGGGTTGACAAGGGATAATAGATCATGGGCTTGTCATATACCGGGAGAAGCTGTTTACTGGTTACCTTTGTGAGCGGATAAAGCCTTGTGCCTGAGCCGCCTGCTAATACAATACCTTTCATACAATATATCCTTTCTTTATCAAGTAGATTATAATCTCTTTTTTAACTCGGGATGATTTTCGTAATAAAGCCTTTTATCTTCATACATTCTCTGATCGGCTATCTTTAAAGCTGTCCTAGTATTTCTGTAATCAGGCTCTACGCATTCTCCTATGGCAAATACAACTTTATCATATTTACTCGAAACCCTGCGGAGTTCCTCAACCTTTGCTTTTAACTCGTCCTCGGTAATGCCTGTCATGATAACCGTAAACTCATCTCCGCCGGCTCTGTAAACACACCCCTTCGGAAATACCTCAGTCATAGCCTTTGCGGCATTCTTTAGCAGGTTATCTCCGGCGTTATGTCCGAAATCATCATTTACGGTTTTAAGTCCGTTTAAGTCAGCGAAAATAACTCCTACACTTTGTACCGGTCCTTTTTCATCGTTCGAAAGTGCATCCACATAGTTGTTCATCTCATTTCTATTAAGGACTCCGGTCAGCATATCCTTTGAGCTTAACTCTTTAAGCCTGTCAAGCAGCATATAATTTCCGATTTCCGAACCGACTATAAAAGTCGTCAGTTCCAAGGTCTCTTTGATTTTAGGAGCCTTTTCGGCGTCATAGTTAACAGCCCAGATATAGCCCAGGAGCTCATCTCTTGACTTTAGCGGGAAAATAATGACATTTCGTACATTTGCATTCCTTAGCGACTCGTACCAGATAGGGTTGTTTTCCTTAACAATTTCCATATCCTTGTCGTCTTTGGCTATTATACAGTTGCTGGCACCGACAAGATCCTCCCAGGTAGCCGCTATTTCATAAAAATCATCCTTGTTGTGATTTCCGCTTGGTGAAAGCTTTATATTATCCGCAAATGCTTCACAGAGTACGGAACACTTTTTTTCATAGTTATCCACTAAAAGCACACAGCAATGCTCGGCCTTGCAAAGCTCTCTAATGTCAACTATTACATCCTGCATTGCCTTTTCAAAATTCGTTGCGCCTCTCAGCTTTATACATGTTTCCAGCACCGCCGAAGCTATTTCCTGGGACAGGTTTGACATCTGCTTGGTATTTGCCTCAAAGTTGACCTCCATACTGTAACTGTAGTAATGGATATTGCCCTCGGAAGGTCCTACCGGCAGGAATGTCATGTTAAACCAAATGGGCATCTGGCTCGGTTTTACATATGAATGAAGGCACTTTTTCTGTACGGCACTCCTAAAACAGAAATCCTCAAAATTAAGATCTCTCGGGACATAATCTGTATACAGGCTGTTAGGCACAAATTTATTAGTCCTCATGGAATAATCGCCCTGAGGATGCTCTATTGAATCAATATAGCCCTTGTTTCCTGCTACTACTCGTACCTCGCCGCATGAACCGTCTTCAAGAACCTGAACTGACATGATGCTTGTAGCGGCATCAATGCCATCTGCTAAATTCTGAAAATCAGTAGCCATATAAACTCCTTACTCCGGTTTTTTGCCGAATATCTGCTTTTTCTTGCTTATGATCACTATATTGCCTGCATCTGCTACCGAATAGTCATTTGTAAGATTCATGTTTGACCAGTCGGTATGATGTATTGCGAAATTACACGCAAGAGTATCTCCGACACCCAGTGTATTTGTGTCGGAATATGTTATCTCGCATACAGTATCTGCATTCTTTCCTTTTGTTTCACTAAAGGTTCCGGAACAGCCGTTTAACTGTGTATAAGAACCGGATGCTCCGTTTATGCATGTATGGTAGCAGTCAAATGATAGTTGCTTTCCATCCTCGTTTGTAAAGTAGAAAAGTATCTTTAAATCTTTCAGGGCAATAGTTCCGTCACTATTGTTTACGATGTTAACACGTCCCGAAATGCTTGATGAGGATGAAGAAGTGTTGTCATATTCAACGCTTACTGATACGGATTCATTCTTTGCGGTACCTATTACCTCTACGGTTGAGCTGCCATTACCGGTACCTGAATTGTTTCCGCTGCCCGAGCCGTTATTACCCGAGCCGGACCCACTGTTACCGCTGCCGCTGTTATTTCCGTTTCCTGAACTGCTTCCGCCTCCGGAAACTACGGTCTTTCCTGCGTTCTTACCCTTAGCGGGCTCGGAGCCGAATACCATCTGTCCGTTTTCATAAAGTGCAGAACTTGTAAGTAGCGAATCGCCGCCCTTGGTCATACCTTTAAAGGAAGGATCGTTTGAATTATCCCAGGTACCGTTTGGATTACGAAGTCTAACCTGGATCTCCTTCTTGTACTGGCTCTGACCACCGGGGTATATCACGGAATCAGAGAAATCAACACTTAAGTAATAGATATGGTTATCTTCATCCCATGCTTTAAGTCCTGCGGATTTTCCTGCTGCCATATAGTTTGTTGTAACTGCTATGTCTGAAGCCGATCCGCCTGCCTTATATACCTCACTCAAGTCTACATAATACCTGTATTCAAGCTTTTCCCCGCCACGTGCCGGCCATGCCGATACGTTACAGATAAGAGCCTTTATCTCTATGAAATCCGTTCCGTCAACATTAATGCCGCCCTGAACATAGAATTCATCGGTATTTACTTTTTCTACTGCGCCGAAATCCTTTAATGTCTGCCCATGATATTTCTTGTACATCTTTGCGAGAAGTCCCGTAAATCCGGCATTATAATCACAAGCTACCTCATTTTTATTATAATCAGAAACCACATCATTGTAGCCGTCGTTCGCGTCAGGTCCGCCTACCAAGGCACCATAAAGCGTATGTCTTGCGGGGTTAGGCTCGTTCATGTTATCACAGTATGAGCCCTGAGCTGTACGGTGATGAGGGTTCTTGGGAGCATTTTCTCCAAAACCTACTACATAAGATCTGCCGCTGCTGCCAAGTGCGTAATTTGCCTGGCTTTCAGCGAAATCGGTATAAGCCTTTTCCTTACTTGAAGGACATAAGCCTGATTCAACATACGAAAGAGCGATAAAGCTCGTTGTAGTGGCATATCTAAGTGATCCCCAGCTGTCAAGCCATGCAAGGCCCTTTGGAGAATATGTGATATGATTTGACGAAACCTTACTCCACCAGTCAAGGTGCTGCTCCACATCGTTTTTATAGGTATCCTTTTCGGTAATCTTGGCTAGCATTACAGCTGCACCGATATGGACATCATCCCAGCACATAGCCCAGTCATAGTCATGTCCTGCATTTTTATAATCTGCCTCGGCATTTGTGATATAAGTCTCATCACCGGTTGCGCAGTAAAGCCATGCGCCTGACCATGCAAGCTCATCATAAAAGCCGCTCCAGGAGTTATAAAACCCGTTTGCTGCAGTATAGCCTGCATCACTCTTTGTATCCCTTGCAAATTTATAAAGGGATTTTGCATGCTTAAGACAAAGGTCGCTGTAGCTCTTATCAATGTTCTTATATACGATGGAACAGATAGCAAGAGAAGCTGCTGTTTCTCCACATACTGCAGAACCGGGGGATGACTTTGTTACCTTATAGGAAGGTCTGCTCATCCTGTATTCCACAGTCTCTGCCGCACCCCAGTAGGAGTGATCCTGATTACCGTCGCCGACCTGATAGTAATAAACCTCATCTTCGGGGTGGCACTTGATAAAGTAATCGTTTGCCCATTTGATATTACCTAATGCATATGAAAGCTGTCCGCTTTCTTCGTAGGCCTTTGCATCCTCTATAATTGACCAGCCAAGCATCGAAGAGGTGTATGACATTGGAAGATTAAACTTTACATTGTCTCCGGCATCATACCAGCCACCTGTAAGATCAAGGCCATTATCTTTTCCGTCGCTAAGACCCGAGTCTCCACGCCAGTTACACCTTACCTTTTCGGGGAGCTTTCCTGAACGCTGGAGCTCATAGAAAAGCAGGGACTTTTGAAGTGCTTCACCGTAGTTGTACTTACCGGTACCCTTGGTACCCTCATAGCCATTACCTTTCTCTGTTAAGTTTCCGGTGTTGATAACCGATACCGGTTTAGCGATTATAACCTCTTGAGGTTTATTGATGGTACCATCGTCTGAGTTACCGGAGTCAGAATTACCACTGCCGGTTCCTGAATTACCGGCATCGGAATTACCTGTACCTGAGTTACCACTACCGGAGTTACCGGCATTATTACCAGAGCCAATATCGGTATTATTATTACTGTCATTGTCGTTATTTCCGGTGTTGTTGTTTATATCCTTTGCGTTATCAGAATCTCCGGAACCGGTATCATTACTGTTATTATCAGAGCCGGTATCTACTTTCCCTGTTTCACTCTTATCATTTCCGTTTACTGCAGAATCGTCATTTTTACTACTGTTACCATCATTATCATTAACCGACCCGGTGTTATTATTTCCTATACCGGAATTATCTCCACTTGTAGTTCCTGTACTACCTGCATCACTGCTCTTTCCAGAATTATCCTCGTTCTTAGATCCAGTATTATCTTCGGAGCCAGAGTTTTTGGATGTATCTGATTTGCTATCGCTGTCATTTCCCAATGAGGAACTATCATTATCTCCGGCGCTTACGGTTTCATCCGTGTTCTTGTTCCCGGGCATAATAGGCTGTCCGATATCACTCGCCTTTACCTCGGTATTATCATCTATCCCGTTAGCATCGGCATCGGTTTTATTGGTATTGGAACTGTTTGAAGTATTATTATCACTATTGACTGCTGTGTCAGCATCATTTACTGAGTTGTCAGCAAGTTTGATATTTCCGTCATTTTCCTTATCCTCAACACTTTTTGAAATCTTAATGCCTACGAATATTCCAAGTCCGAGAACAAGTACTGCAGCTACGATATAAATAATTATTTTCTTATTCTTCATTTCATCCCTCATCAAGTGCAAACGGTGAGATTATCTTTTTTGTTTCCCTTTATGCCGACACACAGCCTTAGAGTCCTATTTAGTGCCGAAGATCCTGTCTCCCGCATCTCCAAGTCCAGGCACGATATATGCATTTTCATTTAAGTGATCATCCAGGCAGCCAACATAAATATCAATATCCGGGTGCTTCTCCTGTAAAGTCTTAAGCCCCTCGGGCGCTGCTATGATACACATAAATTTAATATGATTACACCCTTTTTTCTTTATAAAATCGACTGCCTCTACAGCTGAACCGCCGGTAGCGAGCATCGGGTCGGGCAGGATAACCAGACGTTCTTCAATCCCCTTGGGGAGCTTGCAGAAATATGCATGGGGCTGATGTGTCTTTTCATCCCTGTACATTCCGATATGTCCGACTCTTGCAGAGGGCACGAGATTTAATATACCGTCCACCATACCGAGACCTGCACGAAGGATTGGCACTACTGCCAATTTCTTTCCCGCAAGCATGGGAACCTTCGCTTTTGTAATGGGCGTTTTTACCTCAACAAGTTCCGTAGGCAAATCCCTTAATGCCTCATATCCCATAAGCATGGCTATCTCACTTACCAGGACTCTAAAATCCCTGGTACCGGTTCTTTCATCACGAAGAAGCGATATCTTGTGTTGTATCAACGGATGCTCTAAAATGACTGTTTTTCCCATAATAAACCCCTTTCTCAATTGGAATATCGGCCAATTTAAATTCGACCTCGCCGAAGGACTTACGGTCTTTTTATACTGTGTCCCTGCGTTAAAACGCACAGACTCTCTAATTTAATATAATAGCACAAAAAAAGTTCCCGCGCAACGAGAACTTTTTTTGTTAGCATCGCAAATTACTTCGCAATTAGTTTATTTATTTGGTCATTTCTGATCTGATTTTGCAAGCACTTTATTGGTAATTATACCAAGTATCAAAGCTGTAGCGATAGTGGTAATCTTAACATCTCCGAACTGCAGTGAAAGACCACCTATACCTGCTATAAGGATAACGGATGCCGTAAAGAGATTCTTGTTAATACCAAGATCAACCTTTTGTAGCATTTTAAGACCGGAAACTGCAATAAATCCATAAAGTGAAATACACACACCACCCATTACACAAGAGGGAATGGAATCAATAAACGCTATTAGCGGAGTAATGAATGAGAATATCATACATCCAAATGCCGCTACCAGGATTGTTATACTTGAAGCATTACCGGTAATGGCTACACACGCTATGGACTCACCATATGTGGTATTCGGACTGCCGCCGAAGAATGCACCTGCCATGGAACCGATACCATCACCGAGAAGGGTTCTGTTGAGACCCGGATCAGTCAGAAGGTCTTTTTCAATGATTGAGGAAAGATTCTTATGATCAGCAACATGCTCTGCAAATACAACAAATGCAACGGGTACATAGGCTGCCAGTATGCTTATTACATAGGTACCTGTTACCTCTCCTGTTCCTCTTAATGCCTCAAGAAAAGTAAACTTCGGAACACTGAAGATCATATTAATCGAGGCCTTCCCATCCGGCATCATATAATTGGAAAATACACTTAAATCTATCAGTTTGAGCTCATCGATGCCGGCTGCATTTCCTATCAGCGTCATAATTAGAGCCAGAACATATCCTACAGCTATACCAATGATGAATGGGATCAGTTTTGTAATCTTTTTACCATAGGATGAGCATATCATGATAACAAACAGAGTTACCAATCCACAGATAATCGCAGCATACGGTGAAGCAAGCATTACTTTTTCAACCGTGATTTCTCCTGCCTCAGAAACAATCTGGTTTTCAACTATTACATCACCTGTTTTTAAATCCCCTATTGCATTCCCGGCAAGCGACAGACCGATGATCGCAACAGTAGGTCCGATAACTACAGCAGGCATAAGCTTGTTTAACCAGTTAACGCCTATTTTATTAACTAAAATGGATATTACTACGTATACCGCTCCGGCAAAGAAAGCTCCAAGTATCAAGCCCAGAAAGCCCAGCTGCATGGAGACACCGCCGGCAAAAGCCGCTGCCATAGAATCAAGAAACGCAAACGAAGAACCCAGGAAAACCGGACTTTTTCGTCTTGTAAAAACCTGATAGACAATAGTACCTACACCTGCTCCAAACATTGCTGCTGCCGGCGTCATACCGTTTTTGACGATCATCGGCACAGCAATAGTTGCGGCAAGTATAGCCAGCATCTGCTGCAACGCAAAGGTGATCAGGCTCAACCCCTTGGGTTTTTCTGCTACATCATAAGTAAGTTTCATGTCGTCACCTCCTATGAAATAAAAATTCTTTCCAGCGCATCTGCTATTCTTCCAAATTCATTTAGCCCCAGCTTTTCCCCACGTTCATTTTCCGGGATGCCTGCTGCCTGCAAGGCATTTAAAATCTCCTCTTTGGTAAAATCAAGCTCTCCAAAATTAGCTATAGCATTAAGCAGGGTTTTCCTTCTTTGGTTAAACGCTGCGCGGATAAGCTTAAACATCAGCTCAGGTGATTTAACAGTCACCGGCGGTTCTGCCTTTTTAGTGAGCCTTATAACACAGGAACCTACCTGAGGTCGCGGCATAAAGCAGTTGGGCGGGACATTTGCAGCAATATAGGTATCAGCCCTGTACTGAACTGCCAGAGACAAAGCCCCGTAGTCCTTTGTGCCGGGACCTGCCTGCATACGCTCTGCCACTTCCTTCTGAACCATAACAGTAATGCTCTTTATTGGCAGATCCCTTTCCAAAAGGGACATAACAATAGGGGTAGTAATATAATAAGGGAGATTTGCGACAACCTTTATAGGCTTTCCACCGTTCCTGTCCCTTACTAAAGCCGCTATATCATATTTCAGGATATCCTCATTTACTATCTCCACATTATCATATGCTGCCAAGGTGTCATCCTTTAGGATTGGGATAAGCATCCTGTCTATTTCCACCGCTACTACTTCTCTTGCATTCTCGCACAAATACTGAGTAAGGGTTCCAATTCCCGGGCCAATTTCCAGCACCAGATCATCCTTTGTGATATCCGCCGCCCGCATGATTTTGTCAAGCACATGCGTATCTATCAAGAAGTTTTGCCCATACTTTTTCTGAAATACAAAATGATATTTATTTAATATTTCTATCGTTTTTTTAGGGTCACCAAGTGTCGCCATATTTGTAATACCTTTCTATATTACATCTCATCAGTCGGTTATGCCGAAGAATTTCTCGGCATTTTCCCAGGTCCTGTCATAGACTGTCTTTAAATCCACACCCTTGATCTCGGCTATCTTTTCTGCAACATAAGTAAGATATCCGGAATGATTGCGCTTACCTCTGAACGGATCGGGTGCCATATAAGGGCAGTCCGTTTCCAGCAATATACGGTCTAACGGCAGCAAATCAACAACTTCCTTAAGTTTCTTTGCGTTCTTAAAGGTTACCACTCCGCCTATGCCAAACATGAGTCCCATTTTCAGATACTCTTCCGCATGCTCTGGACTATAGGAGTAGCAGTGCATGACTGCATGCATTTCCTTTGCAAAGTTGTCACAGGAGAGTTCTTTACTATCAATAATATTAACAACATCATTTATACAGTTGTTGGGTTTTAATGCTCTGTAAAAGTCTTTAACTATGTTAAGCGTATCTTCTGCGGCATCTCTGGAATGAATAATAACCGGTAGATTAAATTCCCTAGCCAATTCCCACTGCCACTTAAAAGCCTGCTTCTGAATTTCTCTCGGCCAGATATCCCAGTGATAATCCAGCCCAATCTCACCTATCGCCACAACCTTTTGCTTAGTTGCTAAGTCTCGAAGTAACTCCCTGTTAAGCTCTCCAGCGGAATCCGGATGCACGCCTACGGCAGCATATATATAATCATACTTACCGGCAAGCTTTAAGGTGGTTTGTGAGGATTCCATATCTGCACCCACATTAATTATCCTGCCTACAGATGCCCTTTCTGACATCCTCTCACACTTAATATTTTTGTCAGAATCACCATTTTCTTCTGTCAGCAGATTAATATTCCCCGATCCTTTTTCTTCGTGAATATTTCTTAATACTTCATCCCTGTCATCATTAAACTGTCTTGAGTCATAGTGGGCATGTGTATCAAAAATTCTCATCTTCTCCTACGCTTTCTTTTAATCACAGCTACTATACCACCTACAATAAAGATAACTATGCCCGTTCCGATTCCTATTGCTATAGCATTTTCCTTAAGGAACTGCTGCCGTTCTTTGCTTTTATCCTTTTCACTTACCTGATTAAGCTTTGCCGGATCAACTCCCTCAAATGCAGTCTCAATCGGGATCATATATGATGGCCAGCGTTCATCAAAGGCTTTTCCTGTTATGGGATAATCGCTGTTATAAACAATAATATCCGCAGCACCGATCACCCTTGAACCTGTTGTGTATTCTATGGAGCCTATCACATTTCTGCCATGTTCAAGCTCGAGATCAGTATTGTATACAATTTCCTTTTTGGCCTTAGAAATATCAAAACCCTCGGGAACCATGATACTACCGGCACCTGATATCGAAATAAACGGATCCTCAAGAGCCATAAAAGAGTCAAAGGTGTCAAAGCACGAAGGGAAATCAACCGTACTTTCCCCTAAATCCTCCATTTGGTAGGAAACATAATTATCAAAACAGTAGTCAAGCAGCCTCTTTGAATCTGCATATACATCCGCCCATGTAGGCGCATGCATAACAACACTTATCAGATTCTTTCCGTCTTTTCTTGCGTAGGTAACCAGAGCGTATCCCGCCTGAGTGGTAGCACCTGTTTTTCCGCCTATACAGTACTCATATTTCTGAGTACCGTTTAAAAACCAGTGATGGTTAGTTAAGATCTTAGCATCATGTTTATTGGTTGCCGGCATATTGTAAAAAGCGGTACCGGTAATCTTCATGAAATCTTCGTTTTTATATGCAGCCCGTGCTATAAGAGACATATCATAGCAGCAGGTATAATGATCTTCGTCATGTAAACCGTGTGAATTGGCAAAATGCGAACGTTCGCACCCCAAAGCCTTGGCTTTCTTATTCATAAGCTTAATAAAGCCTGCTATGGATTTTCCGACATGCTCGCCCACCGCATAGGTAGCCTCATTTCCTGACTCAAGCATAATACCGTAAAGCGCCTGCTCCACGGTTACCTGCTCGCCCTCGGCAAGACCCATACGTGAGCTTGTTTTTGAAACATAATTATCTGCGGCATACGAAACTGTAAGTACATCATCCAGCCTGCCGTTTTCCAGAGCAACCAATGTGGTAAGGATCTTCGTAGTACTTGCCGGATAAAACTTCTCATAAATATTCTTCTCATAAAGAATATTGCCGGTTTCCGCATCCACAACTATTGCACCGTCACCCTTAACCTCAGGTCCCTCCGGCCAGCCGTCATCTTCGGCGGCATGCAGTGAAACTGGACTAACGATCAATGTTTGAAATATTAATATAAATGATAGAAAGATCCAAAGTTTCTTACAATTCATTCCGAATATATTACCTCATTCCACAAAATAAATCTAAAAAATAATGCTTTTATATTAATTGCGACAGCTTTGTCACCGTATTTTTCCTTAGTTAATCGTGCAACCGAAATGGCCGTGCAGGACAAAACCATAAAGTGAGCACCGGATATGCTTCGGTTGCACTCACAAAGGAACCCAACCCCCTAATACTAAAACACGCCCATCATGCCCGGTTCAAGCCAGGCACAGATGGGCGGTCAAAGTTCGTATTACGATTACTGAAGCTTAATAATCTTGATCTTTCCTAAAACAGGGAGTTCTTTTGCCTGTCCGTTAGCTGAATTGATAATACCGATGATCATAAGAACAAACAGTGCTAATCCAACTAAACCGAAAAGAAGACTGAATATCCAACCTACAAAAGGAATAAAACCGAAAATAATAGATAAAAACGCAATTATGTGAGCACCTATACAAAGAGTTATACCCTGCTCAGCGTGGAACATAGCGAATTTCGACTCTCTTGCGGTAAAGATAGGAACCAGAACAAGAATACCGATATATGAAAGAATACCCATGGGCTTGTTAGCGCTGATATCCTGGATATCATAATTCTTGGTAAGATCCTCAGACTTCATTAATTCATTTACATCCATTTTAAAATATCTCCTTTCTCGAGGTTAAGACCCATTATATACCAAATCACTGAAAAAGTAAAGAATTTCTTAAAATTTTATAAAATGCGGTCATGCCTTTATCCTGCAATCTGATTTCCTGTATAGAGCTGATAATACTTGCCCTTCTCTTCTATCAGCTGATCATGTGTACCGCGCTCAATTATGCGGCCCTGTTCAAGAACCATGATACAGTCACTGTTCTTAACGGTTGAAAGCCTGTGGGCGATAACGAATGTAGTCCTGCCCTTCATCAGCTTATCCATACCTTCCTGTACCAGCTTCTCTGTACGTGTATCGATGGAAGATGTAGCCTCATCCAGGATAAGTACGGGAGGATCTGCTATAGCAGCACGAGCGATGGCGAGCAGCTGACGCTGACCCTGTGAAAGGTTCGCGCCGTCGCCGGTAAGCATAGTGTTGTAACCGTCAGGAAGCCTTCTTATAAAGCTGTCGGCATTAGCAAGCTTAGCTGCTGCCTTAACCTCATCATCAGTAGCATCGAGCTTACCATAACGGATATTCTCCATAACGGTTCCGGTAAACAGGTGTGTCTCCTGAAGAACGATACCGAGTGAATGACGAAGATCTGCCTTCTTTATCTTGTTTACATTAATACCATCATAACGGATCTTACCATCCTGAATATCGTAGAAACGGTTGATCAGGTTAGTAATAGTGGTCTTTCCTGCACCGGTAGAACCTACGAATGCAATCTTCTGACCGGGTGTTGCAAAAAGCTTGATATCATGAAGAACCATCTTCTCCTCGGTGTAACCAAAGTCAACATCATCAAATACAACATCACCCTGTAACTCCTTGTAGGTGGTTGTTCCGTCTGCCTTATGATAATGCTTCCAAGCCCATACACCTGTACGCTCATCGGTTTCCTCGATGGTATATTCCTTGTTTTCGCTACCGGGCTTGTAAACCTTCTTAGCGTTGACAAGAGTAACATAGCCTTCATCTGTCTCAGGCTTCTCATCCATAAGCTGGAAGATTCTGTCGCCACCTGCAAGAGCCATGATGATTGAGTTAACCTGCATACTTATCTGGTTGATAGGCATATTGAGCTGACGGTTAAAGGTCAGGTAACTGATAAGAGCACCAAGCTCAAGCCCGCCGACTCCGTTTATAGCCATCATACCGCCCACTATGGCAAGTACAACGTAGCTTACGTTACCAAGCTGGGCATTTATAGGCATGATAATGTTTGCAAAACGGTTTGCGTTATTAGCGCTGTCAAATAATTCATTATTGAGCTTGTCGAAATCCTCAATATTCTTATCCTCATGACAGAAAACCTTAACAACCTTCTGTCCTGACATCATTTCCTCAACAAAGCCGTTAAGAGCACCGACAGCCTTCTGCTGCTTTACGAAATACTTTCCGCTCTTTCCGGAAATCTTCTTTGTTGTGATAAGCATGATCGCTATCATGACAACCGAAACTATCATAAGTAACGGACTTAAGATTATCATGCTTATAGAAACGCTTACGATAGTTATGATACTGTTCAAAAACTGAGGAATACTCTGGGAAACCATCTGTCTCATGGTATCTACGTCGTTTGTATAAAGCGACATGATATCACCATGTGAATGAGTATCAAAATACTTGATAGGAAGCGATTCCATATGCTCAAACATATCATCTCTCAGCTTTCTCTGGAAGCCCTGAGTGATACGGACCATGATCCTGGCCTGTACGAAGCTTGAAATAATACCTACAAGTATGAATGATGCTGTAACAAAAATCTCGTTTGCCAGATCCTGGAAGGTTTTGGTCCCAGCCTGAATACCGGGAATATAAACATCCAGAAGTTGTCTTGTAAAGAGGGTTCCCTTTACTGTCATGCAAAATACTGTGATACCAATACATGCACATACGCAAATCCATAAAGCGAGGTTATCTAACACCATATATTTTATAAGCCTTTTAAGGATCTTTCCCGGATTCTTAACAGTAGGCTTCATTCCTCTGGGCATTGGCCCACGTCCCATAGGTCCCGGCATTAGTGTTCACCTCCTTCATCAAAGTCTCCGTTACCGCCTGTCTGTGATTCATAGACATCACGGTAGATTTCATTACTCTTAAGCAATTCATCATGTGTACCGAAGCCGTTTATCTTACCGTCTTCCATAACGATGATCCTGTCGGCGTTCATAACGCTTGAGATACGCTGAGCTATGATAAGCTTGGTCGTACCGGGTATCTCCTCTGCAAACGCCTTGCGGATCTTGGCATCCGTTGCTGTATCAACCGCACTTGTACTGTCATCAAGAATAAGTATCTTAGGCTTTTTAACAAGAGCTCTCGCGATACAGAGTCTCTGTTTCTGGCCACCGGATACATTTGTTCCGCCCTGCTCGATATAAGTCTCATACTTATCCGGCATTCTCTCGATAAATTCATCCGCACATGCTAACTTACATGCTCTAATACACTCAGCCTCAATTTCGGCCTTCTCCTGGGGTGTTTCAGGCTGGTTTGCACCATCCTTTTTCTTTCTAACACCCCAGCGAAGGTTATCCATAATAGTTCCTGAGAAAAGGACATTTTTTTGGAGAACTACGCTTACCTCGTCACGAAGTACTTCGAGATCGTATTCTCTTACATCTTTGCCGCCTACTAAAACAGCTCCGTCATTAACATCATAAAGACGGCTTATCAGGTTAACGAGAGTGGATTTAGCACTACCCGTTCCGCCTATGATACCGATCGTTTCACCGGATTCGATATTGATATTGATGTTGCTTAATACATTTTCCTTTCCGTCTTTGTTATAACGGAAATTAACATTCTTAAATACAATGCTGCCATCCTTTACTTCCATTATAGGATTTTCAGGATTAACAATGTCGGGCTCCTCTGCAAGTACTTCATTGATACGTCTTACGCTTGCTGCACTCATGGTAAGCATGATGAAAATCATAGAGAACATCATAAGACTCATCAATATGCTCATACAGTATGAAAGAAGAGCTGTAAGATCACCAAGGTTTAAGTCAACCTCGAAGGTATTGATGATCATCTTGGCTCCGAGCCAGCTGATAAGAAGAATACAGGTATATACTGTAATGCTCATCGCAGGTCCGTTGAAGGTTGTAAGTTTCTCTGCTGCCGAGAAAATCTTGTAGATATTGTTGCTTGCAGTCTTAAACTTCTTCTTCTCGTGATCCTCACGGACATATGCCTTAACAACTCTTATCGCATTTACATTTTCCTGCACGCTAGCATTCAGCTCATCATACTTGGGGAATGCCTGCTCAAAAGCCTTCATAGCCTTTGAGATTATGAATGCCAGGATACATCCGAGAATTATAACAGCAATAAGATAAATAAGAGCAAGACTCGGCTTGATCGTAAATGACATTACCAAAGCTATAACGAATGTCATAGGAGATCTCATACACATTCTTAAGATCATCTGGTATGCATTCTGAACGTTATTTACATCAGTGGTAAGACGGGTTACAAGTCCGGCTGTACTGAATTTGTCGATATTCTTAAATGAAAAGGTCTGGATCCTGTCAAACATACCTTTTCTTAAGTTTTTGGCAAATCCGGTAGATGCCTTTGCACCAAATACACCGCCCATAATACCGCCGGCTAAGCCTATAAGTGCAGCAACAATCATAAATACACCAATAAGAATAATATGCTGCATGTCTCCGACTACTTCACCGGCTTCATTCCTTGCATTTATGCCGTCATTAACAAGTGATGCCATAAGCATCGGCACAACCATCTCCATAGCTACTTCGATGATCATGCTCAAAGGAGTAAGAATTGACTCTTTTTTATACTCCTTAACATAAGATAATAACCGCCTGATCAAAGTTATTTCCTCCGATATGATAATTTATATTTTAATTTTCAAAACCGCTCTGTTTCATATTTGCCGTCAATGTTTCAAATACATTTCTAATGGTCTGTCTCTCTTCATCAGAGATACCGCTTTCAAGCTTTTGATTAATATCAGCTATGCTTTTCATGGTCTCATTGTGGATATCCTGACCTTTTTTTGTCACCAGGATGCGTTTAAGTCTCGTATCCTTTTCATCGGACTGCCTGGTAATATATCCCATCTGTTCAAACTGCTTCATAACATTAGCAACCGTCGAACGTGGCATGCTGAATCTGGTTTCTATATCTTTCTGATAGATAACCTTATCTTGCTGGTGGCATAAAAACCCAAGTATCCATCCATGTGTGACTATGATCTCATCAAAGCCTGCTTTTGTAAGCTCTGTACCTATAAAGCTGCTTATCGTATTGCTCATACGCTTCATTTCCCAGCCTAAAGCTTCTTTGTGTTCCATCCTGTCGATCGTCCTCCTTCCTGTTCGCTACATTATTCTCATACTTTCCGTAAAGTTATATTAAATTTCAGACAATTCCATTTTAAACTGTTTATTTTCGGATTGTTTAATTTTGGACTGTCCCATTTGGAACTGTTCTATTTGGGATTATATACCCTCGTTTTCATTTTGTCAAGCACATTTTTATAATATTATATTGAAAGCAGCCGCTATATAGGTTAAACTATATTCTCAAGCTACCCCCTCATCAGTCAGCTTCCCCCCATGGGGAAGCCTTAGCTAAACTAAATTACTTCAGAAAGGGTTCCCATGATAATAATACGAATTCTTCTTTATATACTGGCTGCAGCCTCGTTCGGTTATGGCTTTATGCTGTATCGTGTGCATTCCGGTTCCTATTTTTTCACGATATGGTGGATACTCGGACTGGGTTTTATAGCACTCGGCCTCTCCATCAGATTTGAGTTATTTAAGAAGCTGCCCTTATGGCTAAATATCGGTATGGCAGCTATAGCTTTGTTTTTCGTCATACTGATTGCTTTTGTACTGGTAAAGATTGTTTCGTATTCTGAAAACAAACCCGAAAAGGATCTGGATTATATCATTGTTTTAGGTGCACAGGTGCGAGCAGACGGTCCCAGCCGTGTCTTAAGATACAGGCTCGAAGCCGCTTATGATTACTTAAAAAACAACCCCGGTACCCAATGCATCGTATCCGGAGGACAGGGGTCAAATGAGATAATGTCAGAGGCCGAGGCCATGAAAAAATACCTGACAGAATCAGGTATTGATGAAAATCGTATTATTATGGAGGATAAATCGACCGACACAAATGAAAATATCCAGTTTAGCAGGCAGCTGCTGCCGGAAGGCGCAAGCGTAGGCATAGTAACCAGCAATTTTCACCTGTACCGTGCTGTATTCCTATGCAAAAAGAACGGACTCAGCAACATATTTCCAATAGCTGCCAAGTCCGAAACCTTCTACGCCCCAAACAATTATTTAAGGGAGGCATTTGCCTACATTAAAGACCTTATATTCTAACAAATCCCGTCATAGTAAAAGTCCGGGTTCATCCAACTTTGATCTTGATTTTATCAAAATGTCCGTTTTCTGAAACAGCATAGATGTAGCAGGTTCCCTTTTTAACACCTGTAACCTTGCCGTTTTTTGAAACCTTTGCCACAGAAGTATTTGTAGAAATGTATCTTATGGCCTTGATCTTTCCGGTAGCGATATCCGCCTCATCAGCTTCATTAAGCTCTCTTGATACAGAAAGCCTGATCACCTTTCCTTTTTTAAGTGAAACTGTCTCATCGCCTTCTATATTGACACTACAGGTATCTGTTTTCTCCGTATTCTTTGCCCCGGCAACGTAGCATTTAAGGCTCTTATCCAAAATGGTCTCTTTTCCGTTTGAGTCCTTGTCGAAAGCAACCACATAATATTTATAGGTCTTATTACCCTTTACCTTATGATCAAAGCTTAAGGTCAGCGCATCCACAGTACCAAGCTCCTTGTACTTATTACCGATAGCGGCTCCATATACCTTGTATTGCTTTGCGCCCTGTACAGCGTCCCATTTGATCGTATTTTTATCACCTGCAGATGTTGCAGAAACGATAAAGGGATATGGTTCAACAGAGAAATTCACAGTTGATGAATTACCAAATGCATCGGTAACCTTCAGAGTATAAGGTGAGTCTGACCCGGCCACTATAAATTTACGGAAATCAAGATACTCACTGTTACTGCCATTCGAAAGCAACATGGTAATTTTCGATACATCCTTTAAAGTTATCATCTGTGCATTGTCATAGGTTTTGCCTTCCTCAACGCCTTCAATGACCGGTGCATCGCTGTCATCGTACAGGTCTATAATTCTGTCCAGAAAGCTGTTCAGATCTTCCTTTTCCCACTTTACAGTAAGTCCTGCACTTGAAAATGCTTTATCATATGGTCCTGAACCATTTTTTATCAGCTCTATATAAATCTCAAGGGCCTTATCAAAATCCTCATTGGACTTTTCATATATCTCAAGTGCATTTGCGGCTGAAGTCGCATAACTGATATAATAACCCGGATATTCATAAATATGCGGAACTGCAAACCACGTCGTAAATCCCATAGGAAAATACTTATACTGAATTTTGTCAAGTACCTCTATAAGCTCATCTGCAGATTTATAATCACCTTTGTAAGCAGTGATCTCTATCTCTGCTACCATAACGCACTCCAGCATCTCTTCCAGAGTCTTCCCAAGATGCTTCATTTCCGCGGTTTTACTGGCTTCTCCCAAAATCTCAGGATAATAGTGAGAGAAAAGGAACTCCATTCCCTGAGAATACGTCTCTTCCAGATCCAAAGTATTCATCATGTTAACGCTGATATTTCTCCAGTAAAAAGCGTCATAATGTCCAAACTCATGCGTAAGCGTCTCCAATTCCGTCAGCTTATTCATCGATTCGTTCATACATATAAAGGGCATGCCTAAAGATGGTAAAGCACTGGTAAATGAAATGGGCGTATTACCTGCGGGAATTATATCACAGCTTTCCGTTTCCAGCATATAATCATAGGCTTCCTTAAACTCAGGTGCCATCCTGCTTAAATACTCTCCGAGGACTTCCATGCTGCCGGCTTTGAGCGCCTCCCCGGATTCAGAGATCAGATAGTCCGCGTCATATGCGTTAAATAATGAGAGATAGGGTGACAGTTTTTTACGTATCTCTTCGCAAAAAACAAGACCGTCTTCCGGAGTATACTTTCTCATGTATATTACATCATATGCATAATCTATATAATTATCATAGCCCTGTAATCTAGCATACTCGTTATTATTCTGTACCAGACGGAAATAAACATCCTTTGCCTCACCCTTTATCTCATTTAAAATCTTAGGATAAAGATACATAATTGAAAAATCGGAAATCTCACCGCCATAATACGCATCGAGCAGAGTATATACGGTATATTCCTTTCCTAAATACTCAATGGTTGGATTGATATCATAGAATTCCTTTACGATTTTTCTCTGTTTCTGTGAATATGCCAGTTCTTCCTCTGAAGGAACGTGTGACACAAGGATGCTGTTCATCATTGCCTCATCATACCACTCGCTAAAAGCATCCTTGCAGGGAGAAACGAATGCCTCCTGGAGCACCTCTATATACAATGTACCAAGCCTTTGAATATTGTCGGCACAATAATCGTCTTCTTCCTTCCAATATGGATCCTGACTGGTTTTATTGTACATATATGCCGCATAGGATTCCATGTCAGTAAGCTTGTCAAGCTCAGTCTCTACTTTTGCCGCAATCTTTTGGACCTTATCCTTATTTGCAGCCAGACTGCATAAAGACCTTATCTCATTGATATTATTCTCAAGTGCTTCAATATCGATATGCTCATATTCAAATTCTGAAAATTTTATCCTTGAATGAGGGTAATTTTCCAGACGGTCAGAATCTGCATATACCGGAACATTGATAACCGAAACAGCTATCATAAAAGCTATTATGAAAGCCAAAAACCTTTTCATTTCATTTTCCTTTCAAACACGGTAGGTATTATATAACCTTTACCCTAAAAAGAGGTGTCATTAGGATGACAAAGTGCTGTCTTCCGGTAATGACACCTTTTATTTTATGTTTATCTACCTGTCAGTCGACAGCACAATTACTTAATAACTGACTTAACCTTAGCTGCTACATTCTCAGCGGTAAATCCGAACTTCTCAAATAAGAGGTTCTGAGGTGCTGAAGCACCAAAGCCTTCCATTGTAAGTGTAGCACCGTCAAGTCCAACATACTTGCCCCAGCCGAAGTCTGAAAGAGCCTCAACTGCAACTCTTGCACGTACACTCTTGGGAAGTACGCTCTCCTTGTACTCTGCGCTCTGCTCCTCGAACAGATCCATACAAGGCATTGAAACTACTCTTACATCGATACCCTCTGCCTTTAAGAGCTCCTTAGCCTTTACAGAAATGCTAACCTCTGAACCTGTAGCGATGATGATCGCATCGGGAGTAGCCTTCTCTGAATCCTGGATTACATAGCCACCCTTAAGAGCATCCTTAGATGAACCTGCGATCTGAGGAAGATTCTGACGGGTAAGAACAAGTCCGGTAGGAGTATTCTTTGATGTTACTGCACTGTACCAAGCTGCAAGGGTCTCTGTAGCATCACAGGGCCTGAACATATGGAAGTTAGGAAGTGCACGCCACATAGCTGCCTGCTCGATAGGCTCATGTGTAGGTCCGTCCTCACCAACACCGATACTGTCATGAGTAAAGATGAAAGCTGTAGGGATCTTCATAAGTGAAGCAAGTCTTGCCATAGGCTTTGTATAATCTGAGAATACGAAGAAGGTTGCGCCGTATCCACGAAGTCCGTAAAGTGTGATACCGTTAGCTATAGCTGCCATTGACTGCTCACGAACACCGTAGTGGATATTTCTGCCTGTGCCATCCTCCTTGGAGAAGAAAGGCTCGTTCTTCATATCTGAAATGTTTGAAGGAGCAAGGTCTGCAGAACCGCCAAATAATCCGGGAACGTATTCCTTTACGCGGTTAAGAGCCATACCTGAAAGCTTACGTGTAGCCTCGGGCTTGTCCTCGAACTTCCAGTACTCATCATTATTGATAAGATCCTTAGCGATATCAAGGTTGAAATCATCCTCGATTGCCTTCTTTAACTCAGGGAACTTAGCGCAGTAATCAGCGTAAAGCTTGTTCCAAGCCTCCTCAGCCTTAGCGCCGTTCTCAGCAAGTGCAGCATAGTTAGCATAAACCTCATCGGGTACGAAGAAAGGCTCTGTGCTGGGCCAGCCAATGTTTTCCTTTAATGCTAATACATTCTCATCACCCAGAGGCTCGCCGTGTGCCTTAGCAGAACCTTCCTTAGCAGGACAGCCCTTACCAATCTTGGTCTTGAACATAATGAAGCTGGGCTTATCCTCGCAAGCCTTAGCTTCCTTGATAGCCTTCTGGATTGCATCCATATCATGACCGTTCTCAACTACGATTGTCTGGAATCCGAATGCTTCAAATCTCTTCTCAACATTCTCTGCGAATGCGATATCGGTTGAACCCTCGATGGTGATATTATTTGAATCATAAAGAACTATGAGCTTTCCAAGTCCTAAAGTACCTGCAAGTGAGAATGCCTCAGATGAGATACCCTCCATCATACAGCCGTCTCCGCCGAGTACGTATGTATAATGATCAAATACCTTGTAGCCATCCTTGTTGTACTTAGCAGCCATATGCTTTTCAGCCATAGCCATACCAACTGCCATTGCCATACCCTGTCCAAGAGGTCCTGTTGTAGCCTCTACACCCTTGGTATGTCTGTACTCGGGATGTCCGGGTGTAAGTGAATCCATCTGTCTAAACTGCATAAGGTCTTCCTTCTTAAGACCATATCCAAACAGATGAAGAAGTGAATATAATAATGTTGAACCATGTCCGCCTGAAAGGATGAAACGGTCTCTGTTTCTCCACTCAGGATTCTTAGGATTGTGGTTCATCTCTTTTCCCCATAAAACATATGCGATATCTGCACAACCTAAAGGAAGTCCGGGATGACCTGACTTAGCCTTCTGAATAGCGTCTGCTGCCAATACTCTTATGGCATTTGCTGACATAACATCAATATTGCTCATAGTAGCCTCCTGATATTTTTATTTGGCGACCTGCCAGCGATCCGTTCCGCAACAGGCCATACCTCTGATTGTACACTATCATAGCACAAAAAAAGATTTTAAGCAAACAAAATTTTATTATGTTTTCCTTTACGCGTTTATGATATCATATAATGCCAGGGCTGCTGCTGCCTCCACAACCGGTACCGCACGCGGTACGATACAGGGGTCGTGCCTGCCGGGTACAACAAGCTTAGCCTCTTGCATAGTACTCAGGTTAATGCTGTCCTGCTCTTTAGCTATCGAAGGAGTGGGTTTAAAAGCAACCCTGAAGGTTATCGGCATACCGTCAGATATACCGCCGAGAATACCGCCGCAGTTGTTTGTCCTGGTTTTTACCTGTCCGTTTTCAAGACAGAAAGCATCATTATTCTGACTTCCTGTAAGCCCTGCTGCCTCAAAACCGTTTCCAAATTCAAGACCCTTAACCGCAGGTATCCCGAATATGATCTGTGCCAGCTTATTTTCAATACCGTCAAACATAGGATCACCTATGCCTGCAGGTACTCCGAAAATCGCACACTCCACTATTCCGCCTACAGAGTCACCCTCTGCCTTTTTCTCTGCGATAAGCTCCTGCATTTTCCTGCCGCTTTCCTCGGAAATAGTAGGGAAATCACCCTCTGCACCCGGGTTTACGATATCTATATGAAAACTTTCTTTGTTTTCTCCATCGCCCATGACCGTTCCAGCATCATCTGCTTTCGTATCAATTCCGCCTCCAAGACAATATGCTGTAAGATCACCCTCATCCTTAACGCCCCCGATAGAAGCAATACGGGTGCAGATGCGGATGCCCTTTTCCTCTAAAAGCTGCAAAACTATACCGCCCGCTATACACATGGGTGCAGTAAGCCTGCCTGAGAAATGACCTCCTCCGGTATAATCACGGTTTTCACCATACCTGATAAACCCTGTATAATCAGCATGTCCGGGACGAGGTATGTCCTTTAAAATATCATAATCCTGTGATCTTGTATTAGTATTCATGATCACAGCAGCTATGGGCGTACCACAGGTAGTGTCACCAACCACGCCACTTAAAAATTCAGGCTTATCAGCTTCCTTTCTGGTAGTAGAAAACGCATTTCTGCCCGGAGCTCTTCTCTCCATAAAGCGATCCAGCTTTTCAAAATCTATCTTTTTTCCGGCAGGGATCCCTTCAAGAGTCATACCGATCCCTTTGGAGTGTGACTGTCCGAATATCGTAAGTTTTATATTTTTACCGTAACTGCTGCTCATATGAACCCCCTGTCATAATTTCAAATCTTAAACCTGACCGATCAGCCTTATAGCTGACATTATGCGTGTAAAGAGTCTATAACATCCCAGAAACCTGGGAATGACTTGTCTGTACACTCTGCGCCATTAACAGTTACTTCACTGCTGCATATACCTGCTGCCACTGCCGCAGACATTGCTATACGGTGGTCATTAAAGGAATCGACTGTGCCGCCCGAAAGCGCATTTTTACCATGTATCAGGAGCCCGTCCTCTGTTTCCTCGATGTCTGCTCCAAGTGCTTTAAGCATTGCGGTGGTAGTAGCTAACCTGTCCGATTCTTTTATACGGAGTCTCTCTGCATGTATTATCCTGGTTTCACCTATAGCCCCTGCTGCCACAACGCTTATGACAGGCACAAGATCAGGTATGCGGGAAGCGTCTATTATCTGACCTTCAAGCTTTCCTTTCTTGACAGTTATTGCTGCAAGCTTACCCTTGATTTCTTTGTCTTTTTCTGCCAAACTTCTATACTCAGCAAGCGTAATCCCGGAAAATAACTCGGATTGAATTCCCTCTTCCATATTTTTATCAGGAAAATATACATTTATTTCAGCTCCAAATTTATCCAGGATATTTACAATTTCCTTATCCCCCTGGACAGAGTCCAGGTTAAGTCCGGTAACAGTCATGCCTTCTTGCGAAAAAGCACCCATACAAAGAGGAAATGCTGCAGAAGACCAGTCCTTTTCAACTGTTAGTTTCCCAGCAACCCTGTATTTCTGGTTGCCCGAGATATAAAATAAATAACCCTGACGATTAAAGCGTATACCTGCTGCCTCAACTGCCCTTACAGTCATCTCTATATAATCGCCGGACTCAACCGTACCTGTTACATTAAGCGCGCTGTTTTCAGGCAGTACCGGCAGCGCCATAAGCAGACCCGATATATACTGTGAGGAAATATTCCCCGGTATATCAAAGTTTCCGCCTTTAAGCTGTCCCCTGCAATATAATATCTGCCCATCCTTAATAAAGCTCATGCCATGTTCTGAAAGCACGTCTGTTAATGGTCCCAATGGTCTTTCCGAAAGCCTGCCCTCCATATGAAAAGCTGCATCAATACCCAGGGCACCAGCAATAGGTATCATAAAACGGAGCGTTGACCCGCTTTCTCCACAGGAAAGATGGGCATACATGGCAGAATTACCCGAATGATCGATTGTTTTTACCACAGGCTTAACCTTTATTATAGTATTATGCCCGTCCCCATTGGACATGGAGATATTTGCACCCAAAGCATTAAGACATTTCACGGTTGCAGAAATATCCTTTGAGATGCCATCACATATGATATCACATCCATTTTCCGAAAGAGCCGCAGTTATCAGCATCCTGTGCGCCCATGATTTCGACGCAGGGACAGTTACACAGCCGCTTTTTTGTCCACAAGGTACCTTTATCGTCATACAAACTCCTTATAAGGCTAAATACATACTCTTTATCAGTCTTCAACTCCGCCCTCTGCGAGCCAGCCCTTAAGCTTATCTGTCTGGATCTTCATTATCCTGCAATTACCTATGGCTGTCGGAACTATCAGGTTAGTCACGCTGCCGGTATTTTTCTTGTCAACCAGCATCGCCTCATACATTTCCTGCACATGGAAAGGAATATCTTTGGGCAGTTCATATCTGTCAAGAAGCTCAAGGACTCTTACTGCTGTTTCCCTGGAACACAGCCCCATCTCAGAGGCAGCCCTTGTCACTGCAGCCATACCCATCGCCACTGCCTGTCCGTGCAGGATGCTGTACCCGCTGCAGGTTTCTACTGCATGTCCGAAGGTGTGCCCAAGATTAAGCTTCATCCTGAGACCCGTATCAAACTCGTCGTTTTCCACATAATGCTTTTTTATGGTAACACAGGTCGCTATCACATGCTCATACTGCTCTGAAACAGGCTTCTCCAAAAGCTCATCAAAGAATTCGTCACTCTCTAAGATAGCATACTTTATGATTTCTCCGCAACCGCACTCATATTCCTCTTTGGGCAGGGTTTTCAGTGTATCTATATCACAGAGCACAAGTCTTGGCTGGTAAAAGGCACCCACCTGGTTTTTCCCGCTTTTTAGGTCAACTGCAGTTTTTCCGCCCACGGATGAATCAACTGCGGCTAAAAGCGAAGTCGGTACCTGGATAAAGCTGATACCTCTCTGATATGAAGCAGCGGCAAAGCCTGACAGATCGCCGACTACTCCGCCTCCTAAAGCCACTATCATATCACTGCGCTTAACCTTAGATTCGCACATAAACTCTAACAATTCACCGTATGTGGCAAGACTCTTGCTTTTTTCTCCGTGAGGGAAAACAAATTCCAAGGTCTTAAAGCCCTTGTCATTTAAGGCTTTCTTTAATCTTTCACCATATAAAGGAAATACATTGTCATCAGAAACTATCACAGCAGTAATGTTAGAAAATCCCGACTGCAGCTTTAATGCATCTGCTATATAATTGCCCGCCCTGTCGAGCAGATTGTTACCTATCACCACCTCATAATCAGTGGATGCGTAAATCTGTATTCTCTCCATACTCTGTGTTCCTTTCCGTTATAAACATGAGCCTCGTATCCTAAAGGATGCGCCCGTCTTAGTATTACTTATCTATTATATCATCCGTCAACTTCTTCCTTGCGTTTCTTACCGTCATCAAGAAGCTTAATGAGTCCTTCCCTGTCATCCTTTTCTATGGCATCCCTGTATTCCGAAAGATTTCTGATCAAAAGGTCTATCTCGTTTATCAGATAATCTTTGTTGTCAAGGAAAAGCTCTGCCCACATCTGCGGATTAAGCCAGGCTACTCTTGTCATATCCTTGTAGCTGCCTGCAGAAAAGCCCTTGTGCTTTAAAGCTGTGGGACTTTTAACATAAGCATTTGATACAACATGTGCCAGCTGGGATGTAAAAGCAATCATTTCATCATGCTTTTCCGCGGTAGTAACAGTAATCTTTCTAAAGCCCGCTGGAGCTAATAACTCCTTAATCCTGTCCAAAAGGACGATATTATCATACTCCGGAGGTACAATGACCATCGGAGCACCCTTAAACAGGGTTTCCTTGGCATATTTAAAGCCCGAATACTGAGTACCTGCCATCGGATGCCCACCTATATAAAGGAATCCATATTTTTCAGCTATCTTAACTCCTTCATACATGGGTACACGCTTAGTACCACAGCAGTCAATAACCACCGGTTTCTTACCTATATAAGGACCCATCTCGGAAAGAAAATCAACGACTGCCTGAGGGTACACACATATAAGTATAAGATCGCATTCCCCGATATTCTCTTTCGTAAGTTCCCCATCTACAGCATCGGAAAGCTCCGCAAAACCAAGCACCGATTTATCAAGCTCCTTAGCCAAAACCTTTTCACCTGCTGCATGATATGCCTTTGCAAACGAGCCTCCTATAAGGCCCAGACCAACTATCCCAGCTACCATTTTCTTTTCCCCTCTCTTTCAAAACACCTCATCAGTCAGCCTTACGGCTGACAGCTTCCCCTCAAGGGGAAGCCTGGATTCTCTACTGTTCTAGCCTTCCCCTTGAGGGGAAGGTGTCACGCCTTTGGCGTAACGGATGAGGTGTTTCTTCTTTATATAACTGCATCTCTTACAGCGTTAACCTTCTTTACGAGCTCTGCGTATTCCTCGGGTTTAAGTGACTGAGCACCGTCGCAGAGTGCATGTATAGGATCATTATGTACCTCTATGATCAGACCGTCAGCTCCGCATGCTGCTGCCGAAAGTGCCATAGGAGGTACCATCCTTGCGATACCTGTTGCATGGCTCGGATCAACGATTACAGGCAGATGTGAAAGCTCGTGGAGCATCGGCACAGCTGAAAGATCCAGAGTATTTCTCATGTAGTCACTGTATGTACGGATGCCTCTCTCGCAAAGTATAACCTGCTCATTTCCGCTTGCCATGATATACTCTGCGCTCATCAGGAGTTCCTTTAAAGTATTGGCAAGACCGCGCTTAAGAAGGATGGGCTTTCCGATGTGTCCTAATTCCTTTAGGAGATCAAAATTCTGCATATTTCTTGCGCCGACCTGCAACACATCAACATCATCAAACAGAGGCAGATCCGAAACACTCATGATTTCGGTAACTATAGGAAGACCGGTCTCTTTTCTTGCTATTCTTAAAAGTTCAAGACCCTCAGCCTTTAAGCCCTGGAAATCATAGGGGGAAGTACGGGGCTTGAAAGCGCCTCCTCTTAAAAGATTTGCGCCTGCTGCCTTAACAGCCTTTGCGATACCAACTATCTGATCTTCAGACTCAACCGAGCAGGGACCTGCGATCATGGCAAAATTACCGCCGCCAATCTTAACATCTCCAACATTTACAATAGTGTCATCGGGATGGAACTGTCTGTTTACACACTTAAAAGTATCGGTAACTCTCTTTACAGAGTCAACTATGTCAAGGCTTCCGATCAGATCAACATCAACCTTGCTGGTATCTCCGATAAGACCCAAAACTGTCTGGTACTCGCCTACAGAAATATGGATACCGAGACCCATACCCTTAAGCCATTCAATAAGCTGATCCTGTTTTGCCTTGTTTGCTTCCTTCTTTAATACTACTATCATTTTATTATCCTTTCCGCAGGGTTTTAGCTACCTGCAATCAACATTTACAAATCTAAAAACCCAGACTCTATGATTTTCCACTCCAAAAAAATTAAAAGCGGAACAGGTTAACCTGCTCCGCATCTATTCATGAACTTATTTTCTTCATGTACCTATGCATCACAAATTAACCTTACCTTGAGAAAGTAAAGTAGTAATAAAAATAATAATATGATGCATTGGTAAATGACTTTTTCATTTGAAATTATCTCCATCCTGCAAAGGCTTTCCACAAAGCATTTGCCGTTAACTAACGAAAAGAAGTATACCCTCCTGCTTTAAATTTGTCAAGAAAATTTTTTATAGGTTTAGAAACCATTAAGCGGGATTTCAAAATAATGCTCAGCTACCTCATGGAAAACATCACTAGCATCGTAATAGTAGTCCATAAAATATAGTATCATCGATTCAAAGCTTTCCGGAACCTCAAAAGCATATTTTAAATAATTTATCGAATTGTCCTGAATCAGTGTTTCATCATGAGCTAAACCATCCACATGCGATTCTTCATATCCGTATGCAGGGCTGTAATCGTCATCCCAGAATACGCAGAAATCCTCACTGAACAGGTAAAAATCACCGACATTAAGTCCCACTGTATCAATACACATGCTGACGATTGCAAATTTATATCCCTCATGTGACTCAGCGTCACCTAGTTTGTCAACTGTTTCAACACCTGTTATTTTCATATTAAAGAAACAGGTTTCTGCCGAAAGGTCGTCGGACTTATGATAATATGCCGGCACATCTTCATCCGCTGCCTGCGTTACCTCAGGTTTTTCTTCATATGTAACATTTGAAACTGTCCCTGCATTTATCTGAGCCAGGAAGCTTTCTGAAGAATGGGCGTACATAATGGAGTTATCCTGGGTTGATGCCATATGGATACCAACCACTTCACCGTATTCATTAACTATTGGCCCGCCGCTACCACCGGTCGTATCATAGTTTTTGGTTAATTTGAAACTCATTTCTCCGTTCACATCTAAAACGGCAAGGCCTTCATATACGCAATTTTCATTTAGATTATCACCCTTCCAGAGACTTGCAAGAAGATACAGCTTGTCTCCCATTTTTAAAGTATGGGTAGACAGGGGAAGTGTCTTTAAATTCTCAGAATTATAAAGAGTAAATGCCGCAACATCCTTATTAATCTGAGGTACAGCTGCTGCGTCCTCTATCACGATGCAGTTCTTAAGGCTTGCGCCGGTCGTGGTTTTACTTTTAGCCTCAGTGATGGTACCGCCCTGTACAAAGTTAGGGAGATCCTTTCCCTTAAAAGTCCCCTCTTCCCCGTCAGGTACAAGGTAATGGAAAGCGGTAACAAGTATCTTCCCGCCAAACTTATCAGAATCCATAATAAAAGATGTGCCTGCAGAAAAATCGCCCTCTGTTGAAGTATACCAGTGAACATTATAAACATTTTCCGCAGCCAGCTTTTCAATATCACTAAATGAAAGCTTGTTTTCGTCCTGTGTAACTTCTATCGGAGTGGTCGCTGCATCCGTAGTCTTTGGTTCATCGGCAGGCAATTGCTTAGATGATGAACAGGCTGACATGATCAGCGAAAGGGTTATGAATAAGCCTGTTAATAGTTTTTTACATTTGTTATGTCTCATATCCTGGTAACTCTCCCGTAAGGAGTTCCTTTCTCATTCTTGATTTTTTATTCAAATCGTTTTTAATAAATTCATTTTTAACAAAACCATTTTTAAGGAAATTTACTTGAATAAAAATATGCCATATTTAAAGAAAATTTTCAAGTGGTCAAATTGGAATTTTGTGATTTTTAAGCTTGAAACAGGCGGAATTTTGTGATATACAAATTTTAAAGGGTATGCTCTACTTCCTCTTTTGGCACTGATAAACAATGAACCCCATATAGAAATCGGAGAAACAGGATGGCAGATAAAAAATCAAAGGTCATAGCAATCCCCTGTGACAGCTATGATGAAGAAAAAGTATATAAATGTATAAAGACCGGCTTATCACAGCTTGGCGGTTTTGAAAGCATCGTTGGGGCTGAAGAAAAGATACTCGTTAAGCCCAATCTGCTGTCTGCGTCAGTACCGGATAAAGCTATAGCCACACATCCGTCCGTGCTCAAGGGTGTGCTGAGGCTGCTTAACGAACGGGGATGTACAGATGTAAAAATAGGAGATTCTCCCGGACACGGGAGTTGTGAAGGCGCGCTTAAAACACTTGGACTCAAGGAAGATGAAATATACGGTGCAAGGTTTACACCTATGTCTGAAAATGTTCATGTAGATTTCCCGGAGGGAGAAACCTGTAAAGAGTTTGATTTCTGTAAAGAAATAGTTGAGAGTGACGCCATAATAAATGTCTGCAAGATGAAAACCCATGCATTGGAGCGTATTACAGGCGCCGTGAAAAATGTATACGGCTTTGTTTGCGGATACAGGAAAGCTGCAGGGCATGTCAAATTTCCAAATGATACAGTTTTTGCAAGGATGCTTGCCGATATCCACAGATGCACCCATCCGAGGATACATATCATGGATGGTATCATGGCCATGGAGGGAAACGGTCCCGGAGCAGGCACACCTACTCCTATGAATATGATACTGATTTCCTTTGACCCTGTGGCGTTAGACACCGTATTCTGCTATTTAGTAAATCTCAACCCTGAGCTTGTACCCACCAATTCTCAAGGGTACCGTATCGGCATCGGCACGGATAGGGACGACGAGATAGAGATCATACTCTGCGATGGTTCAGAAGCTAAGATTATAGAAAAGAATGAGCTTTTTGACCGTTATGGGAACGGAGCTTTTGATGTAGGCAGAGAAAAGCCTAAGAATACTTTCCTTATGAAATACTCCGGCTTTATGACTAAACTTGCCAGAAGACCGGTTATAGATACGGAGAAGTGTGTAAAATGCGGTATCTGTGTGGACCATTGCCCCGTACCCGGTAAAGCAGTAGATTTTAAAAACGGAAAAACATCTCCACCGGTCTATGACTATAAGAAATGTATCCGTTGTTACTGCTGTCAGGAAATGTGCCCTCAGAAAGCTATCAGTCCCCAAAAAGGATTGCTACGCAGATAAATTTTTATTCAAAACGATTTTATAAAAATTATTTGTTACAACATGCGATTAAAAACTAAGGAGACAGAGAGAAAATCATCCCTCTGTCTCCTTTTGTTTGTGATATTTATTTACTTGCCCTATATATAGCCAGCATATCTTCTTCATATAACAGCTTTGCCGAACCCATGGATCCACCAACTCCGACCGCACATTTATGTGCCATTTCCTTTAAGTCGTCTTCTGTTGCATTTACTCCAAGTTCCCTTAAGTTTGTCGGCATTTTGATCTGGCGATAGAAATCCTCAACTGCCTCGATACCCTTTAAAGCAATCTCCTCATCCGAGCCCTTATTTTCAACGCCCATAACATTTAACGCAAACTTTTTAAATCTCGGCAGACAGTTTTTGTATACATATCTTGCCCAGCTGCCCCAGATAGCAGCAAGCCCTGCGCCATGTGCCACGTCATAAAGACCGCCGAGCTCATGCTCAAGCTTATGTGTCATCCAGTCTCCGCCATCATTTCCACAGCCTGTAAGACCATTGTGAGCGAGGCTGCCTGCCCACATAACCTCAGCTCTCGCATCATAGTTCTTTGGATCCTTAGCAAGTATCAGCGCATTTTCCTTTACAGTCCTTAACAACCCTTCAGCCAGTGCGTCGGTTATCTCCATGTTTCCGCCGTTTGTAAAATATCTTTCCATGGTATGCATCATGATATCAGTACAGCCGCAGGCAGTCTGGTAATCCGGTAAAGTCATGGTAAGCTCAGGATTCATAATGGCAAACTTAGGCCTGCAGTAGTCACTGCTGTATCCTCGCTTTATCAAACCTTCTTCCTTTGTGATAACGGAAGAGTCACTCATTTCGCTTCCGGTAGCGGCTAATGTAAGGATTACTCCGAGAGGCAGGCATGCGGTAGCTTTTCTCTTGTAATCATAGAAATCCCATACGTCACCTTCGTTTGTAACTCCGTATCCAATTGCTTTAGCAGAGTCTATTGCGCTGCCTCCACCTACAGCAAGGAGAAAATCAACGCCCTCCTTTTTACACAGCTCGATCCCTTCATATACAAGGCTTAAGTGCGGGTTTGGTACTGCTCCGCCTAGAGTAACATATGCTATTCCGGCTTCATCTAAAAGATCTGTTATTTTCTTTAAAAGTCCCGAGCGGATAACGCTGCCTCCGCCATAATGGATAAGTACCTTCTTTCCACCAAATTCCTTTATAAGTTCAGCTGTCTGTAATTCGGTATCTTTACCGAAAACTACCTTTGTGGGCGTGTAATACTTGAAATTAAACATATGTCTTTGAACCTCCTTTAAATTTTCTTTAAGGTTATGATACCATAACTGTTTTTGTATTATCAATATAGGGGCACTGTATTATCTTGCTACCATGAGTTTACAAATATATAGCATTTTCCACCAAAATATGATAAAATAAGCATATTGTTGAGGTGGATAAAATGGCTAAGATAGAAAAATGTATTACAGACAGCTTTGAAATGAGTTATTTCAGGTTTGGGGAAGGCCCTGAAACTCTGGTTATCATCCCCGGGCTGAGTGCCAAAAGCGTGATGGGCGCGGCGGATGCAATAATTGAAGAATACAAGATTATGAAAGATGACTTCACTGTATACGTAATAGACCGCAGGGAGAGTTTTCCTCCTGCATATCCTATACACGAGATGGCTGAGGATACCGTAACTGTGCTTAATAAATTGGGTCTCAAAAATATATGCCTTTTCGGGACATCACAAGGCGGGATGATATCGATGGATATAGCAATTAATCATCCCGGGCTTGTTAAGAAATTGGTGCTCGGTTCTACCTCAGCTCATGTTACTCCCAAGCAGTTGACACTCATTGATGAATGGATAGATTACGCCAAAAAGGGTGACCGGGAGAATCTGTTCCTGCGTTTTGGAGAAGCTGTCTATAGCCGTAACGTCTTTGAACAATACAGAGATTATTTTATTGAAACCAGTAAGACCGTCACAAATGAGGAGTTAAAAAAGTTCATCATCGGCGCGGAAAACATTAGAGATTTTAACCTATCGGACAGGATCAAGGATATACAATGTCCCACTTTTGTTATAGGGGATTATAATGACGATGTCCTTGATGCCGATGCAACAATGGAAATAGCTGAAAATCTGGATTACAGACCCGATTTCAAGATGTATATGTATATTGGGTACGGTCACGCGGCATATGATACTGCACCTGATTACAGAAAGCGTGTCAGGGATTTCCTGGTAGAATGAATTTCACCGTGTACCACATTATTAACTCAATCTCCCGAAAAAGCCGGGTACATTTAGTTGCACCCGGCTTTCGTTTTACTCAACCACAGTAATTATCTCTGAAAGCATATAGTTAAACAACGGATAAGATGTATTCTGGTTCTCGATATATCCTTTGCTTAAATCATAGGTATCAGAGGGATTATCAGGGTTTTCGCCGATGTAATTGCCCTTAAAAACAAAATCAACTTTACCCTTTTTAAACTGCGCTATTGCGCTGTTAATAGCATTTTCTGTCCCGGGAGCGGCAACCTGCAGATTAAGATCAACCATCTCTACCCAGCCTTTATCAAAGCCGGCAGACACGTCCGTACCGTGTATATTTCCTTTTACAACAGACTCTATGCTCTTATCCTTTTTTACTGCCTCAACTGCAGCAAGTACATACGGTTCCCAGCAAACCCTAGATGTAACTAAGGATGCTGCGGGAGCTACCTCAGACATACTCTGATTGAAACCAACAAAGCATACCTCTTTTTTCTGTGAAGCTTCCTCACATGCAATAGCAGGTCCTATTGTATCAGTATGCTGTGAAATGATCACACATCCGTCATCAATAAGTTTTTGTGCTGCACTTTTCTCCTGAGCGTAGCTGCTCCAGGTATCTGTATAACAAACCCGCATTGTAGCCTGCGGAACCACAGACCTGATGCCAAGTATAAAAGCAGTATAACCTGAGATAACCTCGGAAGTAGGAAATGCAGCCACAAAACCAACCAGAGCCTGATCTTCGGTAATAAGTCCATCGGAGATCATCTGCTTTATCTTCATACCGGCTGCTATACCACTTACATAACGGCCCTGATAAGCCTCACCCTTAAATGTATGATAATTTTCAGGTACTGTCTTGCCGTTCATATCCATGTAAGAAGTCTGACAAAACTGGACATCAGGATAGCTTGACGCAAGCTGCATTACCAGTTCACTGTAACCGTTAAAGAAGATAATATCGCAACCCTTAGAAGCCAGATCACGCAGGGGCTCTTCCATCTCATCGTCAAGTACATTACTGCAGGTCAGGATTTCAATGCTTTCACCGTATTTCTTTTCCAGAGCATCTTTTGCCAAAGAGAAGTTATAGGTATATGGAGTACTTTCGTCATTGTCATAAATAAAGCCAACCTTCAGATTTTCTTTTCCGCCTGAAAGGTTCAAAAGTTTTAAGCATCCGATAAAAGCAGCCAGCATGACTACACAGGTCAGTACTGTTGTAATATACACTCTCTTCACGCTTCTGCTCCTTTCTTATCCGAAGAATCCTTCTTTTCAGTTCCTTTTTCCTCTTCAGATTTACTCTTATCCTCAGTACCTTTTTTCTCTTCTTCCTTCATCTGAGCTTCCTGGATCTTTTTGTCTTCCTCGACACGTCTCTTAAGCTCAGCCTGTGCCTCCTGATCAGCCTGCTGGATCTCTATCTGCTTTTGAGCATAAAGAGCATCCAGATCGATCACCTTTTTATCTATGAGTCGCATAAATGCATCAACAACCTCAGGATCAAACTGTGTGCCACGACCCTTTTTCATTTCATTTATGACATAATCGGTATCCATGCAATTACGGTATACACGATTGGAAGTCATTGCATCAAAGGCATCTGCTACACCTATTATACGTCCATAGAGCGGGATCTGATCACCCTTCAGGCCGTCCGGATAACCACGTCCGTCAAAACGCTCATGATGGAAACGCGTTCCATCCACAACGTGCTCAACCAGAGTAAAGTCCTTTAATATCTCTGCTCCGCCCAAAACATGGGATTTCATTTTAACATATTCTTCGTCAGTCAGTCGGCCAACCTTATTAAGGACATTATCAGGGACACCGATTTTTCCGATATCATGCATCTGTGCAGCTTTTCTAAGATTTTCAATCTCCTTGTTACGCCTCCACCACTTAAAGCAGTTCATTTCCTTGGCTATAAGAGCGGAATACTCGGCAACACGGGTTGAATGCTGATGTGTACGGACATCCTTGGCATCGACTGCGTTTGCGATAGCCATAACTGTCTGATTGGCCATATTGATCTTTATCTGCTGTTTGTTGAGCTGCCTTTGAACAACAAGCCATGTAAACCAGATCAGGAACAGTGAAAGGATGATGAGCATATATAGGGAGAATCCTGACTGCTCATAAAATTCTCCGGCTTTGGATACTTCAAACTTACGTTCCTCGAGTACACGTTCACCGGCACTGTCAAATATCGCCAAATGGAATGTATAAGTCCCTGAAGGGATATTAACATAAATTATATTGTTAAGGCTGTTCTGCGGAACGATAGTCCACTGTGTATCATAGCCCTCAAGGAAATAACCTACATTAGGCTCCTGTATCGTATAATTTAATATCTCCGGTCCAAGCTCAACACGGCTTACACCCTGCCCTATTGTAATAGCTCCTGTCCTGTCAAGAGGCTGTAAGACACCATCCAGCTTTACAGAAGCCAACTGCATACGGTAGGACCTTACATCACTGTTATATTTCTCAACATCGATCTGATAAACACCCGTATCACAGGGGAGGAACAACTCGTTATTTCCATTGTAATAATTCCATGAGTTAGCAGTAAGCGAAGTACCAAGACCTCTCCTTGCATCCAAAAGCTCCCATGCAAGCTCGCCTCCTGCAACCAGCTCGTCTCGCTCTACTACGTAAATTCCCGCGCTGGACATAACAAAGAAAGTGTCCTCGTCCTTAACCCAGATATCATAATTGTTGAAATAGGGGAATTTATCAAGTATACGGATGGATCCTTCAGGCTCAAGATAGCAAAGGCTGTTGCTGGTAACTAAGAAAACGCCCTCAGATTTAGGATCCTTTATGGTACGCAGAATAACTCCACTGCTAAGCCCGTCATCACGGGTAAGCATCTTCTCTACTTTTCCGTCCTTAAGTACTGCGATACCGTCACCGTCCGTACCTGCAAGGATTGTTCCGTCACTCTGCTCGGTAATGGTCAGGATCATGGAGTTTATCAGGCCGTCTTCATTTCGGATGGTCCTTTCTACTTTATGGTCCCTGATATAGCTTATGCCCGTATCACCTGCTGCCAAAATCGTGCCGTCTGAAAGACCTGTAACTATACGGGCTCTGTTTCCAAAGCTTCCGTTATCAGCATTATATGACCAGCTTTCCCCTGTGGATGAATATTCCTTAAGTCCGCTTCCATATGTACAAACCCACAGGTGATCATTTCCGTCCACATACATACAGCGAATACGTTTTCCTGCAAGCTCCTCGGTCAGGTTATTTTCCACCTGGTTATGACAGGCTTTATCCACCACATCCAGTCCTTTATCGGTACCGATATAATAATTTCCCTGCCAGAAAACTATCGCATTTACAACACGGCGCTCCATACCGATGGCACCGTATATATCCTTGAAAGGTGATTTAGCCAGGCGGAGCAGACCAAGCCTTGAGGATGTAAACCACAGATTGCCCTGGTAGTCATAGAGCATGTTGTCTATAGAGTTGTTGAAATCATTTGTATTTAAGTGATGATAACCATTAGCATCTATATAGGATACACCACTGTCGGTTGAAATGAAAAGAGTACCGTCATCTAAGAAATTAATATTGTTGATACTCGTTACATCTTCACAGGTCCTGACTCCGATCTGCCGAAAGCTGTCGGTTGATACATCAAACTGGTAAATATAATTGGTAGCGGTACCTACCATAAGTGTTCCGTCAGGTGCAAATGCACAGCAGTTAAACACATCATGTCCGTTATCAAGTTGAAGAGATGCCTTGATCTCACCATTTTTGATCAGGAATAAACGTCCGTCAGAAGCAATAGTTGCCACATGACCAACCTCATCCGCAGTAATACTGTCAGCGTAATTGACCTCCGGAAGAGTGCCTGCTGCCTTAAGTCCGTTATTCATCATAATGATCTGCAGACTGCCGGTAGTACCTACATAATAATATCCGTCAGAAGCACGGGTGATGCAGCGCACGGAATTTGAAGGAAGACCGCTATTCATATCAAGTACGTTTACTACCTTTTCACGTATAACGATTGAAAGTCCGTTATCATTGGTACCGATCCACAGACGTCCTTCTTCATCAACATAAAGACAGTTAACGTTCTTTACGGACTCATAATTATCAATCCATCGAAATTCACGTCCGTTGTATCGGTAAAGACCTGCATATGTACCAATCCAGAGAACTCCGTCATTGGTCTGCGCTATGTCGTTGGCTTCACCACAGGGGAGTCCGTTATTACTGCTGTAAACAGTTTTTACATAATCATTATAATCCGGTATTTCAGCCGATGTATCAGCCTTAGCATTTACGGGAGCCATCAGTCCGCATAACATGAAAAGCACGAAAGCCGCACCTGCCACACGGCTCTGCTCCATAGCCTTTTCATTTTTCCTTGCACGTCTCCAGCGCCTGATAAGTATAGTTAAGTATACTGCGGCAATCGTTAACATCTTGTCAACAAACTCGATAGCCAGCTGACCGAGTATTATGCAAAGGAAACGGGGCCAGCCGCTGCCACCAAGATAATCAATGACACCATCACCCCATTTGTTACCGGTATAACCTCCCGCAAGGATCATATTTACAGGAACGGATACGACCAGTGCAGTCAGCATTGTAATGGATGCTACCTTCATAAAACCATAAAGTCGTTCAAACCAGTGCCGTTGTGCAGCAATACCGACAATTATTCCCAGTGCAACACTGGTAATTGAATATGCTGCAGACATGGAGCTTACAACACAATATGCGAGGTTTCCCGTAAGCCCCACCATCGCACCGCAAACAGGCCCCGCCACATAAGCACACAGAACCGTGCCAAAGGAATCCGCCCACATAGGCAGTTCAAGCCATACCGATATCAGCTTGCCTACTATGTTAAGGCAGATACATATTGCTATAAACAGAACAATCTTCAAGGTTTTCCAGTTTTTCATCCTAATATAGCCTCCCAGTCACTCTAAACTATCAGATCCCGCTTTGCTTATGTTTGGTAATTCTCCAAAAGCTTATTTTTTCAATATATCTTAACATTAAATTATATCAAATAAATTTATAGTAGTCAATTGTTTTAACAATCTTGAAAGGGTTTCTGTTGCTGTTAAGATACATTTCTGTAGTATTGTGCCTGAGCCTCATACATTTCGGCATAAATCCCTGAAGGTTTGTTTACAAGCTCGTCATGGGTACCGTATTCGGCTATCTTACCTCCTGAAAATACTGCTATCCTGTCACAGAATCTGCAGCTTGAAAGCCTGTGCGAAATATAGAATGCTGTTTTGTCTCCAACAAGAGTATGAAACTGACGATAAATCTCATACTCCGCAATAGGGTCGAGCGCAGCAGTGGGTTCGTCAAGGATAACTACCGGTGACTGTTTATAAAGTGCCCTTGCTATAGCGATTTTCTGCTGTTCACCGCCCGAAGGCTCGATACCCGCTTCGTCAAAGTATTTAAAGATTATCGTCTTCTTTCCCTTCTCGAGCTTTGATATCATATCCGTCAGATTAACCAGTTTAATGATATTGTCAACCTTTTGGCTGCTTGCAGCATCCGCTGCATCCTCCTCTTCATCCACCAGAGTGATATTCTCTTCAAAGGGAAATGCAAAAAGCTTGAAATCCTGGAATACGGGAGCAAAAAGCTCCATATACTGCCTGTAATCATACTCCTTGATATTTACGCCGTTTACAAGTATCTCTCCGGAAGCAGGATCATAAAGCCTGCAGAGAAGCTTTATAAATGTTGTTTTGCCTGCCCCGTTAAGACCTACGATTGAAAGATGCTCCCCGGCCTTTATCTTAATACTGATATTGTCAAGTATTTTCCTTTCGGTACCCGGATACGCAAAGGATACATTCCTAAATTCAATTTCCTTTATCTCTTTATCAACAGGACGGTCACCCTTTTCCATAGCCTCGGGATACTCCATGAACAGTACAAATTCATATGCATAATTACAGCGCTTTGCAATTTCCTGAGCATTAAATACCAGTCCGCCGAGCTTGTTGTTAAGCTCATCAGCTGCCTGGATCATCTGTACAAGAACGCTTACCGAAAATACTCCCTCAATCGCAAGGAACCCGGTATACAGATACGAGATTATCATTCTCACTATATTGGCAACATCCCCGATAAGATAATATTTCATACCGGTTTCTGCCTGCCATTTCCAATGAGCATTGCTTTTCTCGGAATTTCTGTCCCAGCAGTCAACCATCATATTTCGGGCATCGTACAGTCTTATATCCTTACCGTATCTAAAGTCCACGATATTCCACCCGAAATAACCGAAAAGCCTGTTGATCTTTGAAAGCTTTTTATAAGCTTCCATTCCTATTTTATTGTTCTTTGCGGTGACAAATGCCATAGTGATCACGTAAACAAGTATCAGCAGCAAAAGTAGTGGCGCATGCATACTGATGATCACAACTAGACCAAACACATTAAACACATTTGCAACAAATCCGGCTAACTGCTCAGTGATACCGTATACACCGCCTGAATACCAGTCCATACCGGTCTTTGCCTTTTCTACCTGATCCAGTGCCTTTTTATCCTCTGTAAGCTGGAAATCCAGCTCCATGGAGTGCTGTCCTGCCAGCATGGTAAAATAGTTATCAAGCCTCTGCTGATATTTTTGCAGGATATTGTTGAGCTTTTCCCATATGATGGAAATAAGACATTCTCCGCCTATCAGTATCCCTGCAAGTATGACAAGTGTTTTTATATCCCTGTCAGTGATCAGCTCTTCTATGATCATAGGTGAAACTATGACCGGAAGCAGTGTGCTTGCTACCATTATAAAAATTTTAAATATCTCGCAAGGAAAAAACCACGGATATTTTTTCGCCGTTATAGGAAATAACAGCTTAAATACCGGAATGATCTTATCCTTCGAAGACAATTCCTTCTTCTTTGACATCTTTTCTCTCCTCATTATAATACTGCGCCTGGATATTGAACATATTTGCATATTCCCCGTTCTTATCCATCAGCTCGTCGAAGCTGCCGTATTCTATCATTTCGCCGTCCTTAAACATGGCTATGCTGTCACAAAATCTGGTCGAAGCAAGCCTGTGAGAAATGTAGACTGCCGATTTCTTTCCTATCATGCTGTCAAATCTCTCATAGAGCTGCTGTTCGGCTATAGCATCTAAAGCAGATGTAGGCTCATCAAGCACCACTATGTCAGCACCCTTGTACAAAGCCCTTGCCAATGCCAGTTTCTGCTTTTCGCCGCCGGATAGGTCTATTCCGTCGTCTTCAACGATATTTGTTATATAGGTATCTATTCCATTCTTTAAGGTTGCAAGCTTTTCACCGAGACCCGCTTCTTCAAGTGATCTCTTTACTTTTTCCTTATCGGTATCCTTAACCGGTTTCATTGAAACATTTTCAGATATCGGAAATGCAAAGGTTTCAACATCCTGGAATACGGGAGCAAATAATCTGTAATAATCCTCGCGTTTGTAGCTTTTAATGTCTACTCCGTTTAATGTAATAACACCCTCCGTTGGGTCATAAAGACGGAGAAGCAGCTTTATCATTGTTGTTTTGCCTGCTCCGTTAAGGCCTACGACCGCCAGCCTTTCACCTGCGTTTATCTTTAGATTAAGATGCCTTAAAGCATATTTTTCAGCCTTAAGATATTTGTAGCTTACATCCTTAAACTCGATCACATAGCTGTCAGCTTTTGGCAACGGGATGGTTTCGGTTTTTTCGTACATATCAAGTTCCATAAAGGAACGAAGATCATCCACTCTTAAGGAACACTTTTTTAAGTCACCGAATCTCTGTAAAAAGTTTAACAGATTCTGTGAGAAGGCCGTTGAAAGAGCCAGGAACATTGTAAAGTCACCGATTGAAAGATCTTTCTTTATTACTGCATAGAAAAGTACCGCATATATAAGCCCTTTCCCAATCAGAAATATCAGCTGCACAAATACCGCATGCCCAAACCACATATTGCAGTGCAGATCCATCTTTTCGTTTTTCTCATCATATATTTTTTTCTGCTTGCTTAATAAATATTTGGACAGACCAAATAATCGGATATCCTTGGCATATTCGAAATCCTGGGTAACCCTCGACATATACCCGATTTTTCTCCAAACGGATGAAAGTTTGTCCCAGACCTCTTCCTTGTCTTTTTTGATTATCCTCTTGTAATATAAAAACTGTAGCACAGTTAATATCACAAGACACAGTATAAGCCTGAAATCCAGGACCGTCACCGCTACAAGCGTCACTGCAACTGTAAGCAGGTTTTTCCCAAGCTCGGGCAAAACACGGAGAATTCCTTCAAAACCGTTTTGATTGTCATTAGCTGCTTCTAAGGCACGTTCATGTATATCAAGCACATCCGGTCTTTCAAGTATCTCATAGTTTAGTCCTAAGACTCTGCTGACTCTTTCGCTGATAACACCCATACGTATTGCGATGTATTTATACCAGGTAAGAGAATCTCCCACCGTTTTGCTAAGGATAAGTACTGCAGTTATTATTCCGGCTATTATCAGGAATATTATCAGCTCATGCTTTTTGGTATCAGCGTCAACATCCTTCTCCATGATATCCAGTACATATTTACCGAATATTCCCCAGAAATACTGGAGTATTGATGCCGAAACCATACTGAGAGCCGCATAGAAAATTGCCGAAGGGTAATATTTTTTTGCCTTTCCCAGTACATATCTGGTATTGCTCCATAGCCCAAATTCCTTATGGAGCGGATTATCTTTACTCTCTTTATACTCTGCCATTTCTAACCTCTTTTATCATCTCGATTACTTTTTCCCTGTCAAACCACGCTTTATCCCTGTTCCCTACCTGCATCGTATATCCGTACGGAGGATTCATAAGACTTTCCGTACTTAACAGCAGAGTGATAAAAGGGACTATACCGCTGGGTTCTATAGAGTACGCCTTCTCTACGCCATCTGTCTTTACAACCTTGACGCACTGTATTACCCTGCCTCCCTTGTCACCTGCTGTCATACGGTCCATTATCAGCTGTACTTTATCGACATCCATTCCTGTGATCTCTGATAAGGTTGAAACTGACACTGCTTCAAACGTCTGCATGCTCAAAAGGAAGAAGAGGATTTCCAGCACTCCGGGCTCTCCGAGTCCTCTGAAAAAGCCCCTCAAGCCTTCCGACAGCTTAAGATGACTTGAGAAACCGTCTTCAGGTTCCCTTACAAGTGCATAGTACTGTTTTTCAAGATTAAGGTTAAAATACCCGAACCCTGCATCGTCCGATACAACCGAAGCGGTACGAACTCCTTCTTCGGGAATCCCTCTTTTGTAATAGTACTTGTTATTTTTCCAGCAGGCTATCTGACCTGACCAGGCAATATCAAGCAGTTTATCAAAATATTCTTTATGCAAGCTTCCGCTTTTCTCATTCTCTTTCTCATGAATCGTATACAATTCATCGAGAACCGTCTGCTCAAAACTCTTTTTCTCCGTCTCCTGCCCATAAAGATAAGATATGGAGACCTCGAAATATTCCGATATCTTAGGGAGAAGGTCGCCTTCCGGATAGCTTCCGTTCTCCCACTTTGATACCGCCTGGGGACTGACTCCCAGATATAAAGCCAGCTGCTCCTGGGTAACTCCCTTTTTCTTTCTTAGTGCCTGTAAATTAGTTGAAAAAACATTTGTTATCTTTGCCATGATATATACCTCCTGTCGGTTGTTTTAAAAATTGAATTCAACTTTTCTTTGATTTGACCACAGTATAACACAATCTTTAGTTGTGTGCTATACCCGAAATCAACTATAATTTTATTTTTAATGGAATTTTCTGCATTTTTCTACTTTAAATAGAATTATGGTACTGTTTACAAATATATAGCATTTTCCATCGGAATATGTTAAAATGGGGCATATCGTATTAAAAGTTAGGACTAAAACAATGAAAAAAGAAGAAAAGACGAATGTAATGAGAGTTCTTGAGGGGAAAAAGATCCCTTACGAGAGCCATTCCTATGAGCCCGACCCTACCATGACCGGTGAAGAGATCGCAGGGATCCTGGGCGAGGAGCCTTCAAATGTATTTAAGACCCTGGTAACTCAGGGTAAGAGCAACGCTTATTATGTTTTTGTGGTACCTGTCAAGGAAGAGCTTGATCTAAAGAAAGCCGCCAAAGCATCAGGTGAAAAGGCAATAAGCATGATAAAGCAGAAGGAGCTTTTGCCACTCACCGGCTATGTGCACGGGGGCTGCTCTCCCATAGGCATGAAAAAGCAGTTCCCTACATTTCTGCATGAAACTGCTAAAGATCTTGATAAAATATTTGTCAGCGCCGGCAAGGTCGGTTTCCAGATAGAGCTTGACCCGAAGGATCTGATAGAAGTTACAAGGTGTAAGCTGGCGGATATTATTTCGGAATAACCATGTTCCTATTTACGCCTGCATTTTATAATAGAATCCCTTTTTAGCCATAAGCTCTGTATGTGTACCCTCTTCCACGATCTTTCCTTCGTGGATAACGAGGATCTTGTCTGCGTTCATTATGGTTGAAAGTCTGTGTGCTATTGCAATGATGGTACATTTTCCGGTAAGTTCTGCAATGGCCGACTGTATCTGACGTTCGGTCTGCACATCAACCGATGCTGTTGCCTCATCAAGTATTATGATGGGGCTTTTTCTTAATATGGCACGGGCAATGGCCACTCTCTGTTTCTGGCCTCCCGAGAGCCTGAGTCCTCTTTCTCCTACCTGAGTCTCATATCCATCAGGCATAAGCAGGATATCTTCATGGATATTTGCTGCTTTTGCAGCGGCTTCTATTTCTTCTCTTGTTGATTCCGGACGGGCATAGCCTATATTCTCAGCGATTGACCCGTTAAACAGGAATGTATCCTGCAACACAGGGGATATGTTATGCCTTAAGGATTCTAAGGTTATATCCCTTACATCCTTTCCATCCACAAGTATCCTTCCGTCTGTTACATCGTAGAATCTTGAAATCAACTGCGCCGTAGTAGTTTTTCCAACACCGGTGGGGCCGACCAGCGCTACCATCATGCCCGGTTCACACGAAAAGCTGATGTCCTTGAGCACCGGGATCTTGTTTTCATAATTAAAGGATACATTTTCAAATTTGATGGCACCTTTAACATCTTTAAGCGGCTGAGCATTTTCAGAATCCTGTATGGCTGAAGGCGTGTCAAGGATAAGCGTAACTCTTTCTGCTCCGGCAAGTGACTGCTGCAGATTTTCAAGCAGATTGGCCAGACCGGATACAGGTGCATAAAACAGCGAAAGATAAAGGACAAACGCTACTATATCCGCAATCGATATCTGCTTCTGATATGCGAGATATCCTCCAAAGAATACAACAAGCACTGTTCCTGCTGAAGAAAGCAGCTCTACGCAGGGATGAAAAATAGCGCTTGCTCTTAATGCCCTTAACATTGCAACTACCTGCTCAAAGCTCTTTTTGCGTACTCTTTCCCCCTCGTATTTTTCCTGCCCAAATGCCTGTATCTCGTGAAGTCCCGAAAGGCTGTCCTGCAGCTGTGCATTAAGATCACCCATTACCTTCTGTGAGGCTTTAAAATACGGGCGTACCTTTTTAGCGAATATCACGCCTGAGATAAGTATCAGCGGGATAGGAGCACATGTGATAAGTGCCAGTTTAACATTAATAGTCAACAGTATAATGAGTACCCCGATAAATGTAACGAAATTGGTGATAAGATCAGGGATCATATGAGCATAAAGCAGCTCGAAATCTCTGGTATCATTAACAACTCGGCTCATAAGATCACCGGTCTGTTTGTCATGGAAAAAGCCAAGATCGAGGCTCTGAAGCTTGTTATACAGGCGGCTTCTTAAATCTCCAACCAGGTACCAGGCAGCTCTGTGTGCAAGATAATTACTCAAGAATCGGAACAATACACGGAGCAGATAAAGTCCGAGCAGTACAAGCGCTAGATTCCTTACCGAGCTTAAACCCTCGTCATCCATGCCCTTTTCCACTATGCCCGTCATGGCTGAAAGCACTTTGGGTGCAGACAGATTCACCACTGTCAGTCCAAAGGTTGACAGGATCGCTATAACATATAAGCCCTTATATCGGGCAGCTTCTTTTGTGAGTTTCCAAAGAGTGTTCATATGTGCTTTCCTTTCCTGATTATAGTATAATGATACAAATTTCAGGATATATTTACAACAAAGAATCTTATATTTATAATGTAGTTTTTTGCGAGTTTGGCCACACAAAATTATAGCATTTTTATCAAAGGTATGATACAATGAAAAACAACTTTTAAACATTACCTGATTAAGGAATATTTCTTGTGAAAAAATCAAATCTTTCAACTAAAATAATATTAATGGTAGAGGCCATCCTGCTTATATCGAGTATTCTTTTCTGTACAGTTTCTATATACAGGGAACGCACCGCAATAAGAAAGGCTATTCATCAGAGAATGCTGGATATCGCTAACTGTGCTTCAGGTTCGGTCAACGGAGATATCCTTGGCGCATTAGAGAAAGAGGATAAAGGAAGTGATGCCTACAACACGATATATAACATACTCGCAGTTTTCCGTGATAATGTAGAAAGTGAGTATGTATACGGTATCCGTGAAGAAGGCGAGGGTCAATTTGTATTTACTGTTGATACCGATATCGAGAACCCCGGTGAATTCGGAGAAAGCGTTAAGTATACCGATGCCTTGGCAACAGCTGCAAAGGGAACTGCTGCCGTGGATGAGGTGCCCTATTCTGATGCATGGGGTGAGTTTTACAGTGCATACAGCCCCGTTTTTGATTCAAAAGGAAAGGTTGCAGGTATCATAGCTGTAGACTTTTCGGCAGAGTGGTTTGAGGAACAGCTTTCTGCACAGATGAGGTCGACAGTTTTAAGCTATCTTGTAATACTCCTTGTAACTTTGCTAGTGGCTTTCCTGCTTGCTTTTAGTACTGTAAGACCATTTGTTAAAATGCAGGGAGAGCTGCTCGAGGAAAAGGTAAGAGCTGAAAGTGCAAATCTTGCAAAGAGCGATTTTTTAGCTAACATGTCTCATGAGATCAGGACTCCTATAAATGCAGTTCTGGGCATGAATGAAATGATCCTTCGCGAGGGACGTAAAACGCAGGAGCTTAAAGACGGCTGTTCACAGGCTGTTAAGGAATCCATAAAGAATATCGTTATCTATGCGGGCGATGTTGAAAATGCAGGTCATAATCTGCTTGCTATTGTAAATGATATATTAGATTTCTCAAAAATCGAAGCCGGGAAAATGGACCTCGTCAATGCTCCATACCAGTTAAGCTCTGTACTTGGTGACCTCAGCAATATGTTCCTCCTGAAAGCTCAGGATAAAAAACTGGATTTTGTCATAGATGTTGACCGTTCCCTACCTGATGAGCTTTCGGGAGATGAGGTAAGAGTAAGGCAGATCCTCACGAATATCCTTAATAATGCGGTAAAATACACTGAGCATGGCAGGGTCAGCCTGACCCTTCGCGGAGATAAAAAGGGGGACGGCACGATCGTCCTGATGGCAAAGATCTCGGATACAGGCATAGGTATCAAACAGGAGGATGTCGATAAGCTGTTTACGAAATTCGAGCGACTTGAGATGGAACGCAACAGTACCGTTGAGGGTACAGGACTTGGGCTTACTATCACCCAGCGTTTGCTTGAGATGATGGGCGGAAGTATAAATGTTGAAAGTGAGTACGGAAAGGGTTCCACATTTACTATCGGAATTCCTCAAAGAATACTTTCCGAGGCTCCGATGGGTGACTTCCAGGCACGCTTTGAGGCAAATGTGCTGAATACAACAGCATATCATGAGTCCTTCCGTGCGCCGAAAGCACATATCCTTATAGTTGATGATACAAGGATCAATCTGACAGTTGTAACCAATCTGCTTAAAAGCACATGCATGCAGATTGATACTGTTACAAGCGGTGCAGAGTCCGTTGAAATGGCCAGGGATAATTACTACGACCTTATACTTATGGATCAGCGTATGCCGCAGATGGACGGAACCGAGGCACTGCACCGTATCCGCGCGACAGAAAATGGGAAGAGCAGTCAGGTACCCATTATATGCCTTACGGCAGATGCGGTTATAGGAGCAAGGGATAGATATCTTGCAGAGGGCTTTTCAGATTATCTTACCAAGCCTGTTGACAGCTTTGCATTAGAAAAAATGCTAATGAAATATCTTCCCGACGATAAGCTTGAAAGGATACGTGAAGAGAAAAAAGAAGATGTTTCAAAGGATACAGATAAAACAGGATCAAAGGATTTTGAGATACTTCGTGCCGGAGGTATAGATACAGAAACAGGACTTAAATACAGTCAGAATGACGAGGAGTTTTACAGATCTCTTCTTGCCGAATATGCTTCCGGAGAAAAAGAAAAGATTGATATACTTACGAAATGTTATGAAACCTCTGACTGGCAAAACTATATGATACATGTACACTCGTTAAAGAGCAGTTCCAAGACTATAGGAGTTATGGATCTTTTCGAGCAGGCTGCGAGATTAGAAGCCGCAGCCAATGCCACAGATGCTGCTACTATTCATAATGAACATGCTGCCATGATAGAGCGTTACAAAGCTGTAAATCAGACCATCAGGTCAGTGATCTCAGGAACTGATATGTCTAACGATGACAGCGAAATACTGGAGTTCTGGCCTGAGTGATGGTATGATACCCGGAAAGTAAGGAGGTAAAATGACAGAATGGTCTTGGTCTAAGGACAATCTGCTTAGTGAACTTAAAAATCTTGGTTTCCCGGAAGAACTAGGAAATGAAATAGCCAAAAACCTCGGCAGCCCAAAGGCCATGGACAGGATGGCAGCATACCTTAGGTATGTAAAACCAAGGAGTGTAGAGCTTGTGGTTGATGAGATGCTTGCTATCCGCAGTGAGATAGAAAACTGGCACCGCAAAAAAGAAAGCCAGGAGGCAAATGAAAAATATAACGAAATGTTATATAACGGTTTTGATGATGAAGATGATGTGTGATATAACTCCTGCCGCGATGGCAGGAGTTTTTTATTTTCGAAGACTTTGACACAAAAAGGAGCAGTTTCCTGCTCCCCTCTGCCAATCATATATCCAAAGAGTTTTCGAGTTAGTCTGTGAATAATGCTGTTGAATAATATCTGTCGCCGCTGTCGGGAAGAAGTGCAACTATAACCTTGCCCTTGTTCTCGGGTCTCTTTGCAAGCTCTAAAGCTCCATGAAGAGCTGCGCCTGAAGAAATACCTACCGAAATACCTTCCTTCTTTGCAAGTAACTTAGCTGCTGCGAATGCATCAGCGCCTTCAGCCTTGAAGATCTCATCATAAATTTTTGTGTTAAGGACATCAGGTACAAAGCCGGCGCCAATACCCTGGATCTTATGAGGGCCTGCCTTGCCTTCTGAAAGGACGGGTGAATCTGAAGGCTCAAGTGCTACTATCTTAACGTTGGGATTCTGTGACTTTAAGTACTCGCCTGTTCCGGTAAGTGTTCCGCCGGTACCAACGCCCGCGATAAAGATGTCAACCTTTCCGTCTGTATCTCTCCAGATCTCAGGACCTGTGGTTGCCTTATGTACTGCAGGGTTAGCGGGATTTACGAACTGTCCGGGGATAAAGCTGTTAGGGATATCCTTAGCAAGCTCTTCTGCCTTGGCAATGGCACCCTTCATGCCCTTTGCGCCCTCGGTAAGAACGATCTCAGCACCGTATGCCTTTAAGATGTTTCTTCTCTCAACGCTCATGGTCTCAGGCATGGTAAGGATGATCCTGTAGCCCTTTGCTGCTGCTATTGAAGCAAGACCGATACCGGTATTTCCACTTGTAGGCTCAATAATTACCGAACCTTCCTTAAGCTGACCCTTTGCCTCTGCATCCTCGATCATGGCCTTTGCGATACGATCCTTAACGCTTCCTGCGGGATTGAAATACTCAAGCTTAACAAGTACTGTTGCCTCTAATCCCAGTTCCTTTTCAATATTTGTAACCTCTACAAGAGGAGTATTTCCTATAAGACCTAAAGTTCCTTTATAAATGTTTGACATAACAGTTTACCTTCTTTCTATATATTTTTTTAATTTATACTGCAGCGAATCCATTCTCTAAATCAGCGATAATATCGTCGATATGCTCTGTACCAATTGAAAGTCTGATCGTGCTCTGGTTGATGCCCTGATCTAAAAGCTCTTCCTCTGAAAGCTGCGAATGAGTGGTTGTGGCAGGGTGGATAACCAGGCTCTTAACATCTGCAACATTAGCGAGCAGAGAGAAAATCTTAAGGTTATCAATAAACTTCCAAGCCTCTTCCTTGCCACCCTTGATATCAAATGTGAAGATTGAACCGCCGCCGTTAGGGAAGTATTTCTTGTAAAGCTCATGATCGGGATGATCAGGAAGTGAAGGGTGATTAACCTTTGCTACCTTAGGATGGTTCTTTAAGAACTCAACTACCTTCTTTGTGTTCTCTGCATGTCTGTCAAGTCTTAAGGACAATGTCTCAATGCCCTGAAGAAGAAGGAATGCATTGAAAGGAGAGATTGTAGCACCGGTATCACGAAGAAGTATTGCTCTGATGAATGTAACAAATGCAGCAGGTCCAACTACATCGTAGAAGGATACTCCATGATAGCTGGGGTTAGGAGCTGCAATGTTCGGATACTTTCCGCTTGCCTTCCAGTTAAACTTACCCGACTCAACGATTATACCACCAAGTGTGGTGCCATGTCCACCAATAAATTTTGTAGCTGAATGAACTACGATGTCAGCACCGTGCTCGAAGGCTCTGAAAAGATAAGGTGTACCAAATGTATTGTCTACTACTACCGGAAGTCCGTACTTGTGAGCGATCTCTGCAATAGCATCTACATTGGGGATATCACTGTTGGGATTTCCTAAAGTCTCAAGATAGATGGCTCTGGTGTTATCTTTAATTGCTCCCTCAACCTCTGCAAGGTTATGTGCATCAACGAAGGTTGTCTCGATACCGTACTGGGGAAGTGTATGTGCAAGCAGGTTGTAGCTGCCGCCGTAAATCGTCTTCTGTGCTACTATATGTCCACCGTTAGCTGCTAAAGCCTCAATTGTATAGGTGATTGCTGCTGCACCTGATGCAAGTGCCAAAGCAGCGCTGCCGCCCTCAAGAGCCGCTATTCTCTTTTCCAAAACATCCTGAGTGGTGTTTGTAAGTCTTCCGTAAATGTTGCCTGCATCTGCAAGTCCAAATCTGTCTGCTGCATGCTTGCTGTTATGGAATACATAAGAAGTTGTCTGGTAAATCGGAACCGCCCTTGAATCTGTAGCGGGATCTGCCTGTTCCTGTCCAACGTGTAACTGTAATGTCTCAAATTTATAATTGCTCATAATCTTTTTCTCCTTGGATATATTATTATTGTAAGTTTTTAGGTTTTGACTTTGTGACAGAAGAACCGTCCCCCTGTCACATTTTTCGGGACAATTAAAAATGCCCGAGGCACGACTGCTCCCGGGCAAAATGGCTTGAAGAATGTATTTTATAGTTCAACATCGTTCAGTTATGAGGCGCATGAAATACTCATCGAACGCCCCAGCCATATTACGTGCCCGGGAGTTTTGCATTCGACAACAACACATGACGTAAGTTTTCTTATATGTCTTTGTCATATATTCCACGCTCCTTTCCTGAAATTTATAAAACTTTTTCTTTCTTAATTGTTATGTACCCTATAACCTTTGATCTTAGCGGTACATGACTATTTGTTTATCGGAAGTCTCCTGTTTAGATCTGCTCTGTGCGATCGGTCTTGTTTCATCCGATGTGTATGTTATATCATAATTAACCTACTATGTCAATAGGTTTTTGAAAAATTTTTTTATTTTTTTATCAGATCCGATAATTTCTTATTATCAAAGAAGTCATGTACGAGCTTGTCAAACTCTTCCCACATAGGTAAAGTCTGGCATCCGTCCTTTCTCGGACATATGATATCTTTCCCCGCAACACAGGCTACAGGGGACATTGTACCCTCCATAAGCTCGAGAATCTCTCCTACCGAATACTCCTCCGGCTTTCTGCACAGCTTATATCCGCCGCCTTTTCCGCTGGCACCTACTACCAGCCCTCCGGCAACCATATCCTTTACTATTATCTCAAGATATTTCTTTGAAATCTGCTGCCTCTCGGCTATATCTTTTAATGGGATATAATTCCCGTCATGATTTTCTGCTAGGTCTATCATTACACGTATGGCATATCTGCCTCTGGTTGAAATCATATCTTTTGTCCTCCAAAAGTTTTTACCTATTATACCATAGGGTAAGTAGGTTTTCAAGCTATAAAATAAAAAAGATGTGTCCTGATATGTTTCAGATTATCGTCTCCATACATACTTTCAAAGGTTTTAGCCCCATTTTCTCATAAAATTTCATGGCTCCGGAATTGCAGTTCCAGACATTTAAGGTGATATTGTAAAAGCCATGTTCTTTAGCATATTCTAATACGTAATTATACAGTGCCTCTCCGACTCCCTGCCTTCTGTAATTCTCATCGACACAGATATCATCTATATATAATGTCTTAATATCCGTAAGCACTCTGTCATCTTTTTCCTGCTTGTAAATACAGAAAGCATGCCCGGTTACTTTTCCTTCATCATTTACACATACAAAAACCGGTGCTTCCTTATTTAAAAGTATTTCCTCAAGCTGTTCGGCATTGTATTTTGTGGTCGGCCCTTTAAAAATATCGGGGCGGCCGTTATGGTGCACCATATCCACCTGTACAAGAAGTTTTAAGATTTCCGGAATGTCTTCGGATTTTGCAGTTCTTACTTTAAACATTGTTAAAATTCCTTTCTTGAGACTTTAGTACCACAGTATTACAGCTTTAACTCATAATCAATAATTGTCATTTTATCATTTATCACAGTTTCCTCGCCGACACGCACAAATCCGCATTTTTCATACAGATGGCAGTTTGCGGGTTCCTGAAGTATGGTATCAAGCTTCCAGGTGGTTACTTCGGGCAAAAGTTCAAACGCCTTCTGTATTGCAACATACCCTATTCCTCTGTTCTGGAACTCAGGCAGGATAAATATCGGGCTGATGTACGCCACATTTTTCTCATTTGGATCTTTAGAGCCTATATTTATTGCGCCTACACGTGCGCCATCCTTCATGATAAAATAATATGTTCTGCCTTCTGCTGCAAATCTTCTCTCTACCCGCTCTAAGGACTCTATGGCAGGAGAACCCTCGTCATGATATTTCTCATACAAGGGCATAAAGCTTTTAACCTGCATTTCGTGCAGTTCAGGGATTTCCTCTTCAGTAACTTCCTTTAGCTTTATCCTTCTCATAAGCTCTCTTTTGCTGCGGTCAGGGAGATTGAAATGTTCTTTGATCATGCCTGCAACAGCATCAGGCTGCAGATTAGTATTATCTATCTTTATATAATTTTTGAAAGGAATCTCACCGTCATTGCTTACTAAGCGGTAGTGTGCATCTTCATATTTGAGCCTTTCGTCAGATATCTCAAGATCCCGTTTTGATGCCTTATTAGTCAAGCGGTTTTCAGTTTTATTTCTCTTAAGCCTTTCTGTCTGATCAGCCACCAGCTCCACATAGTATACAGTGCCTCCTGTTGCCTCAAACTTATCAGAAAGACTTTTTATGTATTCCCATTCCGACGGCCAGTCAAACGCCATCATATATGTGAAGATCATCCCCTGATAATCTGTTTTCAAAAATTCTTCAAAAATATCCTCACGGAGCTTTGATACGAGATTTCCCTGAAAACCTCCGAAAATCTCAATAACAGGCTCTATCATCATATGATTATGAAAAAGCCTGAAATCTGTAATCTTCATCAGTTCCTGTCCTACTGTCATTTTCCCTACGGCACCGCTGCCGAGTATTAGTATGAGATCCATTCCGTCCTCCTTTTTTCTATAAAAAAACCACCTATCCGGAAAAGATAGGTGGTTAGTATACATTAATACTATACACTTATTTTATACTTCTCCGCGATCATGTCCAAAACATACGCATCTAATGCTATACACGTCATAATGCATAGCTTCAAGATTTTCGTATGAAGGATTGATCACGAATCTGCTCATATAGTATGTCCTTTCTGTAAATTTGCCTGTTTCAAAAATATTGGGTATAGGATACTACTTCTGTTTTTAATTGTCAACCACTTTTTTAAAAATCATCCCACATCTTTTTAAAGTGTTCCGATTCGAATATTTTAAAAACCGGGTTATACATTTCTTCCCAGGTAGATAAGAATTCAACTCTATAAAACTACAAAAATACAAGATAATATATTGCATTAATATAGGCTTGTAAAGTATAATCATATAGGAAACAAAATTTTTTAGAGAAAGGGTCCAAAAATGGAGAAATGGTTAAACAAGCCACCGATGGGGTGGAACAGCTATGATTACTACAACACATCAGTTACAGAAGCTGATATAAAGGCTAATGCCGACTTTATGGCGAAGCATCTTAAGGGCTTTGGATGGGAATATATAGTGGTGGATATCGCCTGGTATTATGATGAGGAAGATGAGCGCAGGGATATGTTCCAGTACATACCTTTTGCAAAGGTAGCAATGGATGAATATTCAAGACTTTATCCCGATCCTAAGAAATTCCCTTCATCAAAGGGTGGAAAAGGCTTTGGTCCGCTTGCAGAATATGTGCATAACTTAGGACTTAAGTTTGGTATCCACATCATGAGAGGAATACCCAGACGCTCCGCATATATGCGTACAAAGATCAAGGGAACAAATGTAACTGCAAACAGAATAGCTAATCCGAATTCAATCTGTTTCTGGAACCCTGATATGTACGGTGTAAACCCTAAGGCAGAGGGAGCACAGGAATACTATGACTCACTCATGGAGCTCTATGCTTCTTGGGGCATTGATTTTATTAAATGTGATGATATCTGCCGTATGGATGCCGGTTCTTCGAAGGACGAGATCAGAATGCTCCATAACGCAATAGAAAAATGTGGCAGGAAGATAGTGCTTAGTCTTTCGCCCGGACCTGCAATCCTTGACGAGCAGGAGTTCTACCATGAAAATGCAAATATGTGGCGTATCACCGACGATTTCTGGGATAAATGGAATTTGCTCCTTGATATGTTTGACAGATGCAGAAAGTGGCAGCCTTATGTGAAGGAAGGCGGATACCCTGACTGTGATATGCTTCCCATGGGAAAACTCGGGAAAGGCTTTGGCACGGAAAGAGATACTAACTTTACCATTGACGAGCAGAAAACAATGCTCACGCTTTGGTGTATCTTCCGTTCACCGCTTATGATAGGTGCCGAACTTACAAGACTTGACGCGCCAACAATGGAGTTGCTCACAAAAGAGCCTCTTTACAGGATGATGAATGAGATAACCGGATCCTCTGAAATCTATAAGGATGATGACTTTATTATCTGGGAAGCAGAGTCACCTTCAAAGAAGTATGCCGCAATCTTTAATATCACAGATGAAGAAAAGGCTGCACCTCTTGACAAGATAGATAAAACCTATGACGGAGCTCTTGAAATCTGGTCCTGGAAGACTGTAAAGAAGGATGAGGGTATTGCTATTCCGGCGCACGGAGCAATACTGCTCAGCAAAGACGTTGAATAAAAAGAAATAACTATGAAAAAGAACGACGAATTTGAGATAGACATTACCGATATCGGGAATGAAGGCGAAGGGATCGGAAAGCATGAAGGGATGACCTTATTTGTAAAAGGAGGCCTTCCCGGAGACAGAATCCTGGCCGGAGCTACTAAGTTAAAGAAAACATATGGATACGCGAGACTGGTGAAGGTGCTTACACCTTCGCCTTTTCGTGTTACGCCCTTATGTCCTATATCTGAAAAATGCGGAGGCTGCCAGATACAAAGCCTTTCCTACGAAAAGCAGCTTGAGCTTAAGGAGCGGAAAATAACAGAAAACCTGATCCGTATAGGCGGCTTTTCTCCCGAATTCGTTAAAGAGCACATGGATCCGATAGTTGGCATGGAGATACCGTTTCATTACAGAAACAAGGCCCAGTATCCGATAGGGACTGACAAAAACGGGCAACCCATAGCAGGCTTTTATGCCGGCAGAACCCACAGTATTATCCCTAATACACGCTGTTACCTTGGAGCGGAAGAGAATGAAGAGATCCTTAATGCTGTTCTTTCCTATATGAAAGAAAACAATATTCCGGCATACGATGAGACAACAGGGAAAGGTCTTATAAGGCATGTACTTATAAGGAAAGGATTCACTACTGGAGAGCTTATGGTGTGCCTGGTAATAAACCATAAAGGCTATAATGTAAAATCAAATACGGACGTGGAAATAAGGAAAAGCAAACAAAAATGGCTCCCTGACCAGAAAAAGCTGATAGAAGGTCTTGAGAAGATTGGTGGTATGAAAAGTATATCCGTTAACATTAATACGGAGAATACTAATGTTATACTTGGAAAAGACACTTACACAATTTGGGGAGAACCAGCCATATCGGATATCATCCATGTACGTGATATGCAGAGGGACGGATACCCTTTTACGGGAGATGCACTTACATTTAATATTTCCCCGCTCTCATTTTATCAGGTAAACCCCTTGCAGACGGAAAAATTATACAGCCTTGCGCTTGAGTATGCAGGGCTTATGGGAAAAGAAAGTGTTTGGGACCTTTACTGTGGGATAGGGACCATCTCTCTATTTATGGCCCGTAAGGCTAAACAGGTTTACGGAGTAGAAATCGTACCACAGGCCATAGATGATGCAAGGGAGAACGCCAAAAGAAACGGGATCACAAATGCGGAGTTTTTCGTAGGAAAGGCAGAAGAAGTACTTCCTGAATTTTATGAGAAAACTAATTCAGCTTCAGATATGCTCCACCCTGATGTCATAGTAGTGGATCCGCCCCGAAAGGGCTGCGATGAAGCCTGCCTTTCCACGATGTTAAAAATGCAGCCTGACCGCATAGTATATGTAAGCTGTGACAGCGCAACACTGGCCCGTGATCTTAAAACCTTGTGTGAAGGTGGTTATCAGATAAAAAAGATACGCGGAGTGGATCAGTTTGGACATACAGTACATGTCGAGACGGTATGTCTACTGTCCAAACTCTCTGTAAGGTTATAAGCTTTACACATACATTTTCATCACTCCGGGATCACCCAAGTATAAGAAAAGCCCTGAAACCACACGGTTTCAAGGCTTTTAATGTCATATTTGATTTTAGGAAAATTATTTAAGGGTAACCTTTGCGCCAACTTCTTCAAGCTGCTTCTTAGCTGCCTCAGCCTCTTCCTTAGAAACGCCTTCCTTAAGTACCTTGGGAGCTGACTCAACAGCTTCCTTAGCTTCCTTAAGACCAAGACCTGTCATTTCACGAACAACCTTGATAACCTTGATCTTGTCAGCGCCTACTTCGGTAAGCTCTACGTTAAACTCTGTCTTCTCCTCAGCTGCTGCTGCGGGACCTGCTGCTACTACTGCTACGCCTGCTGCTGCAGATACGCCAAACTCTTCCTCGCAAGCCTTTACTAAATCGTTAAGCTCTAAAACGGTCATGCCCTTGATAGCATCGATAAATTCCTGTGTTGTCATTTTAATTTCCTCCATATTTAATTATGTGTTGTTTACAATCTCATCTGCTATTCATTTAGCAGACTACCACAAATCTTACGCCGTATGTTTGAGGCGTAAAAAACCTTTTGTTACTGTAATTATGCCTCTGCGTTCTTCTCTGCAATCTGCTTGAGTACACGAGCAAGATTTGAGATAGGGGACTTGATGCTGCCAAGCAGCTTGGAGATGAGTACCTCTCTTGAAGGGATGGTAGCGATAACCTTGCATCCGGCTTCATCATAGTAGGTGCCATCGATAACGCCTGCCTTGAATGTAAGTGCAGGAACGTCCTTCATTACCTCGGCCAGGATTCTTGCAGGTGCGGTAGCATCGTCACTGCTGAAAGCAACTGCGGTAGGTCCGTCAAGAACCTGATCAAGCTGAGCAAAATCACTTCCTTCAAATGCTCTCTTTAAGAAGGTGTTCTTGTATACCTTGTATACTACGCCTGCTTCTCTGAGCTTCTTACGAAGTGCTGTATCCTGCTCAACAGTGATACCACAGTAATTAACAATAACGGCAGCCTTTGCATCTGACACATGACCCTTAATCTCTTCGATAATGGGGGCCTTAAGTTCAACCTTTGCCATTTTGTTTTTCCTCCTTTTCCTAAAATCTGAAAGGAAGCTATCAAAAAAGCTTCCCCGACCAAAATCAGGAAAGCTGTAAATATCATTATTACATCAATCCCTCGGCAGGCGTCTGTATCAGAACTTACACTATAAGTACCTGCTGTCTTCGGTCATGCTGTTTTCACAACAAATGGTATAATATCATATAAGTATTTGGTTGTCAACTATTTTTTTTGGAGAATGTTAAAGATACTGTTCACGGCTGTGTTAAATCACTCATAGCCCTTCCGGCTTCGCCGTAAGACGCCACTTACGTGGCTTTGGCTACTCGTGCATTTAGCCCAGCCTTTATGGCAAATCGGCATATATGCCGATTTGCCGTGAATAGTATCTTTTTAGGAAAAAAAAGAATGACCTTGGGGTGGTCACTCTTTTACGGAGAAGGTATTTTTGCTTAAGTGCCAATTGCACTTTTTGGGGTGTAGCAAAAACTATAAATGTATTGGGGTTTACGATTATGTATTATAGCACGCTTTCAAAATAAGTGTGCACAAACATTAAGTTTTTTTACACCCTTTTTTGAACATTTTTTACAATATATTAGGGTCCACGCCAACCATAATGTCTAATACCAGGTCCTTAGGATCCTCGGGATCGTTTTGGGGGATATTATAACCGGTAGTGATCGGACGAAGGTTTCTTACCTGTATATACTTATATAATTCCTTGATACTGTTCTCTAATGAAGCTTCGTTTCCAACATGATGAAGCCTTACTGCATTTGCAAGCAGGAATAAAGGCTTAAATCTGTATCCGGGAAGCTTTGCCATTGCAAGCTCATGGGAAATGTCCCTGTCAAGAGGAACTAAGATCTCCATATCCATTACCGGTCCATTTGCGGTCTTTTCAACACCGAAAGTAGTTGTAACAGCCGGATGAATGGCATGAACGCCAAGCTTTTTCATAATGTCGTCTATTTCTTTTCTCTTTTCCATAAGTGAGTTCTGATCAAATTTTCCTCTTACGGAAAGAACATTTTTCATTTGCAGGTTCTGTTCTGTGGTTATTTCCATGGTTATTCTCCCTCATAATTTATTATCCCCCCCTATATTACCGGCGGGTTGCCGGACAAAGCTTATGGGATCAAGCATTCCCAACGCAGTCCACCCATCGATTATCTCATTTTTTGGTGAATCTGTCAACAATAAAAAAGGACAACCTGGGGTGGTCATCCTTTTTACGGAGAAGGTATTTTTGCTAAAAGTGCCAATTGCACTTTTTATGGGGTGTAGCAAAAACTATAAATGTATTGGGGTTTACGATTATGTATTATAGCATGGTTTCAAAATAAGTGTGCACAAACATTAAACTTTTTTATAATTCTTTTTGAGCATTTTTACTTATCCTAATATGCATCTTCTACAATTTTACTAAATTCCCCACGTTTTTAGTGGCTTTTTTATATCTATTAACTAAACTCCCGGGTCATATTTTCTGTTCCTCACAAAGATTTAGGTCAACTCCTCACGGACGATCTTCATAAACATCGGGAAACCCTCGCGAAGTTTCATTAACCATAAAAAACCACATAGAATCGGTCATTTCTTACAGAAACAGCTATCCTATGTGGTAATCTTCTTTTATGCAGTTACGGTTCTTCCCTCAAAAAGAGCCTCAAATTCGTCCCTGGTGATCCTTTCCTTTTCAATAAGAAGGGAAGCACACTTATGAAGGACATCCAGATGCTGGTTAATGATCTCCTTGGCATCTGCATAGCACATCTCAATGATGTTGTGAACCTCTTCATCTATCTTGTTGGCTACATTCTCACTGTAGCTTCTGGTGTGGGCCAGGTCTCTTCCGATGAATACCTCATCCTCATCATTTTCGTAGTTTACCATACCGACCGACTCTGAGAAGCCGTACTTTGTAACCATTTTTCTTGCAAGATTAGTTGCAGTCTTTATATCCTGCGAAGCTCCGGTCGTGATATCGTCAAATATGATCTCTTCAGCGATCCTGCCGCCTAAGTCAACCATGATATCCTGAAGCATATGACCCTTTGTATAGAACATCTCATCCTTTTCAGGGAGGGGCATTGTATAACCAGCTGCACCCATACCTGTGGGAATGATGGATACGGTATATACAGGGCCTACATCGGGCAGCACATGGAACAGTATCGCATGTCCGGACTCGTGATAAGCAGTGATCTTCTTTTCTTCATCAGAAACCACCCTGCTCTTTCGCTCCGTACCTATACCAACCTTAATAAAGGATTTCTTTATGTCTTCCTCATTTATAAATCTGCGGTTATCCTTGGCTGCGGCAATGGCTGCCTCATTCATAAGATTTTCAAGATCAGCACCGGTGAACCCCGCTGTTGTACGCGCGATATCCTCGAGCTTAACCTCATCCGATAAGGGCTTATTCCTTACATGTACCTTAAGGATATCCTCCCTGCCCTTGATATCGGGACGGCCTACAACTATCTTTCTGTCGAAACGTCCGGGTCTCATGATCGCAGGGTCAAGTATGTCAACACGGTTAGTTGCCGCAAGTACTATGATACCCTCATTTACTCCGAAACCATCCATCTCAACGAGCATCTGGTTAAGGGTCTGCTCTCTTTCATCATGTCCGCCACCCATACCGGTTCCACGTCTTCTGGCTACGGCATCTATCTCATCGATGAATATGATACAGGGGGCATTTCTTTTTGCATCGGCAAAGAGCTCTCTTACTCGGGAAGCTCCGACACCTACGAACATTTCTACGAAATCGGAACCTGAGATTGAGAAGAAAGGAACTCCTGCTTCTCCGGCTACTGCTTTGGCAAGCAGTGTTTTTCCTGTTCCGGGAGAACCCTCTAATAAAATACCCTTAGGGATCCTGGCACCGACTGCGGTATATTTTGCGGGGTTTCTTAAGAAATCAACGATTTCCTCAAGATCCTCTTTTTCTTCCTTTAAGCCTGCTACATCCTTAAAGGTTATCTTATTGTCCTTGCCGGTTGTCATGCTGGCCCTGGATTTTCCAAAATTCATCACCTTGGAACCGCTTGTTGATGAACCCTGTCCGGTCATCATGAACATAAATACAAGTAATACTATACCTATTAATATATAAGGCAAAACGCTTGTTAAAAACCAGCCGGGCTTTTCAACCTCTTCCATCGTATACCGTATGTTGGCATCTCTTAAAAGCTGCTCTATTTCAGTAACATCCGAACAGTAAAACTTTGCCTTAGTGTCCTTATCTAAAACAAGTCTTACCAAACCTGTAGGAACATCCTCCGAAGGGATCAGTACCACCGAGCTGACTCTGCCGCCTTTTAAGGCACTTACAAAATCCTGATAATTAATATTCGCATAATTCGACTCGGAAATACTCTTTGATAAATAAACCACAAAGATCATAACGATTATCAACGCAAAGTATATCCCGAAACCTTTTGAACTTTTCATTACTTCACCTTTTCTGATTATTATTCTTTACAATAAGCACCCGTTCCGTGGTATCGGTTACCAGACAGCTTTCATCCTGCCTGTATCCCACAACCCAGAGTACATGGCTGCCGACAACCAGCAGTGGTATCCTTTCCCTCTCGTGCAACGGGATCTTATTATCTATCATAAAACGGGAAAGGCTTTTTCTGTGTTTTTCTCTGCCGATGAGCATGTAGTCACCCTCACGGCAGGTCCGAACCATCAGTCCGTCCCCGATTTTTTCATGATCAAACCATTTTATATCCTGACATTTTGGTATTTCTAATGGAAGCTCCGATCTGTTGCGGATTTCCCAGGTTATTCCGTATATACCGCTCTCACAGCCTCCCTTTTCTCCTGTTATATCCAGTAGCTCTCCCTTGAAAAAGAAGTTTTTTTCTACAAAAAAACCTGTATTTCCGGATTTTGTCAGGATAATCCTGTCATACTCCCTAAAGGCGGTCACGTCATAAGGCAGCGACAGCCTTTTTCCGCTTTGCCTGAGCCTTAAAGCATCGATAGCTTCTATATGGGTCTCTTCCACATCTTTAAGCTTACCGGATACCATTTCAAAAGCGCGGCGCAACAGGTTCTGTCTTATAGCCTGATGCAGTTTTTCCAAAACAGAAATATTTAAGCTTACTCCGGTTTTATTGCCCTGTTCATCAAATATCCGGCTTATACATGAGGAGCTTTTCTCTGTTTCCTGTTCTATATAATCATACACCAGAGCCGCCTGCCTGCTCAAATTTCCGATGTGCCCGTAAACATTTGAATTAATGCTGTCCCTTGCCATCGGCAGGATAATATTCCGCAGTCTGTTTCTGGCATAAGTATCTTCATTGTTAGTTCTGTCGATACAGAAATCCTGACCTGCTTCCTTTAAGCCTTCCTCAATCTCTGCCCTTGACAGAGAAAGCACCGGACGAATCAGCGTGTATTTCTTTCCGTCTGTGCCGGAAATACTTCTTATAGGAAGAATCCCTTTAAGTCCCCCTAATCCGCTGCCTCTGAAAATATTAAAAAGCACGGTCTCGGCGTTATCATCGCTGTTATGCGCTACCGCAATCTTTTTCGCATTATACTTAGAAGCAAGCTCACAGAAATAACTATACCTGAAATTTCTCCCTGCCTCCTCAGCAGTAGTCCCGGTTTCAGCAGCAAGCTTAGGGATATCGGCATTTACAAGCTCAAATGTTAAACCCTTATCTGCACAAAAATCCCTTACAAAATCCGCATCCCGTTCAGCTTCCTCACCACGTATCCCGTGATTTACATGGGCTACTATAATATCAAGATCAAACTCCTGCTTTAGGCCTAAGAGCGTCATCAGCATGCACATGGAATCAGCTCCCCCTGAAACTCCGGCAATAACACAATCGTCTGTTTCCAAAAGTTTCAGTTTCTTTATATTATCTGCGGCCTTTTTGAAAGTCTTGATTTCCATATTCTTAATTATTCATCCGGTTTACCGGGTTTAAATATTGTCTCATCTTCATCACGAAGACCAAACGTGTCCCTTGCCTGATCTTCTATGTAATCATCAGTCTGACGGTATTTTATTTCGTTTGTTATAGCCTGATTCTGGCGATTTTCATAATCAATCTGGTCCTGGATCTGAGCGAGCTGATTGTCAAGCTCAGCCTTGTCTTTTTCCAGTTCCCGCGTCCTCCAGAAAACAAACCCGCAGATAAGCATAACGGCTATCAAAATAACCGCCAGGCCCACTCTGCTCCGTTTCTTTAATTTTATTGCTGCCATAGATTCACTGCCTTTCAAAAATGCCTACAATCAGATGTATTTGAAAAGTTCTTTGGCTTCCTCTTTACGGCTGGTATCGGCGATAGCCAGCACCTCTACCTTGACTGTTTTGTTTCCGAATCCTATTTCAATAATGTCTCCGACCTTTACATTGGCAGAAGGCTTTGCTTCCTTTCCGTTAAGGAGCACTCTCCCCGCATCGGCGGCCTCATTTGCCACAGTCCTTCTTTTGATCAGTCTCGAAACTTTTAAGTATTTATCAAGTCTCAAAATAATACCTCTTCTGTTTTAAAAAACCCCACGATTGACACCGCGGGGTTTTTAGCTTTTCTACCTAAATGCAATCATTTCTTCTTTGAATTAACAGCATCCTTTAAAGCCTTACCAGCCTTGAACTTAGGTGCATTAGAAGCCTTGATGGTGATTTCCTTCTTTGTAAGAGGATTTCTGCCCTTTCTAGCTGCACGCTTGCTAACCTCAAATGTACCAAAACCGATGAGCTGAACCTTCTTGCCAGCCTTAAGCTCTGCAGTAACTGTCTCGATGAAGGCCTTAACAGCCTTCTCTGAATCCTTCTTTGATAACTCAGCCTTTGCAGCAATAGCTGCTACTAACTCTGTCTTATTCATTGTGATTTCCTCCTATATTTTTGCCCTTTAAGCTTAGGTTTTTTATGGGCAAATTTATTCCACATCTCTATTTATAATATTATTGCTTTGATTTGTCAAGCACAAATCCTTGATTTTACGATGTTTTTTAGGGTTTTTTAATGTTTTTGGGGCATTTTTTCATCATTTTTCTACTCTAACGCCCACTTCATACCCTCTTCCAGGTACTTTCTCCAGAAATTAAAATCATGGATGCCGGGGCCGGTCACGAACTCGACCGGAACGTCATTTTCCTTTAAATATGCCACAAATGCCCTGTTAGGCTCTATGAGGAAATCTTCTGTACCGCAGGCCATATAAATGTCCGGGAACTCTCCGCCTTCAGCCTTTAATTTCTTTACCAGATACTCAGGATTGTTCTCGGAAGTCTCAAAATCCACATTATCCTTGATGCCAAAGGTCCATGCGTAATAATCATAATTTGCCATGGGATTGTCCGGCATATCGGGAGACAGCTTCTTGATCATGCCCTGAATAAGTGCTGATGAAAGAGCTATAACCTTCGAGAAGGTCTTGTTGAACATAAGACCTGTATGAAGTGCTCCGAAACCTCCCATCGAAAGGCCGCCTACAAAGGTATCCTCTTTCTTTTCAGAAAGATTAAAGGTTTTTCTGGTATACTCAACAAATTCCTCGCCAACGTAAGAAGCATACTTATATCCCGTAGCCTTGTTATCAAGATAAAAACTGTTATCACCATTGGGCATGAAGAAATTTACGTTGTACTTATTTGCGAGATCCCCCAAAGCTACATTTGCAGGCCAATCGGTATCGCATCCGCTGTATCCGTGAAACAGATAAATATTCTTTGTGGGTCGCTTGAAATTCGGGTTGTTTTCCGAACCAAACGCAATGTCATTTGAAAGCACTGCCACAAAGTGGACAGGGCGGGATAATGTCTTGGAGAAGAAAACTCCGTCTAATCTTGCCATAATAAATTCCTTTCATTATTATCAATTTTTTACTATAAACCTCATCAGTCAGCTTTGCCTCAAGGAGAAACCTAAGTTTGACCCTGGCCACGCCTTACTTTATGGGTTCAAAATCTGACGCCGGATGCTTGCACAGAGGACAGATAAAGTCATCGGGAAGCTCATCGCCTTCGTAAATATATCCGCAGATCTTACATACCCAGCCCTTCTTGCCTTCGGTCTGGGGCTTCGGCTTAACCTTATCCTGATAGTAGGTGTAGGTCATGGTCTCCTTGTCGGACATAACCCTGGCCTCGGTCACCTCACAAATGAACATTCCGTGAGTATCAAGGTCCACATACTGCTCAACCTTCAGTGACATAAATGCGTTTATATATCTGTTAAGGAATGCCAGACCGTTATCTGAGCGTAAAACTTCGGTACCTTCGAATTTATCAACATTTCTTCCGCTTCTAAATCCAAAGGACTCAAATACTGAGAACGGAGCCTCAACTGACAGGCAGTTTACATTCATGATACCTGTCTGCTTTATTACATGATGTGAATAATTCTGCTTGTTGATACATACTGCCACCCTGTTAGGAGTGCTGGTAACCTGGGAAACGGTATTAACTATACAGCCGTTATCCTTGCTGCCGTCATTTGAAGTAACAACATAGAGACCATAGCCGATCTTAAACAGAGCGGTAAGATCGTTCTTATTTGCTGTATCGGGAGCTGCTGCCATATAGTCCATACAGAGTTCATCAGCCAGTTTTTCAATCTGATCCTTACTTACGTCATTAAGAGCTGATGTAATCTTAACGGTTGTATCGGTAAAGGTAAGATTCTTACAGCCTTCAAGCATTCCCTTCATGGTCTTGGCAGCCATAGGAGCCCAAGAACCGTTCTCGATAAGACCGATAGTCTTGTTCTTGAAACCACGCTCTGTCAAATGATCTATAAACTGTCTCATGAACGGGAAGATATCTGCATTATAAGTAGTAGTTGCGAGTACGATCCTTCCGTATCTGAAGGCATCCTCAACAACCTCTGCCATATCGGAACGGGCAAGGTCATTAACCACTACCTTAGGACATCCCTTAGCCTTTAACCTGTCTGCCAAAAGCTCAACGGCCTTTTTGGTATTTCCGTAAACAGAGGTATAGGCTATCATGATACCATCCGACTCAACACCATAGCTTGACCAGGTATCATAGAGTCCGATATAGTATCCCAGATTATCAGTAAGCACAGGGCCGTGAAGGGGACAGATTTTCTGTATATCAAGCCCTGCTGCCTTCTTTAAAACTGCCTGTACCTGTGCACCGTACTTACCAACGATACCGAAATAGTATCTTCTTGCTTCGCATGCCCAGTCATCGTCTTCTGTGTCTAATGCTCCGAACTTTCCGAAACCGTCAGCAGAAAACAGTACCTTGTCAAATGTATCATAGGTCATTATAACCTCAGGCCAGTGAACCATGGGAGCTGCAATAAACTTTAAAACATGCTTTCCTAAAGGAAGCTCATCACCTTCACCCACGATAAGACGTCTGTCCTCAAACTCCTGCCCGAAGAAGTTCTTCATCATGCCGAAAGCCTTCTGTGAAGAAACTATCGTAGCTTCGGGGTAATTCTTCATGAAATTTACGATATTTGCCGAGTGATCCGGCTCCATGTGCTGAACCACAAGGTAATCCGGTTTTTTCCCGCCAAGAGCCTTTGCTACATTGTCCAGCCACTCATGTGTAAAATTCTTATCCACCGTATCCATAACGGCAATCTTATAATCCTTAACCACATACGAATTATAAGCCATACCTTCCGGTACAACATACTGACCTTCAAACAGATCGATCTGATGGTCATTCACCCCAACATAGATAATATCATCTGTAACCCGCATCTCTTATTCCTCCGTTCTCCGTTTTTCATTATTTCACTTCTATAATCAGTGAATATAAGGGTATGATACCATATTTGACATATTAATACAAGTGAAGAATTCTGCGTTATTTTCAGGCATTAAAATAGGAAAACACGAAATAAAATACGACCGGGCCCTCGCAAAATCCGCTTTTAGCATACGGAGAAATGCGATGGCTCCCGGCCGTCAAATATACTATATACTAACTATTTATCAGTCACTTGATAACTGTCTGGACTTCTTAACAGTGATATTTACATTGTAACACTCAAAGATATTTTCAACACGATTCTTATCCTTCTGTGAATTACTTGTTATAGCAGAAACAATAGGAACAACGATAAGTCCTGCAATCATAGCGCCTGCACCGGCAACGATGGGTGACAGGGAATCAATGAAAAGACTTCCGACAGTGATACCTACACCGCATAAGAAGCTAACCCATACTGCAGGCCTTGTAACCTTTTTCCAGTATAAACCGTAAAGGAAAGGTGCGAGGAATGAACCTGCGAGTGCGCCCCACGAAATACCCATAAGCTGTGCAATGGCTGTAGGAGGATCAAGTGCGATAACAACTGATACAACAACGAAGAACACGATCATTATCCTCATAACAAGGAGCTGCTTCTTCTGATCCATATTCTTTATTACATTGTCCTTTAACAGATCCAGTGTAAGGGTTGAGCTTGATGTGAGCACCAGTGCCGAAAGAGTTGACATTGAAGCTGAAAGTACAAGCACAACAACCACACCGATAAGGATATCACTTAATGAATTCTGAAGCATTGCAGGAACGATACCGTCATATGCAACTGCACCGGTCTCAGCATTGATAAAGCTTGCACCCTCGCCGCCGAACAGTCTTCCGAAACCGCCCATGAAATATGAGCCGCCACCGATGATGATCGCAAAGAATGTAGAAACGATAGTACCTGTCTTGATGGACCTTTCATCCTTAATAGCATAGAACTTCTGAACCATCTGAGGAAGTCCCCATGTACCAAGAGATGTAAGAACAACTACGCTTAAGAGTCCGAAAGGATCGGGACCAAAGAACGAAGCAAATACGCCGGGCTGTTCAACAGTCTCTGCTGCCTGGACATTCGCGAGAGATTTTATAGCCTCTGTAAATCCGCCCTGTCCTGCAAGGACGCTTGCAATAACTGCGATGATACCAACAAGCATTATCATACCCTGTATGAAATCGTTCATACTTGAAGCCATGTATCCGCCGAGGATTACATAAACTCCTGTAAGTACCGCCATACCGATAACTACTGCTGCATAAGGGATATCAAAAGCAAGTGCGAAAAGCTTTGAAAGTCCGTTATAAACAGATGCTGTATAAGGGATAAGGAAAACGAATGCAATTGCTGAAGCTGCAATCTTTAACGCCTTGCTGTCATATCTCTTTCCGAAGAAATCAGGCATTGTTGAAGATTTGAGATGGTTTGTCATAACCCTTGTCCTTCTGCCAAGGATTACCCATGCGAGCATGGAACCGATAAGAGCATTTCCTATACCTATCCAGGTTGATGCTATACCGAATTTCCAACCAAACTGTCCTGCATATCCTACGAAAATAACTGCCGAGAAATAAGATGTACCGAAAGAAAATGCAGCCATCCAGGGACCGATCTTTCTTCCGCCAAGTACGAAATCATCTACTCCGGTTACCTTTTTCTTCGCATTCACGCCTACCAGGATCATGACTAAAAAGAAAATAACAAGAATCAGTATTTTTACTACCATAATGCATTCCTGCTGTCTGCCAGCAGCCTCCTTGTAAAATGATTGCTTTAATGGTTTAAAGCGTTGTGCTTTAAAGCGTTAAAGTGATGATAGCACCTTTTAAGAGCTTTGTCAACTGTTTTTTAGTTGAATCCTTGACTTTTTTATTTGACTGATAGATAATATAGGATATGAAACGTGCTTTTTATGTATATATATGTGATATTAGCGATAATCTAAGCATTTTTGTCAGTTAAACGGATTGGAGGAAACATGGCAGAATTACTAATGAAACAGAAAGCACTCTCGATCAGGGAGAGTTATGAAGTATATAATGGAAATGAATTAAAATATATCATACAGAGAAGGAAGCTTTTAGCCAAGAAGCCGGTATACGATATCTTTGTAGAAAGCGGCGTTGTAGCTACTGCAGAGGTAACAAATACTGCAGCTCCCGTGATCTATAAGCTTACCCTTAATGAGAAGGACGCAGGTGAAGTACGTTTTGATGAAAAACCCGGTGTCAACAAGCTGGTGTATGCCGATAAGTGTATCGAGGTTGACGGCAACAGTATCCTGTCCGAATTTTCCATAAAGGATAAGGACAAAAAAATCATAGGCACCATCAAAAAGAAGCTTGTCTCCATGAAGGATACCTATGATATAAAGTTTGATAATGAAGATGACGAGCTGCTTGTTGTGATGCTCGCACTGCTCGTAGATGAAACTTTCCACGGGTGAGGTGTTCGCCCATAGCATACCCCTCATCAGTCAGCTGCGTAGGTCACAAGGTTCCGTCACCTTCGGTGACACCTTATGACATATGACACCTTATGACATATGACAGCTTGTCTTCCCTTAACTAATGACAGGAGGATGGTTCTCTACCGGTCTTGAATAATCGCCGAGTTTGTAGTTTCCGCTTTCCAGCAGTGCCTTAGCCTTAAGCAGCGCATCACCCAGCACACGTGCATTACTGCCGCGGCATACGGTGAGTACAAAATTCAGTTCGTCAAAAAATACTGCAGGTGCTACTTCAAATCTTTCGTGTTTCTTTTCAGCATCATTGTCTATCAGATGGATATATGTACCGTTTTCAACGATCCATGTATCCTTTTTTGATGGAGATGTACATACCTTTCTTATTACTTCAAAGTTAAAAGCATTCTCCTCAGGCATAAGGAAGGACCAGTCCCCTACCTGCATAGCCTTTCCTTCGGCTATGGGTGCTTCTTTCTTCTTTTTCTTATACAGATAAATAGCAAGGATCGCAACAGGTATAACAAATATAAGGATCAGGATCACATCGTCTATCAGGTTGTAATTGGGTACCATGGAATAATATTCCCTGGCACTTTTCCCGGTAGGTGTTATTGAAGTTTCGGCATCGGATCCACCGTGATGATGGCCTCCCCAGTCCTTGTCACATTTCATAAAGTAGGCATAGGAAATCTCATCTACCCCGTTATCATCCCAGGTTACATCTATGTTATACCACTTGCCCTCATACTGCACGCGGTTCCATGCATGTGCCCCACCAGTTTCTATGGTAACCGGTATCCCCAGTTCACGCATTATGGCATAGAAACTGAATGCGTAGCCGCTGCAGGACGATCTGCCTTTACAGAGGGCACTGTAAGCACCGCCCTCAAATGCTACATAGCGGTTGAGTAATACAAGATAGTCATGTACTCCCTTTATCTTTTCGTAATCACTTAAGTCCTCAAATTTGGAGGCAATCTTTTTTACCCTGCGCTCTGCCATAAAGCTCGCATACATTGAAGGCTCGCTTAAGTGAACATGCACATCATATCCGTTTTTCGAATAAGTATATTCATATCTTAAAGCATAAAGCTCACAGCCGTCATAGCTGCCATCCATTGTATTTCTGCGGAGAATATCATCAAAATCAAGGAAATTAGGAGCTATAGCCGATTCAAAATATATCTCTCCCTTGCCTTTTCCGATTGCGGTATCGATGAGGTTATTGATTTCTTGTACCGAGGTCGCCACCTTGTCATATTTGTAGGTGTCGCTGAATATTACAAACCTTACAAATACCGCTGCTAAGATCAGGACAAGTACCACGATCCTGATTATTTTCTTTTTTGCGCTACCACTGCTTTCCATTTTCCTTTTTCTCTCCTTTTTGTACTCTATGAGGTGTTATCAGAAGTCTACCCCCTCATCAGTCAAAATACATTTTTAATGTAATTGAATTTTAGTCATTTCCTGGTTTTCGGCGTCATTCAGCATCTTCCCGATAACTCCGGAGCTGAGCCTTGCCTCAAGTACCGTATCATCCATCGCCTTATCGTATTCTATCTTTAAAAGCTTGATCGTCTTGTCCAGGTTTTCAGAAATTATCTGCATGCACTCTCTGGTATTCTGCGTATCTATGCCGTCTTCAGAAAGCTTTTTCTGCAACTCAAGAGTTTTCTGTGTCTCAGGCAGATAAAAGAATTTAACCTTAGCCATGGCCGTCCTGTTTTCAGTTTTAATAATAGCCTCAATCAGCTTGTTTATCTCGTCAATCTTTGCGGTGACTGCTTCATCGCTGATATCCCCTGCAGATAAGGAATACTCCGAGCCGTTTTTTTCTGATGAACCTTTCTGAGAATACGTTAACCCATAAACTGAAACCTCTGAATCCTTGACCTTAATTTCCGGCGACTGTTTCTTCACCATTTTTTCCCTGTATTTCTTTTTGGTGTTTCGTATGCCTTCCTTTATCTTTGATACATTATACTTTCCAAGGATAAATGACATCGCAACCACAACAAGCGCAAACATCGAGATAGAAATCGGGCTAAAGGACAGTGTACAGATAACTCCGGCGGCAGCCGCTAAGAAAATGCAGATCACATTAGCAAGAAAGCTGTATGAAAACTCGCTCTCACTGACATCTGCTTCATCGATATCCGTATTTGAATCTGCTGCCTTAGGTGGATTAAAAGCCTCTTCAGCAGATCTTCTTTTCATATACTGATGCAAAACATACTTAAGATATGAATCGTTGAAATCAGTCCCGTTATCGTCAAACTTTACCTCTTCAACACACCTGTCGCATACAAGTACATCCTCCGAGATGGCGGTCCACTCAAGCCCATACAGGAAAACCTGCTGCCCTTCAGAAAAGACAGCATTCCTTTCTTCATCTTTATCAAATTCTATGACGGGACGAAGCCACAGCGATGTGTCAGAGCAGTACGCCCCCTTTTTGTCCAGAACTCCCTCATCATTTACAAAGCCGCACTTCTTAATCCCCAGTTCGGATTCGCTTTCTATCCAGAAACGTCTGCCGGGATTGGGAAGTATGTATTTATTTTTCTCGTATTCGGATTCTCTAAGTATTCTGTACTGCATTTTTCATACCTTGCCGCAGGCACAGTCGGATATCGGTAACAGCCTGCCTTTGTCACCGAAGAAAGTCTGACGGTTCACCTTCAAACTTCCACCTTATAATACAATTATAAGCACTCTTGTAACTAAATAAACCTTAATATAAGCAAAATGACGCAGTCTATTTCGCAGACTGCGTCTTCATATTTCATAACGGTCTTGCGCCGTCCTGTTTAATTTTATTATGTTAATGTCAGATGTGTGTACTCCACAATCTTTTCCCCGGAGTGGACCACAACATCAGGATCTATAATGCAGAAATTTCCTATCTCGGCGCCCTCTTCTACTACTGCTCCGGGAAGTACTATCGAACCTTCCCCTATCTTAGTACCCCGTGCCACCTTAGCCCCGGGAGAAATGATCTTGGGAAGGATAAAGTTTTTCTCCCATAAAAATTCCGCATAGCGCTTTCGTATCTTATTATTTCCAATCGCTATAAATGCACAGGGATACTCATTTAAGAAATCTACAGCTTCGTAGCATCTTCCGATTATCCTGTCGCTCGTAACGGAATCATCGAGCAGGCTTACCTTTTGAAACGTACCCAGCTCTTCCGCAATATCCATAACCTGCCTGCCATGCGAGCCTGCACCGAGTATCAGCAGGTTCAGCTGTTTGTGGTTAATGCCCGCCAGTCTTTCTCCCAAAGTAGGCTTTGCTGTTATTGCAGCCCTTTTCGCCTCCGCTTCATCACGGGTCCGACCGTAAACTGAGGCATAAACAGCTTTCCCGTCAGATGATATACCCTTTCTGTATCGGGCTTCAAAGCGCCCATCCTTTCGTTCATAAATACCGGCACCTATTCTCATAGTATCCTCTTTTCCTGTTGCCAATATCAAATACTATCAATACCCAGACGCAAGATAATGCACAAAACTTTTGCTTTCTATTACAGACCGAAAATCCGGTACAGGATATACCCGGCGATGAGCACAAGGATAAGTACTATGGCCAAAGGAAGAACCTTTTTCCAGGTATTGGGCTTCTCCTTAGGAGCAGTATCAAACGAACCTTTTGAATAGGGAGTAGCGTATGTCTGCTGTACGTATGAGCTTTCCTGATTTGACCTGTACTGCTCATAATGATTGTTTACCGTGTTGCTGAACATCTTGGTCTTTTGCACATCATCCGAAAGACTCTGTTCCCTCTTTTCCTTAACAGCCTTTGCATCAAGACCATACCTCGTGGGAACTATGGTCTGATCAGGCGCCGGTTCGGGTCTCTTTTCTGACATGACCGGAGAGGTTTTTTCAGATTCATCCTCAAATTTGTATTTTCTTTCTTTATTATATAGCCCGCTGTTAAGAGGAATCTCATCAATCCTTTTTGTAGCCTGTTCCACGCCATTAGGATCATCAGCCTTCGCAGCAATCTCCTCGATAACCGTTTCTTTTTCCTGACTTTCAGTATCTGATTTTTCTCCTGCATCCAGAGAATTCTTAAATTCCTTCAGAGCGGCATTGGGATCAAAATCGTTCATGCTTACGGGCTTTTTCTCTTCTTCAGTGGAATCATCCTTATAAAACTGGATCTTTTTAACAGGTGTATTCTTTTTTATTTCCTCTGCCTCAGAATAACTCATGCCGCAGGCCGGGCATACCAGGGCACTAAATATCTTCATCGCCCCGCAGTTAGGACACTTGTCACTTTCTGCCTGATAACTGTTTATCGAATTCTGCCCACTCATTTTTAGTCCCCTTTCTCCGCAATACTATCTGATCACAAAACATATAACGATTTATCAAGTATAATTATCTAAAATTTTTCGATATCTGTCAAGTATTTCCGCAAAAAAAGGAAGTGCTAAAATCACGCATAACGCGGACCTTAACACTCCCTCTATTCGTCACTTATCTGTTAAGCATAATGCTTAACGAATCAGGGATATTATCCTTCGATCATTATGGTTTTCTTCTCAGGTACCTTAGGAGCATCCTTCTTAGGTATTTCAAGTTTAAGAACACCGTCCTCAAACTTAGCCTTGATATCTTCCTCGGTTACACCCTTACCTACATAGAAGCTTCTCTGCATAGAGCCTGAATAACGCTCCTGACGGATAAGTTTACCCTTCTTATCCTTCTCTTCCTTGTCAACGCCCTTAGCTGCGGCTATTGAAAGGTAACCGTTCTGGAGCTCAAGCTGGATCTCATCCTTCTTGAAGCCGGGCAGGTCGATGTCTACTTCGAATTTATCATCATGTTCCTTGACATCTGTCTTCATTACATGAGGAGCATGCTTTCCGTAAAGCTTCTTGTCGACGTCCCCAAACTCTCCGAATGCCGGGAAATCAAAATCCATAAAATCATCAAATAAGTTTTTGTTAAAAATACTAGGATACAACATAGGTCATTCCTCCTTTACTCTAAAACATTAATGTTGATATGTTATTGAGCAAAGCATTCAAGATCAGATCCCGGGACCCCCATTTCCAGTCCCTCAGGAATTTCTGCTCTCTTTCTTTGTTCTGACTGCATTGTACCACTAATTGTTAGCACTGTCAAGAGGTGAGTGCTAACTATTTCATTATTCAATTATAAATTTATTGTTAAGATATTCTTAAACCAGATGCATTTGTAATTAATTTCTGACATTTTTAGTAAAACGCATCAATTATCTGTCTAATTATCACCCTGCCATACCGGGCTCTGAGACATATACCTCTCCATCAGGTGTTGTCCATACAGACTTTATCCAATTTCCGAGCTCATCATATGTAACTTCAGATGTGGAAACTCCTCCATAAAAATCTGTGTTGATGGTCTTTACGCAGTTGCCGTATTTATCGTATTCATATGTGCTTAATGCATAGTTGTCATACTGTGTGCTGGTATATTTTTCTGAAACCACATAACCCTTATCATTATATTCGTATTCGGTTACGCTGCTTTCATTCTGATCCTCATACAGGATCTTTTGTAGTCTACCCTTAGAATCATAGGTATACTCCCTTATGCTTTCTCCGCCATTGTTATCCTCTCCAGCCTCGCGGATCAATCTGCCCTTGCCATCATAATAAAATGAAGTATAAGTTACAATTAGTGAGTACCTTCCCTGTTCCGATGCAGTCTTTACCCTGTTCTTTTTGTCGTAAGTATAAATATTTACCTCTGCCTCATTAGGCTCATCGCTATCCTCATAGTATACATAGCCTCTTGCCTCTAAGAGATTTCCGTTCTTATCATACTTATAAGTAAACTTAACGTCATTTTCATAATCAAAATCTTCAGTTCTGTTCAGTATCCTGCCGGATTTGTCAAAGGTCATAACTACATCAGCAGGCTCGCCCCACTCAAATGCCTCATCATGGTAGGATAATGTCCTTGTTGACTTATTAAGCGCAACTGTTCCGTCTGTTTCACTTTTAACAACAATATTCTTTATCTTTGCACCCTTACGGATAGTACAGAACATATTGCACTCTTCAAATCCTGTGTATCCGGTAAGTACGAGCTTTTTTATGCTCTTTTTCTTAGCAAGCTCTAATTTATATAAATAATATGTAGGTATTTCAATGGTATTTCCCGAAACAGCCTCTGTGAAATGTGAAGCGCCCTCAATTGAGATGGATTTAAACTTTGCTTTATTTGTTATTACGCTGCAATTGGCATCAACTATCAGTTTCTTGGATTTAGCATTCTTATTGGAAGGAATGGTTATAGGATCCTGGGTTTCGGTCCTTAAAACAATGGTGCCAACAGATGAATTGTTGATCGCATCAATAAGCTCCTGCTGTGTGGTAACTCTGACCGTCTTTTTTCCTGCTGCATGCACTGTAACTGATGCCGTAATGATAATGGTTAATGCCAGCATAAACAGACAGATCAGTGGTTTGATTGAAAATTTGCTACTACTTCTTTTTTTCATGTTTCTTCCCTTCTTGCAGGCATTATGCACATCGATAACCGTACCTGCCACAGTACCGATGAAAGTCTGAAACGCAAGTCAGACTTTAAGCTATTAAGTTGCAAATATGGCTAAACTACAGGTATTATAAGCCAAAAAGGGCATTTTTTCAACTATAAATCTATTAAAAGCTCTAATCTATGGGAAAAATTTGGTTATTTTTTAGGATTGAAATAAATCAGCCCGCATAGTATAATGCATAGTGTTAAATTTGCGGAGGAAACTGTCGCAGGCATTAAAACCTGCGTAATGATATTTATATGAAAGATCAGGTAAATTTTACTGAAGGAAAAATCATCGGACCGCTTATGCGTTTTGCGATGCCCGTAATGTTTGCACTTTTTCTTCAGGCCATGTACGGAGCAGTAGACCTGTTTGTAGTCGGGAAATTTGCAACTCCCGAGGATGTTTCTGCAGTCACCACCGGTTCACAGATAATGATGACCCTGGGAAATCTCATGACCAGCCTTGCCATGGGTACCACGATATACTTTGGGCAGCAGATAGGTATGGGCAATTTAAAAAAGGGTGGATCCATCATAGGTTCAAGTATAGCACTCTTTGCCACACTCGGACTCATAATGTCTGTCTTTATACCCATATTTGCAAGTAATATAGCTGATATAATGCATGCTCCCGAAGAGGCATTTTCCCGGACAGTAGACTATATAACCATCTGCGGAGCAGGAATGATCGCCATCGTATTTTACAATCTGATAGGCGCGATATTTAGGAGCATGGGAGATTCGAAAACACCCCTCATGACAGTTGCTATAGCCTGTGTCTTTAATATCGGCGGCGATATGTTCCTGATCGCGGGTCTCGGACTCGGAGCAAAGGGAGCTGCAATAGCCACTGTGAGCGCACAGCTCTTAAGTGTTATTTTCTCACTTATTATAATAAGAAGAAAAGGACTGTCTTTTGAGTTTGAAAGAAAAATGATCCGTTTTAACGGTGAGATCATAGGGCATGTTGTAAAGCTCGGACTCCCCATAGCACTTCAGGACTTTCTGGTAGGCTTTTCGTTCCTCGTTATCCAGGCTATAGTAAATGACCTGGGCGTCACAGCATCCGCCGGAGTCGGAGTATCACAGAAGGTCTGCGGTTTTATCATGCTTGTGCCTCTGGCATTTATGCAGTCCATTTCAGCCTTTATAGCCCAGAATGTAGGTGCCGGCAAGATGGACAGATGCTACAAAGCTCTAAAGAGTACCATAGCAGTTTCGTTTTTCTTTGGCGTTGCCATGTTTGCCCTGTCATTTTTCAAGGGCGATATGCTTACGAATATATTTGCAAAGGATGAGGACGTAATCCTTGCCGGTGCGGAATACCTGCGTGCATATGCAATTGACTGCCTGTTTACCTGTTTCCTGTTCTGCTTTATAGGCTTTTATAACGGCAGGGGAAATACAACTTTTGTAATGATACAGGGCCTGATCGGTGCCTTTGCAATACGTATACCGGTGAGCCTGATAATGAGTAACTGGGAGCCGGTGTCCCTTTTCCATATCGGTCTGGCTACCCCCTGTTCGACACTGGTACAGATATTACTCTGTTTCGGTTTCCTATTTATTACACGAAAGAAAGCAGTTCCAAATAGACCACTCCTCCCGATGGATAACTAACAGAAAGGCGTCAGGGTACATTTAATGGATGCATCAAAATACGGAATAGGCTACTATCCGGTTGATAAAAAATACAATAAATGGACTACCAAGGATCATATTGAAAAAGCTCCCATCTGGTGCAGCGTCGATATGCGTGACGGCAACCAGAGCCTTGTTGTCCCTATGAGCTTAAAGGAAAAGCTGGAATTTTATAAGGTTCTCCTCAAAGTCGGATTTAAGGAAATCGAGGTCGGTTTTCCAGCTGCAAGTGAGACCGAATATGATTTCTTAAGGACTCTTATCGACAGGAAATTGATCCCTGAAGATGTTACCATCCAGGTACTTACCCAGTGCCGTGAGCACATCATAAGAAAAACCTTTGAGGCCTGCAAGGGAATTTCCAACGCCATAATACATTTCTACAATCCTTTGAGCGTGGTACAGCGCGAGCAGGTATTCGAAAAATCAAAGGAAGAAATAAAGGAAATTGCGGTCGAGGGAGCAAAGCTGGTAAAAAAGCTGGCTAAGGAAAGCGACACACACTTCAGATTTGAATATTCACCGGAATCATTTACCGGTACAGAGCCGGAATATGCCCTTGAGGTATGTAACGCAGTACTCGACATATTAAAGCCCTCTCAGGACAATAATGTTATCATCAATCTGCCGGCAACTGTGGAAATGAGCCTGCCCCATGTCTATGCATCTCAGATCGAATACATGAGCGAAAACCTGAAATACCGTGAGTTTGTAACCCTGTCAGTACACACACATAATGACCGCGGGACAGGCATAGCCGATACGGAGCTCGGACTGCTTGCAGGCGCTGACAGAGTTGAAGGCACTCTTTTCGGAAACGGTGAACGTACGGGAAATGCAGATATAGTAACACTGGCTCTTAACATGTACACACACGGAGTCGATCCGAAACTCGATCTGTCTGATATTTTAAAGATCCGGTATGAGTTTGAAAAATGTACCAGAATGCATATCAACGAAAGAATGCCCTACTCAGGAGACCTGGTATTTGCAGCGTTTTCAGGGAGCCATCAGGATGCGATCGCCAAAGGCATGCATTACCGTGTGCGCTACAATTATCATCCCTGGAATGTCCCCTATATCCCTATTGACCCTTCAGATATAGGACGTTCCTACGAGGCAGATGTAATAAGAGTGAACTCCCAATCCGGCAAGGGCGGCATCGGTTATATACTGGAAAAGAATTTCGGCTACTCTCTCCCGGCAGATATGCGTGAGACCTTCTCATTCCTTTGCAAGAATATTTCCGACAGGGAACACAGGGAGCTCGGCTCGCATGAGATACTTTCCATCTTTACCGAAAACTATCTGGATCTTAAGGGTGATATAAGCATCGCGGACTATGAGTTTATGCAGCACGGAAAGGATGTTAAGATATATATCACCTTTGTTAAGGACGGCGTGGAAACCGCGATCCAGGCGGACGGCAACGGACACTTGAGTGCGATCAGTAACGCTCTTAAAAAGTATACCGGCAAGTCATATATCCTGCAGGTATTCACCCAGCACAGCTTGCAGGGACAGGGCTCACAGAGTGTGGCTGCATCTTATATCGGCTTAGAGAGTGAATCCGGCGAAATGTTCTGGGGCGCCGGCACCGACACCGACGTCATAAAAGCAAGTGCAAACGCGCTTATGAGCGCATTTTATAATATGACAACAGCCAAGCAAAAAAGGAGTGGGATATGATCAAAAAAATCTTCTTCTCCGATCTGGACGATACTTTGCTCACTACAAAAAAAGAGGTATCTCCAAAAACCTATGAGGCGTTAAAAGCATTTACAGAAAGAGGAAATATCTTCGTGATATGCACAGGCAGAGGTCTCGACAGCGCCTTAAAGGTCCAGAAGAAATACGGCCTCACATTTCCTAACAGCTTTATAGCTGCCTATAACGGCTGCCAGATATATGACTGTGATAAAGAAGAAACAATATTTAAGGTCGGTCTTGAACTGCCCATCGTAAAGGAAATCTTTAATATGGCTGAGGAGTACGGCGTGTATGTCCACACCTACAGTGATGAATATATTTTGACATCAAAGGATGATGTGGAAATCCAGGACTACCGCTCCAAAGTATCTACTCCCGTACTTTTCTGCCCTGACCCGACAGAGCATCTGGACGGACCTCCCTGCAAGATAATCTGCATCGAGCTCCATAACCACGAAAAACAGGAAATTTTTAGGCAGGCTGTAAATGAAAAATACGGTGAAATACTGGATACCATGTATTCGTCACCATATTATCTTGAACTTATACCCAAAGGATTTGGTAAGGGCACTGCCGTCAGGGAACTGGCTAAACTCCTTGATATCCCGATAGAAAATACCATTGCGGCAGGGGATGCCGAAAACGACAACAGCATGCTGATAGCTGCAGGCTTAGGTATCGCAATGCTCAATGCCCAGGAAGCAACCAAGGTCTGCGCAGATGTCATCACTACGGCAGACTGCGACCATGACGGGCTGGTACCGTTCTTAATTTAGGCTGGACATTTGGGTTTCAGTGGTGGTACAATATGACAAGACTTAGGCTATGTTGTATCAGATGTGTCTTAAGAGTATCACTAAGACAAAATCCGGGATTGGGTAAATTATATGGATAAAGTACGATTATTCCATAAAAACGATATAATAATAGTTATAGTCCTGTTACTGCTTGCAGTTGCAGGACTTTTTGTGTTTAAGGTTTTTAACTCAGGTGAAGGAAAGACAGTCAGAGTTACGATAGATGGGGAGTTTTTTGGAGAGTATCCGTTGTATTCCGGAGATGGTCTTGAGAACACTGACGGAAATGATCAGGAATTTGATGCAGTTGTTGGTGGGGAAGGCTATACGTACAATAAGCAAGAATCAAGCAGTAGTGCTATTAATACAAACGAAATATCAGAGAAAAGTACACAACAGGGAAAGAACGACCAGGTAGTAAATATCCCGGGCTTTGTTGGAAACTGCATCCTGGTGATAAAGGATGGTAAGGCTTATATGCTGGAAGCTGACTGTCCAAATCAGATCTGTGTGCATCACTCGGCAATTTCTCATAAAGGAGAGACTATAGTCTGTCTTCCTAACCGTATCATCATTGAGATTACGGATTGATAAAAAAGCCTTAAAACACTTTATCATTTATGTATACATAAAGCCTTGGTTCAAGGATAAATATTTGAAAAATATAACGAAACAATAAATATCATGAAAAGGAGGTCCACAAGTGAATAAAGGAAAAATCCACCGCCTGGCGTTAGCGGGTATGTTCACAGCGGTGATGTTTATAATCGGATATGTGGAAAGCCTCCTGCCGCCTATTTTCTCGGTACCGGGAATTAAGCCCGGGTTTGCAAATATACCGGTAATGATAGCCATTTACATATTAGACTGGAAACTGGCAGCGGCCATGTCATTTACCAGGATCATTTTATCGGGCTTTACATTTACAGGGCTTTTTGCCTGTATATACAGTTTAGCGGGTGCAGTACTTTCTATTACCGTCATGGTCATACTAAAACGTACCGGGAAATTTTCGGTCACCGGTGTCAGTATAGCAGGCGGTGTAGCACATAATCTTGGACAGGTTATCGTGGCGAGCATAGTCGTTGGTAAGGCCATATGGTATTATTTCCCGGTGCTGGTTATTGCCGGTCTTGTTGCAGGCGCGCTGACCGGAGTGGTTACAGGGTGCATCCTGAAAATCAATCAGAGGGACGGTTCTGTGATTGAAAAGTCCAAAAAATAATAATCTTAAAAAGGCTTGAATCAAGGGTAAAAATGCTTTATAATAGTCTCTAAAGGAGGTATAAAACAATGCAAGAGGTTTATGATTTTTTAAAGAAATGCGGCACATATTATCTGGCAACGGTTGATGGGGATCAGCCGAGAGTTCGTCCTTTCGGGACAGTCGACATATTCGAGGGCAAGCTCTATATCCAGACCGGTAAAGTAAAAGAATGCTCAAAGCAGCTCCATAAAAATCCTAAGGCTGAAATATGTGCCTTTGACGGTCCTACCGGGACATGGATCCGTGTTTCAGGAAAGCTTATATCAGATGACAGACGTGAAGCAAAAAAGCATATGCTTGACAGTTATCCCAACCTTAGAGGCATGTATTCAGAGGATGATGACAACTCAGAAGTGCTTTATTTTGAAGATGCTGAAGCAGTATTTGCATCATTTGGCGGAGCACCCAGGACAGTTAAGTTCTGATAACAGGTCACATTTTTACGAGCAAAAGGCAGGGATCAGTTCCCTGCTTTTTTTGGGGAGAAAATTTTGAACGAGGAATTATTACTTTATGAATTAAAAAACAAGACGAAACTGGCTATCCAGGATATCGTCATGTACGCTCTGTCAAAAACAGGCTTTTTTCATAATGCTGCCCTACATGGTGAAAAAGCAAGAAGAATACATTATAAAATAGACGGTTTTTCCGGGCATTTAGAGTTTTCACTGATCAAACCCAACTCAAATTTCCGTATAGAAACTATACTACCGGCTATACAAAAGGAATTGGCATCCTGCGGATTAAACGTCTCATCAGAGATAAAGGAAAAATCGGGAAATCCCAACATAAAATCGATAGTGCTTAAAGGCAGTACCAAAGAACTGTTCTTGCAATTATTTAATGATTCAGACATGTCAGATAAAATCCCGGACCCTGATATGACGGATCTCCGCTTTGAGTTAAACATTACTCCTCCATTATATGCCAATATCTGTCACGAGAAATATCAGTCGCCTGCACCATTTGAGATCAGCATGTATGATAAACCTTCTCTCTTTGCTGAAAAGATCAATAATACAATAGTCCGTGCATGGAAAAGCCGAACAAGGGGCTGCGATCTGTACGATTATGACTTTTATCTGGCTAACAATGTACCGGCAAACTTCCGGCATCTTGTAGCAAGACTGCTCGACTCTAAGTATGTGGAAGCAAAAGAGGATATGACCTTGGATGAGGTTAAGACAAATCTGTGTAATAGATTTAGGGAAATAAATTATGAACAAACTAAGATCGATCTTTTGCCGTTCATAACCGATCCGGAATCCCTTAAAATCTGGAGCGCCGAGTATTTCTGTGGCATTACGCAGAATCTGACGGTGGAGTAAAGCCTACATATTGCGAAACGCCAATCAAAAATTGCGAAACAATGAGCAATTATTATCACATTATTAAACAATGTTTACATAATTATTAATAAATGTTCTCACATTAGTAACCCATTTAACACTTCTTTCGATTCATTATGTGCTATTATGAAAATCGAAAGGAGGGTATTTGCTATGAGAAAAAGCAAAAAGATTATTGCTGTAGTATTGTCACTGCTTTTGTGCCTGAACTTCCCATTCCTGGGTAATAATGCGGTAAAAGCTGCGACAGTGCTGTACAACAATGCCGAAGGCAATGATGGGGCTTACACTTATGTGCTTTGGAAGGATTATGGCGATACCAGCATGACCGTTAATGGGAACGGCCAGTTTGAGTGCTGGTGGCAGAACATCGGAAATGCTCTGTTCCGTGAAGGCGTCAAATTCGATTGCACTAAGAAGTATCAGCAGATCGGCAACATTTCCATTAATTTCGGTGTAGACTATCAGCCGAACGGTAATTCGTACCTTTGCGTATATGGCTGGACGAGAAATCCGTTGGTAGAGTATTACATCGTAGAGAGCTGGGGAAGCTGGCGTCCACCCGGAGCAAGTTCAAAGGGTACTATTTATGTGGATGGAGGTTCTTATGATGTTTATGAGACCACCCGTGTAAATCAGCCTTCAATCGATGGCAACACCACATTTAAGCAGTACTGGAGTGTTCGTACTTCGAAACGTACAAGCGGAACCATTTCTGTAACTGAGCATTTTAAGGCTTGGGAGCAGATGGGAATGCAGATGGGTAACCTTTATGAAGCATCTCTCAATATCGAGGGTTATCAGAGCAGCGGCTGGGCTAATGTATATTCCAACACTGTTACGGTAGGTGGAAATGGTGGTGGAAATTATAGTAGCAACAACGGCAATAATTACAATGGTAATTCCGGAAACAATAATTCCGGTTCAAGTAACAGCAGTGCGCCCGGCACCAACCAGGGCACAGTTATTGAATGCGAGTCCATGACCAAGAGCGGCCAGTATACAGGAAATATCAGCTCACCTTTTAACGGGGTAGCTCTGTATGCAAATAATGATGCAGTTTCAACCAATGTTAATTTCTCTTCCGGGACAAATGATTTTACACTCCGCGGAGCATCAAACGGATCGAACATGGCAAGAGTTGACCTTGTGATAGGCAACCAGACCAAAGGAACGTTCTATTTCGGTGATGCAAATACTGCTGAGTACACGATCAAAAATGTTTCCCACGGAACAGGAAATCAGACGGTTAAGCTTGTTGTTACGGCTGATGATGGGACATGGGATGGCTTCTGCGATGCCCTGATTATCGGTGGCAGCGGTGTTTCAACCGGAAACAGCAACGGAGGAAACTCCGGCAATAACGGTGGAAACAACGGCGGTAATTCCGGAAATAGCGGAAACACAGGAAATAACAGTGGCAACAATGGTGGAAATACCGGAAGCTCTGCAGTTACAAAACAGTGTGAAGACATGACCAAGAGCGGTCAGTATACAGGAAATATCAATAATCCGTTCGGCGGTGTTGCTCTTTATGCTAACAACGATGCAGTTTCCTATACACAGTATTTCGGATCTGCAAACCATACCTTTACCTTGAGAGCATGTTCAAATAACTCAAACATGGCAAGGGTAGATCTTGTGATCGACAATCAGACCAAGGGTACATTCTATTATGGAGATCAGTATCCTGCTGAATATAAGATCCAGAATGTTTATACAGGTACAGGCAACCATACTGTTAAGCTGGTAGTTACAGCTGATGACGGCAACTGGGATGCATATCTGGATTATCTGAAGATTGATTAACGAATTGTGAACAAATGACAAAAAATAGACCGGCTTTAGTCCCAGAGACTATGGTCGGTCTGTTTTAATGTTTAAAAATACCGTTTCCATTAGCAAATTCTGGAAAACACTTGCATTTTTCATAATCTATGCTATTATATAATCAAGCACGTGATAAAACATCGGACTTTTTATATTTTCCGTAAGACAGCTTAATCCTTAAAGTTCATATTATTCGATTAGACTTTATTATTTGACACTTGACTTTATACATTAGCGAACTTTGAGGAACAGCTGCATCTGTTATACTCGGACATCGGTTTTTATTCCCTGCTTAAAACAGAATATAGGCAGGGCAAGAAGACAAACCGATCATAAGCATAATTGTCTTCTAATATTTTAGTTCCTACCTATAAATAATGTGCCTGTATCATATGAAAAACGACCTTCATATGATACATATGGACATAAAATCAAAGGAGGAACTTAATGGAAAAAGACAAGAAACCAAGGCGCAGTTTTTATCATCCCCCATTCGTAAGTGCGATGCATATCGAGTTGCGTGAAAACAAAGATAACCTCTTATATGAGGATGAGCACCGGTTAAATACTGACCCTCTCCTAATTGACTTGCTGATAATCAAAAAAGATAGCGATGTTAACATAACAAGCGGGTTAGGTAGAATATTCCGGAAGATTAACATTTGGGAATACAAATCCCCTGAAGCCAGCCTTGGCTATAAGGAGTTTCATAAAGGTCTAACCTATGCTCACCTTTATGTAGCGTCCTCTCCTGAAAACATATCATACAGAGACATCTCTGTATCATTTCTTAGGCATGCAAAACCTGTAAAACTAATGAAGATGTTATTATCCGAAGGATATACCATTTCCGAATATGAACCGGGTATATACCACGTTAGCAAATCCAATACTAACAAGGAGGATACGAAAATGGGAATATATGCTGACTACTTTAACAACCTGGAAGAGCTAGAAAACGCTAATAAAGAAATCAAAAATCAAGATGAACAGATAAAAAATCAAGATAAAACGATCAAAACTTTACAGAAGGAACTCAAAAAGACTAATAAAGAGAACTCTGAACTTAAGAAAAAGCTATTGGCTATTGAAAAGAAACTTTCAAATATTGCTGTATTATAAATTACTTGAAAAATACCCCTTTACTCTAGTAAAACCATTGGGCTGCCGTTAGGCAGCCCTACGTAACTCTATGTAGTTAGTCTAAACTAACCAGCACTCAAAACCAAGGCCGCCGAGAGCAGCTTGCATCCAAAACCGGTGCGCAGCCCCACTCCCAGCGGCCTCAAAAACTTCAATCACAAAACCGTCCCTCTGATTGATTTAGTTATTCGTTTTTCATAGCTTCAATTGCTGATATTCTTGTGGCTCTGAGTGCCGGGAAGAAACCGGATACGAGTCCGACGAGTATTCCGAAACCTGCTGCAAAGAAGGGCAGCCAGAACGGGATTACTGACATGGCAGTCTGTGCTGTCTGCTCACCATAGTACATGCCGCCGCCCATTAATCCGGAGAAAATGTCGCCTCCGTATTTGTTCATGAGCCACGAGACTATAAAGCTTAAGCCAACACCTATTGAGCCTCCGATAAAACCTATTAATCCGGCCTCAAACAGGAAAAGTTTCTTAACATCTCCTACCTTACAGCCTAAAACCTTCATGATACCGATCTCTCTGGTCCTCTCGTAGATGGACATGATCATGGTATTTGCTATATTGATAGCAGATACAAGCATTGCTACGCCGCCGATAGCACCCAGGATGATCTCAAGCATCTTAGCGGTCTCCTGCATGGGCTTTATATACTGCATCTGGCTTTCAGATTTGTATCCCAGCTCCTCCAGCTTGTCCTGAACATCGGTAACATTATTCATGTTATCCACGTTGATGTAGATATTCTCGTATTTGTTTAAGGACTCCAGTGCCTTCTTTCTGTCTGAAAGCTTAAGGGTATTGGCATATTTCTCATATATCTTCTTATACATGTCAATATCCATAAATGCGTAGTAATCAGCCATGGAATAGCCCGACTCGGACTGAGCTATCTTAACCATATTCTCTACATTATAGGTATACTGCTTCTTTTTCGGGTTCGGTTCATAGTTCATGAACTGGAGCTCTATCTTATCTTTATTAAGATCGATGTCCTTGTTCACATACCTTGAGCCGTTGAAATAACCGAAATCCATATACATCTGGGAACCATAGTATATCCTGTCCTGAGAATTTGCTTTGTTGGGATAAGTGCCGTCTTCAAGAGCCGGATATCCAAAATCCTCATAGCAGTCCATATCCATAACCATAAGATTTAAGTAACTGGTATACTTTTTCTTGGCTACCAGCTGGGCATTTCCATACATCATCGGAGTTATGCTTTTTACATGCTCTATCTCACTGATCTGCTTTATGGTCTTCTCGTTTAGCTCCTGTTTCTTTTCGCTCCAACCGCCGTCTTTGTCTTCGTACCAGGAGTTCGCGTATATCTCGATAACGGTCATGCTGCCGTTTTCCATGACAGAGGCTTCGAAGCTCTCGTTCATACCGATACCGATGGAGATCATGACCACGATGGAGATCGTACCAATGATCACACCGATGACGGTAAGCAGGGTTCGAGCCTTACGTCTTAAGAGGTTGCGGGCCCCTAATTTTATAAGATCTATAAATCTCATTCTTTGTTCCTCAAATCTTTATTCGTCATCTTCCTCAAGCTGTCTCTTATGCTTCTTCTTAACTACTACAACAATGATTATCACTACTATGATCACTGCAACACTTGCGCAGATCACGATGAACAGCCATAAAGGAAGGCCTAAGATCTTTGTTCCCTCTTCGCCATTCTCTCCCATATCATCAGGATTATACTCCCCATAATCTCCAAAATCAGGATTGTAGAAGTTTCCGCTCATGTTGCCCCAGTCGATATCGCCAAAATCGCCGTAGTCTCCAAAGTCATCCCCACCCATTACATAGGTAGAAAACTCTGCAGTCTTGATCTGCTCATCACCGTTGCTGTCTTCAAAATGTACTACTACAGTACCATAAGCTTCGCCTGCAACAAGAGGTACAATCTGAGGATTAACATATTCCTGACCATAGCCTGCTACTGCGCCGACATAGGTCTTTGAGCTGTTATTTGCAAGCTCAAAGTCACCCTCGATGGTAACATAAACGTTTCCGAGTGTTGATTTGCCCATGTTGTAAAACTCGAATGAAAGATCCACGGGCTGTCCCACATAACATCCGTCATATGCCTCGATGTAAATGTTTTCAATTTCAGGTCTGTAATTTTCCACTGCATGCAGCTTTATGGTATTTTCATCTGTAACGCCGCCGTGCTCGATATCAACAACGCTCATGTCATCATATTCATATTCAACCTTGACTGAAACTGGATAATCGCCTGTTGCCACGTCGCTTCTGGTCTTTAAGATAACTTCCTGCTCAGCAGTCTCGCCTGCGGGTATCTGATCAACATAGAAAATGTTTGACCCCTGAGTGGGTGAGAATACTCCTTCAGCCTGCTCCAATGTGATCTTTATGTTCTTTGCAGTCTTAGTAGGATGTGTATTCTTTAAGGTGTATTTGAATGTAAAGAGTCTTCCGGCTTTAAGCTCACGCATAAGCTTATCGGGATCCTCTGCTTCCTCTAACTCGTAATCCTCAACGATGGGCTCTGCCGAATACTGGGTGATGATGAGCTTAGGTCTGCTGTTTTTCTGATCATCGTTAGTTTCTTTTTTCTCATTTATGATATTTAATACATAAAGTCCTGCTGATTCGGTAGAAGTCAAGCCTGATTCATCAGTGTATTCGCAGGTAACGTTCAGAGTATTAAAGCCCTCCGAGATATCCTTTCCTACCTTAAATGTCATAGACACTCTGCTCTTTGATCCTGCCTTTATGGTACCCACCTTTTTGTAAGGCTCTGAGCTTACGGGCTCAAAGCTTGATGATGAAAGCCCGGTACCTGCAACTTTTACATTTGTAATATCTGTTGTTCCGTCATTAATAATATCAAAGCTTACTGTAACCTTTTCACCGGCCTTGGGGTTCTCAGGTGACTGTGATACATTTCCGATGCTGACAGCGGTCTTTTTCTCCGGATCAATAGTATTTGCTCCCTTTACATACATGGTCATGTTTGAAGAAGTCTTTTCGTTTTCCTTCTCATCCTTGTATGCTGCTGCCATCTGGATCTCATAGAGACCTGAGCCAAAGCTCTTTGCTACCCTGATAGGTACTTCTACTTCCTTTGACTCACCTGCTTTGATGTTTCCTACTGCGATGGAGTCGGTGGTAAATGCCTTTGTAAGACCGATTGATGTATCAAGTCCGCTTACTACTGAAAGCTTTACGTCATATGCGTCTGCTTTTCCTTCATTCTTAACTATAACATTTAATGTATCCTCGCTGTCAGGCTGGAGGATTATGTAGTTATCCGTTGTTGAAAGTGAGATAACAGGTGACTCTGTCTTTACCTGCTCCTCGTTTGCTTTGTTGACGGTGATGTACATTGTCTGAGTAAATGTATTCTCAGTACCTTCTTTGTCCTTACAACTGATATTCGCATTAATACCATAAAAACCAGGCTCTGAAGTCTTCAAAACCTTTACGGGTACATCAATAGTCTTAGTAGCACCTGCTTCTATAAGCCCTACATCTATCTGATCAACTTTATAATCCGGAACTATACCGCTGGCACCAAAACTCATACTTAAAAATGTATTTATAGCTGCTCTCTCACCAACATTTTTAAGTTTGAGCTTCATAGTAAAACTCTTCCCAGGAAAAACATCTTCCTCTTCATAAATTGCTTTATCAACTACAATTTCAATAGGCTTTAGTTCCTTTGAAGTGTATGTAGTTAATTGTATCATTGATTGGTTATATGTAAACTCATTATTATTCCTAATAAATACATTTCCATAAATAGTTATAGTATTATAACCGATTCTTAATCCATCCGAAGCTGCTACATCGAATTCAAGATTATAATCCCCACCCATTGAATCTATTGTAACTATCGCATTCTCATCAAAATCATCTGCATATTCTCCATGTTTCAAATCTGTAAGTTTTACATTTGAAACTTTAATAAATGAATTACTTGAATCAGCACTAAGAGAATTAATTTGTGCTAAAGCTCCCGAAGCCTTTATCGGAATAACATAATGCCTAACTTCACCAGGCTCAATTGTCAAATCGTATACTCCCGTTGGATTCAATAGCTTAATATAACTTGTATCTGCCTTGGCACTTGTTGTTCCAAATGCTAAGTTAAGTACTGTCATCAACACCAAAAATACTATTACTTTTGACGCCTTCATCGATGTCTTCATTTCTCTTCCCTTTCTTTTCCCTTGTATATTATTTATCTGATTTGAGTTCATCCAAAATCTTCTGTGCCGCTTCGTCCAGTTTCTTTGCCGCGGGATCCTTTCCTATCTTTTCAAAGTAATCCGTGTTTTCACCGGCATCTTCAATCACCGGGACGGTTCTCTGATTGAAATCATTCTCATCATTTTCAGCCATCACTACTGTAACAGCTCTGCCCAAACCTTCCGAAACATCTTCTGAGATCACTCCCGCCAATTTCTCTTCTTCATTATCTAAACCTTCGGTGCCCAGGTTTGCAGGGGTTTCTTCATCAAAATCGCTCCCTTTATTATTGGGTTCTTCATCTAAAAACTTACCCTCTTTGGAATGCTCCTGGATTTCTATGTTTTCTATCTTGCCATCCAGGATGCTGATTATCTTGTCGGCATATTCCGTAAGCTTTCTGTCGTGGGTAACCATTACCACCGTCTGGTTGTTCTTGCGGGCCATGGCTTTCAGCATGTCCATAACCTCTATTGTCGTTTTGGAATCAAGGTTTCCTGTTGGCTCATCCGCAAATACTATTGCCGGTCTGGCTACAAAGGCTCTGGCGATGCCTACACGCTGCTGCTGACCACCGGACATCTCTTTCGGCTTATGCCGCATTCTGCCCTTAAGTCCTACTTTTTTCAGCATATCCACCGCCATTTTCCGGCGCTTGCTCAAAGGTACCCTCTTAAAAACCAGCGGGAATTCAACATTTTCCAGTGCTGTCATAGAACCTATCAGGTTGTAGCTCTGGAATACGAAGCCCAGATTTTCCTGCCGGAATTTTGCCAGCTTATTTTCGCTCATCTTGCCTATTGACTGGCCTTTTATCAGGATTTCTCCCTTCGTGAGCTTCTCAATGCCCGCCATCAGGTTTAACAATGTCGATTTTCCTGATCCGGATGTACCAAGCAAGCAGCAGAACTCGCCTTCTTCAACGGTAAAGCTTACTCCGTTGACGGCTCGTATCTTTTCCTGACCCATCCGGTATATCTTTTTGGCATCCCTTACCTCTATTACCGTCTTTCCCTTTCCTTCCATTTCTCTTACCTTTCAATCTTGGAGCATGTATTTAACATGCTGTATGTTGATAGTTTTTGTATATCGTTTTTCCACTGCTAATTACATTATAATATCAAAGTGACACTTAAGTGACAAACTGAAATAATTTTTAAAATTTTTTTGGTCCTCTTTTTTTTGCGAAAGTCCTTACGTTAGACGATATAAATATGTCCCCAGTTCCAAAAACTGTAAAGTATGGGCAAAAAAAATGGGCTCCGAATCGGAACCCAAAATATATAAGCTTTACTTTACTGCCTCCACATATTCCTTAATACATTTCACTGCGTTTTCAATGCCTACATGTGAACTGTTTATGCACAGGGAATAATTCTCTGCCTTACCCCATTTTTCACCTGTATGGAAATTATAATAGTTGTACCTGCGTTTATCCATTTTACGGATATTTTCTTCGATTTTCTCAGAGGGCATGCCGTCTATGCGCTGAGCCCTCTCGATACGGAAAGGCATATCGGCCATAACAAAAATGTTTACCAGGTTTTCTTTCTTCCTTAATATATAGTCGGCGCAACGTCCTACTATAACACATGGTCCCTCGTTCGCAACCTTGTTTATGATCTCTGCCTGAGCCATATACAGGCGGTCGTCAAGCGAAAGGTTGTTGAAAGTGGTATGTATATTCCCGGAAGTAACCATGCCTCTTGCTATAGAATAAAGCAGACTGCTGGTTGCCCTGCTCTCTGCAGATTCAAAGGCCTCAACCGCATAACCGCTTTCCTTGGCTGCCTTAGTTATCAGTTCATTGTCATAAAAGGGCACTCCCCAGATTTCAGATAACTTTTTTCCAATCTCACGTCCGCCGCTCGAATACTGTCTGCTGATAGTAAGCACTTTATTCATACTGCACCCCCTATAGGTAAAGCCCCAAAATAAAATATGCTACAACTAATATACTACCATAAATAAGAGCCTTCGTCAATCGAAGGCTCCAGTAAAATTTTATTTAATTGTAAACTTAACTGTGGTCTTGTTACCGGCCTTGTCGGTTACCTTTAAGGTATATGTTCCGGCCTTTGTTACCTTAGCGCCATTCTTAATCTTTTTCTTGCCAAGCTTTGCCGATTTGATACCTGAAGTCTCATCTGAGAAATTAATGGTTACAGCACCTTCATAGGTCTTTCCGTTTTCAACGCCTGTTACTACGGGCTTAGTTCCATCCTTAACGAAGCTGATAGTTTCTTCTGCATTCTTTGTCTTTACGGTTACAGTGTACTTTCCATCTTCCTTAAGGCTGATCTTCTTTCCGGAAACCTTCTTTCCATTAACTGTTATAGAGCTGATCTTGTCTACGCTGCTGATCTTGATGCTCTTTTTCTTTGTTACTGCACCATCTTCGATACCGAAATTAACAAGATTCTTTGATGCCTTTGTATATGCATAATACTTCTGATTGCTGGTAGCAAGGTTGATATTAAAGAATACTGATTTCTTGTCTGCAGAAAGCTCACCGTTTGTATAGGTGATCTCTTCGGGCATTTCTACAGTTAAAAGGAAATTAGTGGTTGCGAGCATTGCCTGTATAGACTCTGCTTCTTCCGCAGTTACATTGGCGTTACCCATGAGGCTTGAATATGTATCAAGCATACCTTCGGTAGTAAACTCAAATGTGTCGGGAGTAATGGTGAATCCCTGATCTCCTATTGTAGCCACATATTCTGCGGGATATGTGTCCTTTTCTTTTTCATTGGGGGAACCAAGGTAAGATACACCATTGATCTCTCTTACTATGATCTCATCCATTGCTGTACCGGTCTCATCAGTAGCCTTAATAAATTCTACTAACTCGTCCATGTTCTGGATGTTATTCACAGCATCAATTTTAGCCTGTGTCTCTGCATCAATCTCTGCTCCGGATGATGTCATCCACTGCATTTCTACGGCAAGCAGCTGCTTCATATCGTCTAGGCTGTACCAGGGCATAGCCTCTATGTCTACGCTTCCGTCCTCGTGGATTGTGTAGGTAGCCTCATACGTACATGCTGATAATCCAAGTACGCATACTACCGCTAACAGTAACATAAATAGTTTCTTCATAGTGGTCTTTTCCTTTCCCTATATAATTTATGCATCTGAACGAAAACTCTGTGTTTATTTTTCGAAAAATACAAAGATTCCCTTCACATGCCATCATAATATCATAAAACGATTTATAATACAATTGAACTAAGTCGCTGCGCGACGGCCTGCCAAGGTCATTGAGCTAGCGGCTTACTTTTATAAATGGCAGTAGTAAATGAATTCAAGATGGTGTATAGTTTAAGTTACCACACAAAAACTTATCACTCTCGAAAGTCAAA
>JAFYYN010000044.1 GCA_017557525.1 Lachnospiraceae bacterium
CTTCCGGGGTGAGGTTTTCCCCATTAGTGACCTTATTTGCTATCCCGTTTATTTTGCTGTTTTCCTTATTCTGTTTCATTTCTTCCCGAAACCGTTCAAGCATTGACTGTTCCGGCGTTCTGTTCACATTTGAACTCTTGTCCTGTTTTGAAAGGACATTTCCGGATTTCTTCTTGGCATCCCATTTCTTCGAAAGGAAATCCTGTCTTACCGCATTGCTGATTGTTCCTGTAATCATAGCTGCTCCTTTTTATCTATCACAAAATGCTTATACAAGCATATCCAATTATCCATATAGTATTTCGGACAGAATTCATTTTTTCTTAACCAGCCTTCTTTAACAGGATTCAGCATTTCAGTATGCATCTCATATTACCATACTATATAACAGTTCCATATTATCGTAAACAATCAATTTATCAGCGATCATCAAATCCAAATACAAAGCTTTTCCTTAATCTTCTCCATAAACTTTGCCCTCATAATACAATATACCATAAAGAACCCCGCAAAATTCAGTATTGTATCATCTATATCAAATACCCCGCAGCCTGTTATCAGCTGTAAAACTTCTATCAGTATTAAGCCTATAAGCACTATCAGACAATGCTTGAGTCTGGAAGATTTAAATAGCGCCGGTAAAAATAGCCCCATCGGCATAAATAGGACCAGATTTCCCATAAGGTTATTATTTGCTATATATCCGCTGACAGTATTGCTGAAAAATCCCTTAATATACGAAGCAATTGTTTTAAACGGGATAAAGTTCGAAGTTGAAACCCTGAATCTAAAACTATCAGGCATAGATGAAAGCCGTGCCCTCGGTGCTATCCCGCTTCCAAAAAGAATAGCAAACAGGATTGCCCCATAGAATACTAATAGTACCCAGAGGGTTATCTTTTGGAACAAAATCTGCTTCTCCCTGCCCTTTATCGAATAATTGACCAGCAGGAAACCGATTATCCCGGATGGTACAATTACAATCATCATTTCTGCCATGGACTTGGCTGTATAGAACATATGCGGATTAAGCAGGGTATATGCGAGTTCAAAAGTAAATACCACCATTATTATGAGAAAGCCTATACCCATAATCAGCCTGATTACCTTTAGTGCTTTTATTAACATTTGATTTTACTCCAGTTTATTTCAAAACAACATATGATTTTTCCTAAAATGCCTCTATTAAAAAACAATTTTCATGAGAAAAAATATAACTATTAAATGAACCGGATAAAACAGGTAATAAAATGCTTTCGGAAGCTGCTTGCCCTTCTTCTTGCTATAGAAAAATATCAGAAGCAACGCTGCCAAAATGCCGGGCATAGTCTGTGATAATCTTCTTTCAAAGTTTACCTTTGTGATTATCGATATCTCATCCCACGAGAACAAATGTATTTCTGAACCTTTTCTTATCACATCCCTGTTTATAGATACAAAGTTATGAATAAGGTCATTGGCAAGGTGACCTATAAAACATTCTACAAGTACCACAGGATAGAGAATCATCTTTCCCCTTAAGCAGTAAAAAGCTACTATAAGGCCGATACCCATAACTCCATACTCACAGCGTAACATCTCTGACAACATCAGTCCCAATAGAACTACCACCACTTTTATAAATATGCCTTTTTCCTTTATCGTGTCTAAAATCCAGATAATACAGAATCCAAGTAAAAGTGTAAAAAATATATTCTGGTCCCATATATTAATAATGCTGCCTGATTCTACCAGGTCATATGGAATTTCAGAAATTACTGCACCTGCACAAAGGCGTAACGCATATTTCTTTTTATCCGAAGTATAGACAAAACCTTCAGTCAGCAAAAAAGCAAACAATACAAAAGCTATACGGCCTATTATACGCATCCACATCGAAATAAAACCATCTATCCCGATATTTTGTACATTGCGTTGCTCAAATTCATATACCAGTGTCCCACCTATGTGATCGATAACCATTGTAATAACAGCTATATTCTTTAGGGTTGCTGCCGAAAATACTTTTTTATTTGTTAGCATCTATTGACCACTCTCCTCTTTGGTATAGATCTACCTTTAACACTCTCTGGAAGCATCGGGAACTCCTCTATTACCCCGCATGATTAATATTACTGAAAAATGCATCCATTTTATCTGTATCGGCTACGCCCTCAAGACCTGAATCCTTGTAATCAGGTACATATTCCTCAAGATTTGCCAGATCTATCCAGCCTGAAATGCCTGTATACGGAGATGTGAGATGTATCATGCTTACGCTACCAGTACTGTCAATCATAACATTCCCCCGGAAGCTAAGGCAATACAAACTAGTCCACCATACTGTATATGTAGCTGTTTTTATTCTCATACAGTATGTTTTCAACCCCATGGTGTAATAACCCCATGTTTTTCTTTCCATTCACTATAAAGCTTTTCAAATGGATTATCCATCACAGAAGATACAATTTCGTAGTAATACTCATCATAGCCATCGCATACATATACCCTTTTATCATGCCAATCATAGAATATGATGACGTTCCCGACATTATTCTTAAATGTCGTTACCCATCCGCCGCCACCATTCATTTTGCTGCTATCAATGTATTCCCGAAATGACAGCTCAAGCCCTTGAAAATACTGCCACATTTCACCAATCATATTCTTATCGTCAATTTCAACCCATTCAGGCTGGGTAGGCATCGTTTTAAGTGTCATAATACTAATATCTTCGTATCTTAACTCTTTAAAATCATCAAATTCTGATACACTATGTACACTTTTAAATTTATTTCGAATAATAACACTTCTGACAAATATAATGCCAACTATGACCATTGACAACACAAGCACTATAACCATGGCCATCAACAACCGTTTTCTCTTCATAAACATCTCCCATAAAAATGATGGAAAACATCCACTGCGATATACCTACTCTTCCCAGTACCATACTCTCACTAATCCGAACAGCCAAAATTCCGCTCCATGTCCTTTTACACAGACAGTGCCGCTTTCATCTATAAAAGCATCTTCATAATACACCATAGGGCGAATTTTAAGGGTCAAATTTTAAGGTAGCACTTTATACTTGAATCGTATTTCCTTCCACTGCAAAAACCAATACATAGCTCACAATAGGTAAATAACTCTCCAAACTATACTGTTCAGAGAGTTTTACAACCGTCCCGATGATCGTTCGATTGTTCAAATACTATTTAATATTACGTTTTCTGAATACCAAAATACCCAATACCGAGAATATCACTATGAGTCCGGCATTGTAGGCCACTTCTCTCTTGCATTTATCACTGATATTTCCTTTTTCTTTCTCAAGAAGATCCTTTTGTTTATCCGTCAGGGTATCCTCCACGCCTATCCTGTACCCAGATATACCCAAACTACTATCATTCAGCGCATTATATGGATTCGCCTCATCCATTACAGTGAGTAGAACACGCGCAGCTCCATCTACATATCCCGGATTCTCCCTGTATTTTATGGTACTTCCTTCTGGGAATCGAACGCCCTTATTTTCAGTATTATCACCGTTACCTACCTGCCAGCTTTCTACATGCCCGTCCTCAAATGTTATATCCGCATAGTAATGCGGTTTCTGTAAGTATTTATTTACGTCATCTCTGATCAGAACCATCATAACTATGATCATCAGTGAAAAAATGGCAGCAGCTATATGGTTCTTTATCAAAAAGCATATAAAAACAGTTATAGTTGTCACGGCAATTATACTCAGAGTAATCAATGTCAGTACAAACAGCAGTCTGCCAAATGAATTTCCAAAAGTCAGATATTGCATCCTTACGACAAGAAAAGGCATATAAAACAGAAAGCAGAATATACATGTATACACCCAAGAGAGGATCAGCTCGGAAACAAATATCTGAACCTTTATATACCCTGCTATCAGCTTATTTCGTACAGCACCCGAATTAAATTCACTTCCCAGATTAAGAACACTGACAATCGCAGCCATAAACATCAGGAAAATCGACATTGTAAATTCCGTCTTAAAATGATAATAGCTTTCCCCGTTGTTCATCTCTATCAGTCTGACGGAAATAACGGTATGATATACCCCCAGTCCAAAGGAAATGAGCAAAGCTGCAATGGTATGTACACGGCGCATATAACGGATGAAGCCTGCACGGATAAGATTACGCATTCTGCCCACCTCCCGTCAGACCTATGAAGAAGCTCTCCAAGCTTTCATCTCTCTTGTCAGCCGATAACAGCTCACAATGCTCGTTAATAAGAGCAAGAGTAATATCAGTAAGGTTAGGATCAGAATAGACATCGCAGTATTCTTCGTCTATTATCTTATAATCCAGCTCTCTTTCATCCAATACCTTTGCCAGAGCCTTCATATCAGTAACTTTGAGCCTAACACATTTCCTGCACTTAGCTTCAAGCTCTTCAGCACTCATCTCACACAGGATCTTCCCTTTATCTATAAATCCATAATGAGTTGCGAATTTTGACAGTTCATCTAAGATATGGGATGATATAAGCACTGTTATCTGTTTCTCCCTGTTAAGCTTTAGGATCAGCTCCCTTATCTCTATAATTCCTTGCGGATCAAGCCCGTTTATAGGTTCATCAAGTACCAGAAAATCCGGATTTCCACACAGTGCTACACCGATACCAAGTCTCTGCTTCATACCTAAAGAAAAATTCCTGGCCCTCTTCTTTCCGGTATTCTCCAAGCCAATGATCTTTAATATCTCATCTATCCCGTCAAAATTCGGGAGTCCCAGCATCCTGTACTGCTGTTCCAGATTTCCTCTTGCTGTCAGATCCGGATACAGTGAAGGAACTTCCACAACTGCGCCCATGCGCCTGCGTGCTTCCTGTATTCTTTTATCTTTATTCATTGTCCCGTACAGCTTGTATACTCCGTCAGTCGGATCCTGCAGCCCACATATTAGCCTGATAAGGGTGGTCTTTCCGGCTCCGTTTTTTCCTACAAAACCATACACTGCTCCCTTAGGGACATTCATGTCAACACCGGACAGCGCACAAAAATGCCGGTATTTCTTTTGGAGATTTTGAGTTTTTAATACATATTCCATCCCGGTTCTTTCCTTTCTTCTATCTTCCAAATATAGCTTAACATATGATTGTCAAGAAACCGATAAAGGAAAAGTCAAGATTTCGTCAAGATTTAAAAGAAATGGTAATTGTCAGCCTTCCTTCAGCCAGATTTGACAGGATTTCTCCTCCCTGCCGCTCTACAAGGAGCTTAACTATTGATAGACCAAGGCCTGTCGAGCTTCTGGCCGCTTCTACTGTGTAAAACCTGTCAAAGAGCTGTTCAGCGTCAATCCCTTTGAGACTCGCTGCTGAATTTGAAAAGATTATATCCCCGTCATCCTTTAGACATATTTTTAGATCTCCATCGCTGTATTTTACAGCATTATTTAGCAGGTTGGAGAATATACGTGACATATAGGTACGGTTAAGGGGGCGTATTATCTTGTTCTCTGTAATATCTACCTCCAGCTTCATACCTTTTTCACTGAGTACACTGTAGTACCCAAGGATACTGTCTTCAAGCACCTGGTTCAGTACCAGTTCTTCCCTCTCTACTTCCGCATCGGCGTTTGAATAATCAATAGAGTAACTAAACAGCTCCTCGGTCAGCTGTTTCATGCTTTCCGCTCTTTTGGCTATGATAGGAAGGTAGCCCTTTATCTTTTCAATGCTGTCTGTTTTACCCATCATGTCAAGATATCCGATAATGGCAGTCAAAGGGGTTCTGAGATCATGTGAAATATTGGTTATGGCATTCGAGAGCTCGACATTCCCGTGGTAGTATTTATTCTTTTCTTCCCTTAAATGCCTTAGCTCAGTATTTATACTCCCCGCCAGGCTTCTCATACGGCTGTCATGCGCAGTCATGGTTATAAGGTTATTGGTATCCTCTGAGAGTATCTTGCCAAAGCTTCTTTCTATTTTCCCGGCATCGCTGCGGAGGGCCAATACCTTCATCAGCAAAATGAAACATATTACTGCCAGTACTATTATAATGAATACTTCCATAGTCTCACTCCATAAATCTGAAACCTATACCGTAAATAGCCTCTATGTGGTCTTTCCCGTCTATTTCCAGTTTATGCCTTATGTTACTTATGTGCTGCTTTAATGAACGTTCCGTACAGTCGGGAGTATCAGTGCTGATCCTGTCAAGTATGGTAGTCCTTCCTATAGGCTGTCCTGGATTCTGCATCAGAAGTTTCAGTATGGCAGTCTCCGTCCTTGTAAGCCTTATCTCATCCCCATTTACCAGCACGGTCTGTCTGTCATCGTACAGGGTAATCGCGCCTGCTTTAATCATTCCCTCAGGAACTTTACTTTTTCTTTTGCGCAGTCTGACCTTTATCCTGGCCATCAACTCTTCCATGTTGAAGGGCTTGGTTATATAGTCCTCTGCCCCGTTAAGGAGCAGGCTTACTTTATCAGCCGAATCAGTTTTAGCGCTTACGACTATCACAGGGATATCTTTTATCTTTGGAAGGATTTCTTCGCCCGAGAGTCCCGGGAGCATCAGGTCAAGAAGTACAAGGTCAGGCCGCTGCTTTTCAAGGATCAGCAAAGCTTCCGTACCTGAATACGCCTTTAATACAGCATACCCTTCATCGTTTAACGCTTCCGAAAGCATATCGTTTATGTATTTGTCATCATCTATGATCAGTATCTTTTCGTCCATATTCCTTTATACCTTCCTTATAATTTAAAAACTGTCCCGATATGCACTCATTGTAACATACACGGGACAGTTTTATCAATATGCTATTTATCTATGGATCATAACACTCAGGCAGTTAACATTCTATAAATGTTAATATTCCCCAAAATATTTATATTCCTCAAGGAATTCAGAATCAATCGCAGGAACATAGAATATACCGTAGTTTTTTAAGCCATCAGCCATGTTGAATGCCGCAGAATCAAGCTCAACATAATATTTGTAATACGGTTGATAGTATTCCACCTTGTTATTGCGATAAACAAGCTCTATTTTTGCGATACCCTCTTTTGATATCCTGCCATTACGGATATAGTCACCCGGGACGGAGCTGAAATACTTTCCATTCATTAGCTGCTCAGTCGCTTCATCGACCGAAATTATCGGATAATCTCCGAGATATTCCGAAACACAAAGCGGATTATTCAGCCATATGCACAATAGATCTCCGTTATCATCCGGAGCAAACTTTGAAAATGACAGATTATAATTCAATATACTCTGTACCGGTTCATCAGATCTGTCATAAACATAGTAGGAACGGTTTTCAACACCTGAAAAAGATCTGTCAGCGATTGAAAAGCACAAAGCATTATCGTAATGAAGCAGGCTGCCATATTTATCAGACAGGTAATCCATAACCTTTTGAGCTTCTTCCTTCGAAGTACTGTTATGTGAGAAATTGTACCCGGAAGGCAGGGTATTTCTTTCAAATTCAATCCTTATCTGTCCGTCACCGTAAACCGTAATAGTCGTATTATCGCTGCAGTTTACATCTATTCTATATATGCTCTTCAGGATCTCATCAGGAACTTCTCCTTGTTCAAAATCCTTTACATAAGTAATTTTTGTATCTATAACATCAACCTTCAGGGCGGAAGCTGTGTTCTTAGCAATCTCCCGTATCTGTTCCTCAGATAAATAAACCATCTCTCCGAAGTCGTTATATGCAAGATTGCGATAAACAGGCAATGATGATAATTTCAGATCGGGATTCCACGGATTGGGAGTATCAAGCTCAGAAATATCATATGCCATCAGGCCCTCAAATCCCATTTCCCCGAATCTGATTGTGGGGTTGATCTTATCTGTCCCTGACTTAGTATTGCTATTCCCGATTTGCGGCAAATTAACATAAGGGGATATAGCACTCTCGTTCTTATTCATTTTAATAAGCACTATCACACAGACAATGACCGCTGCTGCGCATACTCCGCCCAAAGCGGACCACTTCAAAACACTGTGCTTTTTCTTCTTACCTGTCAGTTCAGGAACGAATCTTTCTCCAGCATCACCGATCACTTCAAGAAGAATATCCTTGTTTGTCATACGCCTACACCTTCCTTTTCCAAGTATGCCCTTAGCTTGTCCCGTACACGTTGCAGTACCATCTTGACCGCTCCCTCAGACATGCCATTCCGTTTTGCTATCTCAGCTACAGACATCATGTACCAGTACCGTAAGAGGAAAATGTTCCTGTTCTTATCTGGGAGACTGGAAAGGAAACTGTTCATAAGCTCCTTTAACGCGAGCCTGTCCTCTATTGGAGTATCTTCACCGATACATTCCCCCAATTCGTCAAGGCATAACGCGACCTGTCCTCCGCCATACTTCTGGGATCTGTCCCTGCGATACCTGTCGATTGCAAGATTACGGGTGATCTTGCCTAAGAATACCGCTAATCGACTCGGCTTTTCGGGGGGCATAGTATTCCAAGCACGAAGCCAAGTATCATTGACACATTCCTCCGAATCCTCTTCAGAGTGTAAAATGTTGTTTGCAATTGTACTACAATAACCGCCATATTTCGTCTGGCTCTCCTTTATCGCAGATTCGTCTCTCTGCCAGTAAAGTTCTATTATATGAAGATCTTCCATTGCGCACCTCCTCGATGCCTTTCACCCATATAGACGAAATCTATACTGTTTAGGTAACGGTTTTTATATTTTATTTTTTAAAAAGGGGCTGTCCTTTTTTGACCCTTTTTTGTAAAAACTTGATGATGGTTATTCTCTATGTTTTTCATTCGTTTATCCTATTTTGTAAATCTTTCAGACATAACCGTCTTTCTATCGTATATATACTCATCTCCTCCGCAGCCATCCAGCACAATCTCATCATCAGAATACCTCTTTACTAAAAATATGCCATTCTCATTTTTCTCAGGCTCTCCAAGTTTGTTCTTTATATCTTTCCCATAATTCATGCTGTGCAGCTCATTTGGCATCTGATAGTCAAAATCAAATCCACACCCACAGAAAGCTTCCGAATTATCCTTGTAATTTCTCAGACGGTAGTACTGTCCGTAGGAACGTACACCGAGATCAAAAGCAATGTTGTAGCTGATGCCACAATAAATATCTTCATTCTGTGGCCGGATTTGATATACATATTCCTTCTTTCCAGTATGAAGATTAACGAAAAAGCGTTCTGAATTTACCTCAACCCTAACACCTCGGGTCCATTCCTCTAGGCATCTCCGGATTCCTATTTCATATACCGTATGTAAAGGATATTCTCCGTGATTTACCAAAAAGCTGTTAACTCGTACCATCTTTTCGAGTTTTTTTCTGTCTAATCTTTCGATATTTAATCGACTTTCAAAATCTTTACTGTTTGAAATCGTACATATTTTCCCATTTACATCGTGAAACGTGTATGCATAAGAAATACGAAGTGATTTAACATCTTTTTCGCAGATAGCTAAAAGTATTTTCTGATCTCCTGCGCCATAATACACCTTTGCGCCCATAATATTTTTACCTCTAGCATAGTATTCCAAAGCATATTTTTCTGTCTCTACAATTTCTGATGTTTCTTTTTTATATACTCCGCACTGAAATGGAACACCCTCCATCTCAAAATTTGTGACATTCAGTAACATATCATCCAACGACACGCAGAATATCCTACTGATTGCGATTAACTTCCTAACATCAGGTACTACCTGATCCAGCTCCCATTTAGAGACAGTCTGCCTTGTTGTATCAAGAAGCTCTCCAAACTTTTCCTGACTCATGCCCCTTTTCAGACGGATTTCCAGTAATTTATTTCCCAGTGTCATACCCATTCTCCATTCTATGCCATATATAATTGGCATTATTTTTATAATATATATACATCATACACTTATTTATATTTATATGTAAACCATTTTAAAGTTGAATTTTGTCACATACCGGTTGACACCAGATTTACTTTAATATACTTAAAAAACCGCTTAGGATGATCGTCTCATAAATCCTCCTACACGCGATGTAGTATGCAAAGTATTGGTTGAGAACAAATAAGGATTAAAACGTTGGAATCATCCAGATACCTGATAACCCTTATATCTTGCATTTTCCACTAAAGCTCAGAACGGGCTGTCTCCAGCCCGTTCTTATAACTTATCATTAAATTGGGGTAATCCCTTCCATTCTTTACTATTTATTCATTTTCACTCTTTTATCCTGTGCCTATTTTTCTCCTCATATAAGGTCGCAATTTGCGACCTTATTCATTACCGGCAAAAACTGTTCTTCGATGAAGTCGCAAATTGCGACCGCAAAACCATATGTTATTCTCCGATTCCTTTCTCCATTCTTCTATGTTACAGATATCTGCACGTATCAACATATTCGTCTTGTACTTTAATCCATAGATTTATTCCTAAGGTAAATACCCACATATGTAACGAGTTGTTGCATGTTTTCATCATTTCTTAACTTCCCAATATCCTCCTTTTGAAGAACCATGACGAATCAATACTCCAAAATCTTTCAGTTTCTTTATATTTACCTCAATATTTCTTTTTGAGATAGTAATCTGCCCTGCAAGTGCCGCCCCTGTCATCGTCGGATCTGCCGAAAGCATTTCCAAAATCTTTTGCTGGGTGTCATTTAATTCCACCACTTTACCACCGATACCCTGCCGATGCTCTACCGATGTTTGACCGATGTTCTGCCGATGTTCTACCGATGTTTGACCGATGCCTTGCATCGGTAATGGCTTACGGTATAAATTTACTCTGAATGTTTCCGGCATTTCAATAAACTCTGGTTCAGGTAATCCATATTCCTTCGCTGCATTCCTTATGCGCTTAAATCCGGTTCCCCATGCTTCGATCAGACCTATCTGACTAAAAACATTGGCGATAGCACGATTCCTCAGTTTAGAGTGCCCCTGCATCGCTTCTTCAAATGTAAGTCCATTATAAAAGCCTCCCGGTGATGTCACTTCCAGACGATCATCAAAAACTGCTACTTGCACACAGGATTCATCGGTCATGTTGCGATGACAATGGGCATTCACGATCATCTCTCTGATTGCCTCTACGGGCAGCTCATAGTCCTCTTTCCTTATCAGACCTTCAATTTTTGCACCAAGCCTTATGTTTCTTAGGACAAAATCTATTGAGTCTTCAATTTGAGAATAAAGAGGTCCCTTAAACTCACGCTTATCCAAGAAAACAACCCTATCATTTCCCTTAAACACTGCGCACTGAGTTTTAGAAAACTGGAAATAATCTGAAGTCAGCAAAACAAATGCATTCGATGCCAGATACCCTTCGCCCATCTTTTTAAGAACTTTCCAATCTTCAAGGTTTGTCCTTGTTACGGCAGGCAGTTTCTTAGCAAGCGCTTTTCGTTCCTGCATTTCTTTACGGTATCTATTCATGTCACTGCATAGTTTCTTAATTGCATTCTCTTTGACCTCATAGCCTACACAGGTCAGTTCGTCCCAGGAGATTTTTGCTCCTTCCATCTCCAGTTCTTTAATTTTGTCCGGAGAAGCAATCCTTGTAGTCCCGGCAACGCGAATATATGTACTTTTCTCCTTGCCTTTTGATTTCAGATAATAAGGTCGATTCGGTTCCGGAGATACCGTCACCACTATGATATTTTTCCCTTCAACAGTACAGGGTTCAATTTCCGGAACAATCTGTGGTTCGATAGAATCAGATATGGCATTTGTAATACTGTCCATAGTCTGAAACAAGATTGACTCATCTATTCCCACTATCTCCCTGGTCTCATCAACTACCCCAAAAAAGATCTTCCCACCTTGAGAATTTGCATACGCCACTACCGTCTTTGTATATTTTTCTGAATTCTTTGGGAGCATCTCTTTAAATTCGACATTTTTCGATTCACCACGGATAATATCTTCAACCATGGTCTCGACATCCGATTTAATAATTCCTTTCATCCTTCATGTCCCCCTAAATAATTCTGCCTTTTTCTCCTCAATTTTCTCCGATTCTTCCGTGTAAAAGATGCCATGAAATCTAGGCTCAATCCCCATTGTTAAGGCCTCGTCTAATCATCTATAAAGCTTTGTTCAAATAATTCAGTCCTTTTTATCCTTCTTTTTCTTTCCTTCAAGAGCATCTAACTGACCTTGTAAAAGCAGTATGTTCCGGCGTAACCGTTCAGATTCAGATAGTCTGCCACGTTTTTTAAACTTTGCTATAGGGACACTCTGATATCTTTCTATAAGAGCTTTCTTCTCCTTGTCATAATCTTCCTGGCTTATACTGTACTCCTTCCATTTGTCAGCTAGCTCGGCAATTTCTCCTACCATATGTGAAAGTTCATAATCAAATTGAATTCGTTTATTAAGCGAAGGATTCTGAGTGGATTTTGCGATAAATGTAAGTCCACCTAGATTTAAAGGCTCTGCCTCAGGGATTTCTGGCATCTGAGCCTTACCTACCCGAGTCTTCTCGGGGTCAATATCCTTCATCTCGAACAGTTCAAAAAAGAACTCAGCAATGTCAGCAATGCTCTCTACTTTAGTTTTTTTATCATTACCACATAACCAATCCATCGTTACATTGCATTTTTTAGCAATTCTGAAGGTCATTGATAAAGACGGGCTCATTTTACCGCTCTCGTAAGAAGAAAGAGTTGATTGCGGAAGCCCTAAGTATTCCGAGAATTCCTTTTGTGACATTTCAAAAATCATTTTTCTTAGAATAATAAGTCTTTCTCTTATCCTAATATCCTCATATGTATCCATTTTTCACCTTGCACTTTCCGCCGTCCTTATGAGTGTAATATCTCCCATATACAATTCAAGGATGATCATAATAGGTCATTCATCCCAGAACAATCTCTAATATAGTGTCTGGTTCATAATTTCACTATTAAAAATCATTATAACACATCTTCAATAAAATAAAAAGAAAAAATATAGTATTTTACGATAAAAAAGACTAAATAGATATAAATATAGCGTTTTATGAAATTTTTAGTGTTTTATGATTGACAAGAGGAAATAGATATGTTATAACAAATATAGCATTTTATGAAATATATCGTTATTTATATATTTTATAGTAAATTATAAAACAAGGAGAACTGCAATGGATATCAACGAGAAAATATATGTAGGGGTATATGAAGTAGCAAAAGATTTTGATATATCAAAGCAAAAGGCTTATCAGATAAACAAGCAACTCAACAAGCAACTAAAGGACAATTGTCCGACAGCAATAATAATTTCAGGCAAAGTCAACAGAATTTGGTACGAAGAAGCGTGCCTTAAACGATAGGAGGTGTTCTTACTTGATTCGAAAAAATGTAAAAAATAATACTTTGGATGGTACAACTGAAATTTATCGGGTGCCTGATTTAATACAAATTACGCACTTTGGTCGTGATAAAGCCTACGCACTTATGCGATCTAAAGCTTTTCCTTCTATAAAAATCGGCAATACATATATTGTAACCAAAGACAAATTTGAAGAGTGGCTTGATTCGGTTAGTGGAAAAGATTTTAAGCTATAGAATATATATTGTCACCAAGAAATGGAAGGAGATTAGCCTTGAGTAATAATGAAGCTTCAAATAAAGGTTTAGAAAACAGATCAAAGCGTACAAAGGCCAAAAACGGCGATGGCTGCTGGGTAAAAGTGAAAAATGGCTATAAATACAAAAAACAGCATGGTTTTAAAGCTGATGGCAAACCCTTGATCCTTGTCACAACCGGTAAGACAGAAAAAGAATGCCGGGCAAAAATGGAAAAACGTATCAGTGATATAAAACAGAATATGCTAACCGCGGATACATGTGCAAAGCTCACTTTAGCAGAACTCTGTTATAAACATCTTGATACTCATCTGTCCGAAGCAGAAAGACTCAAGCCCAAGTCAGCAGACCGAAGGGAAGGCTCTATCCGTAATCAGGTAGAAAACTATCCAATCGGCTCACTGCAAGTTTCATCAATATCATCCTGGGACATTGATAGACATATAGAAGGGCTTATATCGGCCAAGAAGTTATCCATATCCAGCATTGTAAAAGCGTACAATGTTATCAATTCCGCCTTTAAATGGGCCGTTTCGCAACAAATGCTCTCATATAACCCTTGCGTCGCCATTCACGATAAACTGATAAACCGTTTCAGTAATTTAAGATCAAAAAAATCAGTAAACAAAGAGATTATAGTTCTGTCCAGTGACGAAATCCTCTTGTTCAAGGCTGAATCCAAAAGGCTTTGCAAAAATGAGAAGCCAAAATACAGAGTTGGTGCAGCAAGCAGGCTATTGTTAGAAACAGGGCTCCGCGTCGGAGAGCTTTGTGCTCTTATATGGTCTGACTGGGATAGAGAATCGCATACACTTTCTATCACCAAAACTCGTTTCACAGCCATAGACCGCACTGTCACCGATGGACCCAAATATAAAACCTGGGAAGGCGAGGTAAAAAATTGTCACTGGCGTGAAATAGAACTCAGCAAAGAGGCTGAGGAGATCCTTAACGAAATATATCTTTCATCTCCCGATCCTTCTCCTACCGGCCATATTATGTTGAACCGTTCACAAAAACCAACCAACCCTTCAAAATTCATTGAGTGTCTCAATAGGATTTTCAAGGCTGCCAACATTTTGGATGATCATGGAAATCCTATCTACTTGCTATCCGAAGATGATATATCCGGTGCCCACATTTTCCGTCGAACATGTGCGACCAATATGCATAATAAAGGAATATCAACTTTGGATATAGCTGCATATCTTGGAGATACGGAAGAAACCATAATAAAGCACTATATTTCTACCAAAGAAAAAATCAAAGTAGGAAACAAGACCAAAAACATTGTCCCTTTTCCTACTCCCAAAATAAAAGATTGAATTAATTGTACCTATTATTGTACCTAATCATTGCTGATAAGCACTAGATGTCGATTATAACTGAATCCTTACGCAAAGGGTATAAGCACTCTGACTCCGTCATCTGTAGGTTCGAATCCTGCTATCCCTGTTCTTGGGTAAGGGACTTCAGTGAAAAGCTGAAGTCCTTTTTTTGTACGCATAAGTTTTTAGAAAGTCCTTAATATCTGCGTTCTCCGGTGTTCAATCACTATTTTGTTTTCATAAAAACGTCGTTTTAGAAGGAATTCTCCCATAGTATAAATCAGTAAACAAATACTATTAAAAACGGCTTAATTCTATAATTTTCTGATTAAATTGTAATATGAATTGTAATACGAAATTCTTTCAATGCTTCTAAAATCTCCTATTTATATTGTAGGAAAATTTCAAGAATTGTCAAGAACTATTCTGTCTTCTATATGGCATATCTTGTTTTGTATCAAACACAGGAGGTTTGCATGAATAATCTATCCACTATCATATCAGATTCATCCGGGCAGTTCACCCTTAGTTATTTCTTTCCTGGAGAAACCACTTCGATTCATTTTATGAAAACCCCAAAATTCTTTCAGCAGAATCCACGTTTCAGCAACATTTCAATCAATGCCATATACCTGTATAGTGCTATGGCATATAAGGCAAGTTTCGCATTATGGCAAGCCATAACGCTCCGTTCCACCAGAGAGCCCTCCGGTCTCCCTGGTGGAACTAACTTGCCAGGGGACTTTGTCCCCTTGGTACCCCAAAGAATCTTCCGCCGCTATGACCGGCACCCATACACAAACTATGAAAGGAAGTGTTCACTATGAGTAAAGTAAACCGTGCAAGAGACAGAGCAGTCACTGTGCGGATGAGTGACTCAGAGTACGACAGGCTCAAGAACAAAGTCAATGAGTCCGGATTATCACAGCAGTCATACATCATCAGTGCAGCCCTTGACTCTTATGTCACTACCTCGGATACCATAGATGTGCTCAAAACCATAAGCAAGACCTTCGCAGGAGTTGAACAGCAGCTCAGAGGCCTGGGCACAAATGTCAATCAGATGGCTCACATAGCCAACGGTACCGGTATGACACCTTCCGCAAGAGAGCTGGAGCGCATCTCGGATCAGGTAATGTATATTTCGAAAACAAAGAAGATTCTGAAGATCCCTACAATACGGATGATCAGTATAAAGGCAGCTACCGTAAAGAACACGAGCATAGAGTTCATTTATTTGAAAATGCCAAAGACAAACTTAAATCAGCTGGTATAGATACCAGCACTCTTAATATAGAAGAGTTACAGGCAAAATACAACAATCTCCTGGCCGAAAAAACCGCACTAAACAACTCCTGTCTTGCTCGTGAAAAAGAAGCTAGAGATCTAAAGAATATGGGCGAAAGCCTCAATAAGTTTCTAAATGATCCGGGATACACACACTCTCAATCTTTTATAAGAAAATCTAATAACTTGAGTCTATAGTCGAAATGTACTACTTTTTCGTTTTTAAAGCCAAATATAATTACATACAACATTATATTTCCAAATAAATGAGCATTTCATTTTGATAGATGAAATGCTCATAAGATTCTGCTTAACCCAGCATAAAAATTTTATATCAGTTCAACGGTTATTGTCACCATACCTTTCTATTCACTAATATCTAAAACAGCTTATTTTCCCATCATTTTCCACGCTTCAAGCTGCGGAAGTTCTTTTTTCATCTGCCATTTTACCATAAACAGTACTTCATTATCATATGGATCAAAACCTTCATTCTGACTCTTTTCTCTTAGAGCCTGATACTCCTTAAAAGCCTTTGGATCAGATTCCTGCATATCGGAAAGTATTTCCTCTCCATTATGAGAATTTTTTACTCTCTTCAGTTCCTCATCTGTTAAAACATGCAAATTATCTAATTGATTTATATATTCATCCGGTATCTTTCTTGAAGAGTCTTCTGACTGATATGCTTTCTCTTTATATTCCTTAAAAGCAGCTAACCCGTCACCCGATAGTTCTACGATCACATTTTCAAGTTTCTGTGCCCTTGCCTCTATCTCAGCAAGCTGTTCCTGCTTCTTTTCAACATTGGCTCCACGGGCACCATCCTGCTTAATCTCTGCCTTTAGGACTTTTGCTTCACCTTTCACCTGTGCCCTGGCAGACCCTTGAGCTTTCACCTGTGTCATAGCAGAATCCGCAGACAAAATCGCCTGCATATTGCCGCTTGACATTCCTGTGCCACCTGCTGACATCTGACTGTTCTGCCTGCTCCCCCCGAGCATATCTTCCATAGAAGAGGTACTTCTTTGAAGATTCTCTTTTCTCTGCTCTATCTGATGCTGGCGTAACTGATTTTGGAGCTCGTTTATCTGCTCCTGGATTTCTTTTCGCTTATTCATCTTGTCTTCCGGTGACATCTCTTTATTCGACGCAAGCTCCTGCATCTGCTTCTGAGCATTTGCTATCTGGCTCTGAAGGTTCTTACTGGTTGCATCCGAGCCCATGTTCATACTCATTTGAAATGTCCGGTTTCCGGTTCCATTCCCATTTATGTTGGTTACATTCATGCTGTAATCCTCCGTTTTTAATCTATCAAACTTTAAAATTTAGGTGAATACCTGTTTCAACGCTGTTAAACATACCTTCTGAAACAACTCCAGCTTTACCATCTATCATATTTGAAACCAACTCATCTGCCGTTTTACCTTCTGATATTAACATTTCCAAACGTTCTTGTTCTTCTCTTTTTTCTGCTCTTTTTTGCTCAAGAACCTCCTGTTCTTTAATTTTCTCCTTGCGTTTTTCTTCTGCTTTCTCTTTTTCTTTCATTGCAAGGCGTTTTTCTTCTAGTTGTTCTTTGAATTTCTCTTTCCTATCAGATGTAGGAACCTCGGTAACACTACAACTAACGCACCAATATGAGATTTTTCCCTCTTTGTCAATTTCCATTCCCATAGCAAGCACCTTACTTCCCGGCGATGCTTCTATCTTTTCTTTTGCTTCTTTCACAACATTAGGAAGGTTTCCAATAGCTTTCTCATATTTTTCTGCTACTTCAGGATCCTTGGCCATTTTTTCCAAAATATTCCTTGACAAGGCCACATTATTATATCCACTGCTTCCTAACATATACGAGCGTTCCTGCTTTTCTGTTTTGAAATCTACAACAGTGATATTTACATCCGGATACTTTTCTTTCAAGGATTGAAGATAATCCTGTGTGGACTGTTGTACAGATTCTGTCTTTGTTGTTTCATTAGCCTTATTTGTATCGTTAATAACCTTTGAGTCCTTTACTGGTTTTGCTTCTTTCTTATTCAAGTAATAATTACCATAGTTGTTATAAACACCATTTATTTCTAGTGACATATTCTACCCCTTTCTATAAATATTACTGTACGTTGTTAGCCACAAAATTATCTTAAATCCCTAATGAATAATCTATCCAAAGACTCTACACATATACATCAATTTTCTTATAAAGCTTTATATTACTATCATCCTCTAAATCCACATTCGCAGCTGTCACACCCGCTCCGTCAGGAACTAATTCTGCTTCAGTGACCATTTCAGACAGATTTTCCTCTAAAGTCTCTGTAGTTTTTTCCATATTCTCTTCAAGGGCTTCCTGCATCTCCTCAGCCACATCTGAAAGTTCCTCCAGCATTTCCGACATCATTCCTTCATTTTCATCTGTACCGGTTGCCTCTTCGATCATATCCTCAATTCGTTCCTCAGCAGTCTTCGGAGCATACTTTTCAGCCTGTTCCTTAATCTTTTCGGCTTTTTCTCTTGCCTCATCCATGGCATGGAACACCTGGGAATTATTATATTCTTTCTTAGCCGCATCTATCTGCTCATTATAGCCTTGGAGCATATCCAGTTTTCTGGCAATATCCGCTAAGGAATCCGCTTTCATACTTTTCAGTTTTTCCTTCTGCCCTTCAAAGAATGCAACCTTGGTATCCCTCTTATTCTGTCTGTCCAACCGATCCTGTGTACTTTTCAGACCATAGTTAGAAGTCAGATTAAACCCCTGAACTGTAATATTCATATCTCAGTTCCTCATTATTCCGAAGATTTCGATGCATAGTAATCCTCAAAAAGTTTATTTGCCGCATCCATAGTTTCACTGCATATACTTGGGAGTTTCTTGCCCCATGCTCCTGTTGCAAGTTTAAAGCCCTTCTCCATAGCCTTCTGCATTTCTTTCATCTTATCTACATCATCACCGGCAAGCGCACTTGCGAAATCGAAAAGTCTTTGAGAAGTCTGTTTAACACCCCAATATCCATCCTCTCCGATATCCTTCTGTGCCTGCAGGCTGGTAGCTGCATCAACTTTTACATTCCCGCTTGCAAGAAACTTCCATATATCATCACCATTAGCCTGGCTATAAAGTCCAGCCTGCTTTGAAAGTGATTTCTCAACTATTGAAGCCAGTTGCTTCTGTCTTGCTTCAGCATCAGCCTTAAGTTGCTCTACTACAGAAGGTCTTGAATAACCTACTGATTTTGTTTTAGTCTCAGATTTTTCGTAAACAGCGGCCTTACTCGTACTTGTGCTATCTGTCTGCTCACCTGAATTTACCTTTTCAGAATCTTTGTTCGTTATGTTCTGATTACGGGTAGTGTTTTCCTTAACACTGTATCCATTTGTACTGTAACCTGCAGTTACATTCGTGTTTTCAACCTTTAGTGCCATTTGCTTTACCTCCGTGTAATATGTTATTGAGTGTTATGAATAGTGCCTTCTATTCTCTATATCGGACAACATTTGTTATTTATTAACACCTTTTTATAATTTTTATTTACATCTGTTAATTATTATCGTATGTTATCCGATATATGCTATGAAAGCATATAAAGTTCACGTCATTATATGCTTATCTTTAAAGGAAGGAGGTAAAAGGCTTATGATATCATCTATTAGAGGATACAACTCATATAGTTATTATAATCAGTACAACTCCTATAGGAATTATAATAACTATGGTTTCAGTTCATCACTCTTTGGGTCCAACGCTTTGACCGGTACAAGTAGTAGTTTCAGCGTATCTGACTATTCTATGATCAGGAGTGGGGCTTACAAAAAGCTGATGAAGGCATACTATTCTCAGGATAAATCCAGTAATGTCAAAAGTTTAGTAAAGGACAAGGAACCTGCATCCGTCCTTACCGCCCAGGATGCTGCATCTATGGGCAATTCTATCAAGGATGTGATGAAGGCATCTCTATGGGAAAAGAAGTCAATTACTGAAAAGGATGAGTCCGGTAACGAGACTGTCAAGCTGGATTATGACCGTGAGGCTATCGGCAAGGCTCTGCAGAAGTTTACTGAAGATTACAACAAAACTGTAGATGCCGCCGGTAACTCAAATTCCATGTCCGTGCTCAGGAACGGTGCATATCTCACAAAGAGCACCGCGGTTAACTCTAAGCTTTTATCAAAAGCCGGGATAACAGTAGGACTGGATAACAAGCTATCGTTTGATCAGGACAAGCTGAACGAAGCGGATATTGCTTCTGTCAAGTCACTTTTCACAGGTTATGGCTCCTATGCTTCACAGTTGCTTAACAGATCGAATGCTATAGCCAGTGCCGCAGCACCAAGTTCTTACAATAGGAATGGTAGTTATTCCTATTTAAACAATCTGAACTCAAGTTTTAGTGTTTTGATGTAACACCAGTTCACAGGGAGTTCTTTCTCCCTTTCCTGCCATAGTTAATCAGCTATGGCAGGATTAAGGAAAAATTTATTGCAATATTCCAGATTATATTCTATAATCGATAATGGTTGTTATCATAAAGAAAGGAAGGGCTATCATATGTCAAGAGAGGAATTTACACCTAGTGAGAGCGAATGGCTCATCATGGAAATACTATGGGAACATAAAGGATCAATGACTTCAAAAGAGATTATATCTATCCTTGAAACTAAGAGTGATATGACACCTAAAATGGCCAGAGTGCTTATTAACCGCCTCGTAGAAAAGGGTATGTTAAAATATACTGGTGATCCTAATGACAAAAGGGTGTACCACTATACCCCCGCAAAGAAGAAGAAAGACTGCATCAATGAAAAAAGCCGAAGGTTCGTAACCAATTTCTTTAATGGTAACCGAACAAATGCCATAGCTGCATTAATTCAGGATGCAGAGTTAACAAATGAGGATTTCATTTACCTTGAAAGCCTTCTTCATAATAAGCTTCCTTTAGACTAAAAAATCACAAAAAATCATTTTATCGGATGAGGGGGCACTATGTCAGAATTTTTCAGGCAATTGGGTGAACTGATATATGCGGCAGTAGGTTTTTATGCGATGCTGCTTATTAGGTGTGCCATTCTTTCATTCCCGGTAATACTGATTGTCCTTTTTGTCCGGAAGCTCATACTAAAAAACGCTGTTTTCGGTAGATGCCTTGTTTGGCTAATGATCATCCCGGTTCCATTTCTTGGAAGATTACATATTTTCTATGAGACAAAGCTTTTAGCCAACATTTTTGTTAACCTACAAGGAATATGCTTTGAGTATTATTGGATTTCATGTATATACTTAGGAATAGCCGCTATCATTTTAGGAACTTCGTGTATAAGAAATATCCGTCTATCAAAGTATATAAAGACTTTAGAGCAGATCAATATATCAGGAACTACTGTTTATATAAATGAAGTACATATGACTCCGTTTGTTTATGGCATATTTAGACCTAAAATAATAATTCCTAAATATCTGATTGAGCAAGAAAGACGTACTTGCCAGCAAGATGATTTAGATGAACTCTCAACCATACTCCTCCATGAGAAAACCCATATCCGTCAAGGACATCTGATATTACTTGCCATATGGAACATTATCAGAATACTGTTTTGGATTAACCCGCTTCTTTTCATCAGCACCAGACTTTTAAAAGAAGACCTAGAAGCTGCCTGTGATAGATCAGTCATCAGGATTACCGGTTGCTCGCCCATAGAATACGGCGATATGCTTCTTCGGAATTTAAAAGCAATACGTAAAACAATTTCATCCCAGGGAACACTTGCTCTTTTTGGAACTACGGCCTTCAGGAGTCTAAAGCATAGAATTATCGGCATAAAAGAGTACAAAACATATAGTCCTAAGAGGGCACATATCACAGTAGCAGCTTCTATTTTGGCAGTCTTCCTCACCTTAATATTAATAAAAATCATATCGTACCAAAGAATCAATGCGATGAATAACATCTCCGTTTATAACGCAACTGATTTTGAGACCGTTATACTTGTTGATAATAGTGATTTGTCTGTCACTTCATCTTTTGACGATAAATACCTATACTTTGATGCAGATCTTTTAGACCAGATCATCGATTTAGACAAATACAAAGACAAGGAACTTTGGATATTCTTCGGTGGTTTTTACAAACTCCCCGGCATAGGCGGTGGCGGAGAAGTCGCTGTAGTGACCGGCAAAGATATAGGCTCAGGAATGGTCAAGATTCCTTACGAAGAGGCCCAGGACACGTTTGTTATTACGCTTCTAAAGTTAATGTGATTTTCTTTATGGCTCTCACGCTTCACTGCTTCTGAATAGTTCAAACGCTATTGACTCCGCCTTTTGCTCTTCTGCCTACAACCGAAAATGATGTTATGCTTACTCAGGTTACGTTCAGTCAAGCTTTAGTGGGTGGATGTAATCTTAACGCTTGAATGTAAAAGAATCCCGCCCTAAAATCACTCTTGGACGGGATTTTTTAATCCATAAATATCTTTTTCTGTCTAAGCTTGTCTAAATTGTTTTTTATTTTTGGATTTAGACAAGCCATCAAAACCCAGTATTTGCAAGCATTTCAGACGACAAATCAATTTAATTCTTGTCTAAATGTCATCTAAACCTATCAATGTTTTATCACCCAAAATGCTATCTGGCTATTATGCGAATCTAGCTCTATAGCATTAGCTTTTTTCAATGACTGTAACAAGTTTTTTACCTTATCATTTTTCTGTTTATCATCCAATGATTGCCTCCTGTACTACAGGATCTGTGAAATCAGCGAATATGGCATAATTAAAGATAACTCGTTTTCCAGACTCCTTTAGTGTTATGTGTTTGTCTGTCAGGAGTTCATGCCAATTATTATGCTCTAATATAAACTTACATATATAAGAATACTTGTTCATCATTCGGTACCTGTTATTTCTTCCTCTTTCCATAATATATGTGTTATTTTACATTGAATTTTCCATTCAATGTGTTGTTTATCGTCAGAATGTATTATTCCTTCCACGATAACAACACATTAACTAAAATCTCCATTCACCCAATCTACAGGATATTCCGCATCATTATGACTATAGAATCCGCAATGATCATACCTTCCATAGTCAAAGCATTTAAATCTTTGAGCAGCCTCCCTTTCAGTCTTGGCATATAATAAATGATCAAATGGTATCCACAGTTCTGCTTCTTCCGGCAAGCACGTTTCAGTATGCAATGTTTTTTTATTATCATTGAACATTTTTTCTTCGTCATACACCCATTTCATTGGCTCAGGCTGCCGATTAGCATGGGCAACTATTCTTTGCTTATACTCTTCCCATGTATATAGTTCTCCATACTCATCATATATTTTCAGTTTCTTTTCATGCCTTTTATAAAACATTTCTAGTTCTAAAAATGTCCTAAATGCTTTATGTACCTGGAACAGGGGCTTCCATCCACAGCTGCATTTATTTAAGTGAATCCAATAACCCAATTCCGGATCATCTACCAATTCATATTCTTTTTCTGAAAAACCCCAACATTCTTTTTTCGCAAAGTATTCATGCGCAAGTTTTTTATTCTTTGTAAACATATAAAAGTTTGTTCCCATAATTTGTATTCCACCTTTCAATCTTTATTTCTGCCAACATCCACAAATTAATCATAGCAGAAAATATACTATCTGTCATTCAACGCTTAGTTGAAAACAATTTTATTTTCTTACAAATCAATGCCTCCAGAGGGATTCGAACCCCCAATTTACGGTTCGTAGCCGTACTGTTTATCCTATTAGCAATACGGAGGCTTAGCACGCCCTGAAGGAATCGAACCTTCGCTGTACGGTTTTGGAGACCGGCCTGCTGCCATCTACAATAAGGGCGCATGAATCATAATACTGAAGGGCTTCGGTGATGCACGCCATGATATTATGACGACTGGGCGTAAGGGAGTCGAACCCTTCCCTCCAGGGTCAAAGCCTGACGTGCGACCGATACACTGATGCCCAATGTTCCTGACAGGTCTCGAACCTGCATTCTTTTCCTTAGGAGGGAACTGCGTTATCCATTGCGCCACAGGAACAAAAACCGCGTTTTCGTGCGAAACCAGCCTTAAATATTTTGTGATTTCGTGCAAAGCGTAGCAGACCCCACAGGATTCGAACCTGCAATCTACTGGTTCAGAGCCAGTTGCGATACCGTTACGCCAAGGGCCTTCATCTGTCTTACCCAAACTCCGTAAAACATTATATTTTACGGATATTTGGTAAAAACGACCGGGGAGGGATTCGAACCCATCGTGTCCATGTTTCAGGTACCATATGCTTTCGGGGCATCGCCGTTAAACCACTCCGGCACCCGGCCAGATTTTTATATAGCTGGGGATGCAGGGGTCGAACCTGCACTCTCCGGAGTCAGAGTCCGGAATTTTACCAGTTAAACTAATCCCCAATAGAGACTCCGGTGGGATTTGAACCCACAACAGTGACATCCCAGGGTTGCAGCCTGGAGCCTTTCCAGTTTGGCTACGGAGCCATAGCGACGAGAGGGGGATTCGACCCCCCATATCATTACGAATACCGGTTTTCAGGACCGGCGCTGTACCAGTTGAGCCATCTCGCCATATAAATTCAATATCAAAATATCCCCAGCGGGAGTCGAACCCACATGATATGTTTAGAAGACATATATTCTATCCGTTGAACTATGGGGACAGAAGCGGCGTACACGGGACTCGAACCCGCAACCCATGACGGGCAAGTGTTTAGCAAACACCCCGCTTTCCATTCGCATATACGCCATGTGATTTTAATACAGGCAAGCTCATGCCTAAGCGCCGCCAGAAGGATTCGAACCTTGTACACAAGTGCCTCGAAGCCTTGAAAATAGGACGTTTTGACGATTTAGAGGGTGTTACCTCGTATTACCTCAGGTAATACAAAACTGAAGAAAGGATGGCTTAGATAGTGGATTCTACCCTCGAAAATCCTAATATCCCTGATGGTTATAATCCGTAAGTGATGTGAAGAAAACATCTTGACAGATGTACTTATGTGAAGTATTATGAAAATGGATAGGTTTGTACTATTATCGATATAGAAAGGCGGTGGTTTCATGACACAGTTAAGTTACGATGAAAAAATGGATTTAATAGCATCGGCTTTGCAAGAAGAGATTAATCTATTAGATACTCTTCCGCCAGATAAAGCAAAAGAAATGGCTCATTCTGAATTAGTTAACATAGGAATGATAAATGAATCCGGAGCATTGACGCCTCCATATGCTGAACTGAGGTCAAGATATGCTATATAGTGGTATGTATACTAAAAAGCTCAATACAGTATTAGCATTCCACGGGTGCGATGTAAGTATTCGTGATGCTGTTGTTAATGGGGCTGAGCTAAAACCAAGTACAAATTCGTATGATTGGTTAGGAAATGGTATATATTTTTGGGAATCCGATCCAATAAGAGCCCTTGAGTGGGCAGCTCAGGCAAAGGAGAGAAAGGATAGCTCTGTTGTGGAGCCTTCCGTTTTGGGTGCAGTTCTTGATCTTGGTAATTGCCTTGATTTAACAGAACGGTCTTCAGTTCCGATTCTTAAACTTGGGCATAAATGGCTTGAGAAAGCTTGTCTTAAAGAAGGACGAGAAATGCCAAAAAATAAGAATATAAAAAATAATGCAGATTTGTTATTGAGAGATCTGGACTGTGCAGTTATTCAGAAAATTCATGAAATTACTAAGCAATATTCTGATAAAATAGCGCCATTTGATTCTGTTCGAGGTCTGTTCCTTGAGGGAAATGAAGTGTATAATGGGTCTGGATTCAGAGAAAAAACTCATATACAGATATGCATTATTAATCCGAATTGCATTAAAGGGTATTTTCTGCCGAGAGAGTTGGATAAGGCCTATCCGACGCCTTGACAAACAAGATATGTAACGACAGATTACAAAGTGACTTCTAAGGCATAAACATGCTTTTGGAAGTCTTTTTTATTTGATGGAAGATAAATTGAAAACAATGGTCAAATGTCAAGGTGAATTCTAGTTTGTCAGATTAAATTGGTCAAATGTCAAGGTGAATTCTAGTTTGTCAGATTAAATTCCAGGTCAACACAGTATATCGATATCATAACATAAAAATTGATGTAAAAAGGTCGCTTTTTCTGATGAATTGATGTAAAATAGATGCTAGTAGCTGGAAA
>JAFYYN010000006.1 GCA_017557525.1 Lachnospiraceae bacterium
CAAATGAAGTAATAATTAAATGCAATAACGAAGAGTTTGTATATAATTAATTAAGGGCAGGTCAATACCTGCTCAAATAATTAAAGGCAGGTGTTGATATGGACTCGTTCAAAAAGTGTATTGCCGAGTTTATCGGTACATTTACTCTCGTACTGGTAGGATGTGGTACTGCTATGCTTGTTGGCTGTGATTCAGCTTCCGGCTGCGGTTATATCCTCACAGCTTTTGCTTTTGGCCTCGTTATTGTCGGTATGGCTTACTGCGTCGGAAATGTTTCCGGCTGTCACATTAATCCTGCTGTTTCATTGGCAGTTTTAATCTCCGGCAAAATGAGCGTTCCGGATTTCTTCCTTTATTTTGTCAGCCAGGTTTTGGGTGCAATCAGCGGTGCTGCATGCCTCAAGATCATTTTCAGCTTAGGAAAGGTAACGGATAAGACAGGCGGCCTCGGTTCAAATGGTTTAGCCGGTGTTGGCGGCAATGCTGTTGCTGGTCTTATCGTTGAGATCCTCTTAACATTCATTTTCGTTCTCGTAATCCTCGGAGTAACTGATTCCAAGGCTGGTCACGGTTCATTCGGCGGCGTTGTAATCGGTTTTTCTCTCGTTATGGTTCACATCTTAGGTATCGGACTTACAGGTACATCAGTTAACCCTGCACGTTCAATCGGTCCCGCTATCTTCGCAGGCGGCGATGCTCTTGCATCCCTCTGGGTATTCATCGTAGGACCTTTCGTTGGTGCAGCTTTAGCAGCTGTTATCTATAAGGTCATGGCAAAGAAAGATTAATTAGTAGTACCTTACTGATTCATTATTAACCCGACCGGGTACGAAGGGCTGTCTCATATGGGACAGCCCTTCACTTATTGTTCAGAAAAGAAAACACTTATATTCCTCAGCTGTGATACACTTATTTCAGATTATATGGAGGTTTATTTATGAGAAAACCGATAACTATATTGGTTATTACTGCAACTATGCTGATGGCTGCATGCAACATAAATACTGAACCTCAGACTGAACCTGTTACTGAAACGTCTGCCGAGGTATCTGTAACTTCTGAGACTACAACAGAATTTTCTTCTGAAACTACTCCGGTTGAGACATCTGAGTCTGTTTTGGATTCCGATTGCGTTGTTTTCGGGCATTACGAACAGGATGGAAATCTTGATAACGGACCGGAACCTATCGTATGGGATATTTTGGATAAAGAAGACGGTAAGATGCTTCTTTTAAGCAGATATATTCTGGATTGCCATTCCTTTATTGACGTTTCACCAAATGCCAGAACTCCCGAAAAGATCAAATGGCACAGCAGCCTGTTAAGAACATGGATGAACAAGGATTTTCTTAATAACGCTTTCGATAAAGATGAACAGCAATTAATACTTACTACTGAGCTTAAGACTGAGAAAAACCCGATATATAACGTTGATGGCGGCAAAACTACTAAGGATAAGGTTTTTTGTTTAAGTGCTGAAGAAGTAATTAAATATTATGATTTCAATTTATGGGATGAAGAGAGGCAATCCGGTTATTCTCAGGCATTACTGGCAGAAGCGACACCCTATGCAGTTTCAAATCATGCTTATGTTTATGTGATACCTGAAGAGGAAGCACGTGGATTTATTGAAATGGGATATACGGAAGATCTGACCGGAAAAGAATACTCTTATTGGTGGCTACGTTCTCCCGGTATGAACAACAGAAGCGTCTGCTATGTAAGTGTTCATGGCTTTGCCGGTTGGGATTACAATTATTTTGGCGGTATGGTCGAGGTTGGTGTCCGTCCTGCAATCTGGATCAAAAGCGAATAAAAAAGCCTGCAGCATATAACTGCAGGCTTTGATCTTTTAATTAATTAATTTTAGATCTGGTTATCACAATATGTCTTGTA
>JAFYYN010000045.1 GCA_017557525.1 Lachnospiraceae bacterium
GGCAAGGGTGGTTCTGATTTCGATCCTAAGGGTAAGTCAGACAGAGAGATCATGGCATTCTGCCAGAGCTTCATGACAGAGCTTTTCAAATATATCGGCGCAGATACAGATGTACCCGCAGGTGACATCGGAACAGGCGCAAGAGAGATCGGATATATGTTCGGTCAGTACAAGAGACTTAAGGGCGTATTCGAGGGCGTACTTACAGGTAAGGGCCTTTCATACGGCGGATCACTCGCAAGAACAGAAGCTACCGGTTACGGACTTCTTTACATGACAGAGGAAATGCTTAAGTCAAACGGCATCGACATCGCCGGCAAGACTTGTGCAGTATCAGGTTCAGGTAACGTTGCTATTTACGCTATCCAGAAGGCACAGCAGTTAGGTGCAAAGCCTGTTACATGTTCAGATTCTACAGGCTGGATCTATGATCCCGAAGGTATCGATGTAGCTCTTCTTAAGGAAGTTAAGGAAGTTAACCGTGCTCGTCTTACCGAGTATGCAGCTAAGCGTCCTTCAGCTCAGTATCATGACAAGGCTACTGAGGGTACAAATCAGTGGGAAGTTAAGGTTGACATCGCTCTTCCTTGCGCAACCCAGAACGAGCTTAACCTTGACGATGCTAAGAAGCTTGTTGCTAACGGCGTTATCGCTGTATGTGAAGGTGCTAACATGCCTACCACTCTTGAGGCTACTGAGTACTTCCAGCAGAACAAGGTTTACTTCGTACCCGGCAAGGCTGCAAATGCAGGTGGCGTAGCTACTTCAGCGTTAGAGATGAGCCAGAACTCAGAGAGACTTTCATGGTCATTCGAAGAGGTTGATGCTAAGTTAAAGGGCATCATGGTTAACATCTTCCATAACCTTGACGACGCTGCAAAAGAGTACGGCTTAGCAGGCAACTATGTAGCAGGTGCAAACATCGCCGGCTTCAAGAAGGTTGTTGACGCTATGAACGCTCAGGGTATCGTTTGATAATAAAATATCAGCGACTGTTCTCTGATTGATAAAAAAATTGTAAATCAGAGTTAGGTTCATGGTGAGTAACAAATATTAGAATATTTAGTAGGTGGTGGGCCTGAAAAAGACCTGCCACCTTACTTGTGTGTTATAGGGCTTCACCTTTAGGGGAACGCTTTGATCATAGAAAGGAATGAATATCAATGTCAAATTGTGCTATAGTAGGAATTAACTGGGGAGATGAAGGTAAGGGTCGTATGGTTGATCTGGTAACAAAGGACTACCAGGTAGTAGTTCGTTATCAGGGCGGCGGTAACGCAGGTCATACCGTAATAAATGAGTATGGAAAGTTTGCGCTTCATCTTCTTCCGTCAGGAATATTCAGGAAGGATACGATAAATATTTTAGGAAACGGTGTCGCACTCGATCCCGAAAATCTCATGAAGGAAGTGGAGGAAGTAAGAGCAAAGGGCGTTGCAATTACCCCCGAAAGCCTTAAGATAAGCGACAGGGCTTCTCTGTTACTGCCTTGGCACAGAGACTTGGACGGACTTGAGGAAGCAAGACTTGCTGACAAGAAATATGGTTCGACCAAGCAGGGTATCGCTCCTTTCTATTCGGATAAATATCAGAAAAAGACCGTTCTTGCAGGAGAGCTTTTCTATCCTGAGGAGTTAATGGAGCATTTAAAGGACTTAATGGAGTGGAAGAACCTTACACTTGAAAAAGTATATGGTGCTAAGCCCGTGACAATGGATGACCTTAAGGCATGGCTCGATGAGTACTGCGAAAAGATCAAGCCCTTTGTAGCTGATACAGGCGAAATCCTTAAAGAAGCTGTAAAGAACGGAAAGAACGTGCTCTTTGAGGCCCAGCTCGGTGCTTTGAGGGATCTTGATTACGGTATCTATCCTTACACAACATCATCCAATACTCTTGCAAGCTTTGCACCTGTAGGCTCAGGACTTCCCGGAGCTAAGATTGACAAGGTTATCGGCGTTGTTAAGGCTTATTCTACATGTGTAGGCGAAGGACCTTTCGTTTGCGAGATGTTTGGCGATGAGGCTGAGAAGCTGAGAGCCGAAGGCCAGGAATACGGCGCAAAGACAGGCAGACCTCGTAGAGTAGGACCTGTTGACATAGTTGCTACAAGGTACGGCGTTGAGTGCCAGGGAGCTACCGAGATAGCTCTTACCAAGCTTGATGTGCTTAGCTATATGGAAAAGATCCCTGTATGTACAAAGTATAAGCTGAACGGCAAGGAAATTGATCGCTTCCCGTTCCCTGCAGCACAGAATTTATGCAAGCCGGTTATCGAGTACATGGATGGTTGGAATTGCGATATCTCAAAGGCAAGAAGCTGGGATGACCTCCCCGAGGCAGCTAAGAAGTATGTTACATACATCGAGAAAGAAATCGGCTGCTTCATCAAGTATGTTTCAGTCGGACCTGAAAGAGAGAGCATTATCATAAGATAAAAATTTATGGCAGGAGATGCGATGCTCCTGTCATGTTTTTGTACAATAAAGAACATGAATTTTATCTTTACATTTTGGATAATTTTTGATAATATGTTACTACTTGATTTTTAGTCTCAATTATACATTTTTAGTGTATATTATTTCAAGACAAACGAAGGAGAAAGAAATGTCTTACAAGATTATCAGAAAAGAAGATTTGAATCCTCAGGTTTTCCTGATGGAGATCGAGGCGCCTCTTGTGGCAAAGAAGGCTGAGCCCGGTCAGTTCGTCATCTTAAGGATTGATGAGTATGGCGAGAGAGTTCCTTTTACAGTATCGGATTTTGACCGTGAAAAGGGAACCGTTACCATTATTATTCAGGCAGTTGGAAAGACCACCAAGGATCTTGCAGCTATGAAGGCAGGAGAGGAGATTCTTGATTTTGCAGGCCCTCTGGGAATGCCCACACCTCTTGATCATATAAAGAAGGTAGCGATCATCGGCGGTGGACTTGGTACAGCTATTGCATATCCCCAGGCAAAGAAATTAAAGTCTCTGGGTGCTGATGTTACAGTTATCACCGGTTTCAGAAATAAAGAGCTTATCATCCTTGAGGATGAAATGAAGGCTGTTTCAAATAAGCTCATCATCACTACAGATGACGGTTCGAACGGACTTCAGGGCTTTGTTACCGATAGATTAAAGGAAGAGATCGAAGCAGGAGAAAAGTTTGACGAAGTTATCGCAATCGGACCTCTTGTTATGATGCGTGCCGTATGCCGAGTTACTGAGCAGTATAACATCCCTACAACAGTTTCGATGAACCCTGTCATGATCGACGGTACAGGTATGTGCGGCGGCTGCAGAGTTATAGTTGGAGGCGAGACAAAGTTTGCATGTGTTGACGGGCCTGACTTTGACGGACACAAGATTGACTGGGATGCAGCATTAAAGCGTTCACAGATGTTTAAGCCTTACGAAAAGAGATCATGTGAAGAGGGAAGATGCCGTATCACAGGAAAGGAGCACTGCAATGCCTAATATGTCATTAACCAAGAATCCCATGCCCAGCCAGGCACCGGATGTCAGAAATAAAAACTTTTTAGAGGTTGCTACAGGATATACAGAGGATATGGCTGTTGATGAGGCTCAACGTTGTCTCAACTGTAAAAACAGACCCTGTATGACGGGATGTCCAGTAGCAGTTAAGATTCCCGAGTTTCTTGCACTTGTTGCAGAGAGAAAATTTGAGGAAGCTTATGAGAAAATTACAGAGACCAATGCACTTCCTGCAGTATGCGGTAGAGTTTGTCCTCAGGAGAGACAGTGCGAATCAAAGTGCGTAAGAGGTATCAAGGGTGAGCCAGTTGGTATCGGACGTGTTGAGAGATTTGTAGCTGATTATCATTTAAAGAATGGCAAGGATAAGCCCATAAATGTTGAAAAGAACGGCAAGAGAGTAGCAGTTGTTGGTTCAGGTCCTTCAGGACTTACCGCAGCAGGCGATCTTGTAAAGCTTGGATATGAAGTAACTATTTTCGAAGCTTTCCATACAGCTGGCGGCGTTCTTATGTATGGTATCCCTGAGTTCAGATTACCTAAGGATATCGTTAAGAAAGAAATCGACAAGTTAAGACAAGCCGGTGTTAAGATTGAGACAAATACCATTATCGGAAAGACCTTAATGGTTGATGAGCTCATGGAGCAGTTTGACGCTATCTACATTGGTACAGGTGCAGGACTCCCTTCATTCTTAAGGATCGAAGGCGAGGCTCTTAACGGAGTTTACTCAGCAAACGAGTTCCTTACACGTATCAATCTTATGAAGGGTTACAAGTTCCCTGAGTATGATACCCCTGTTTACTGTGGAAAGAATGTTGCAGTATTTGGCGGCGGAAACGTAGCTATGGATGCAGCAAGATGTGCTAAGCGTCTTGGCGCTGAGAATGTATACATCGTATACCGTCGTGGTAAGGAAGAACTTCCCGCACGTAAGGAAGAAGTAGAACATGCAGAGGAAGAGGACATCCAGTTTAAGTTATTGGAGAACCCTACAAAGTTCATCGGTGATGAAAACGGATGGCTTAAGGGTGTAGAATTACTTAGCATGGAGCTTGGTGAGCCCGATGCAAGCGGCAGAAGAAAGCCTGTAGAAATAAAGGGTTCAGAGCATGTGCTTGATATCGATACAGCAGTTATCGCTATCGGACAGACTCCCAATCCTCTTATCAAGAAGACCACAAAAGGTCTTGATACAAATGCTAAGGGTTGTATCGTAGCTGATGAAAGTGGAGCTACTTCATTAAAGTATGTTTATGCTGGTGGCGACGTAGTAACCGGCGCAGCAACAGTTATCCTTGCTATGGGTGCAGGAAAGACTGCTGCAGCAGCTATTCATGAAGCTCTTACAAAATAAAATATGTTTAACTTTGTGACAGGGGGACGGTTCTCCTGTCACTTTTTTGTGTGACAGATCAACTATTCTAAGTCACAAAAAAACGCCTGCCATAGCCGACAGGCGCTTTATAGTCAGATATTTTTATTTGTCTTTACAAGGTTCTGCAGCCAGATACCCTTCTTTACGAGTATAAAGCCAATGGTGCATTTTATAAGGTCTATCATCTGTACGCAGAAGAACATCATAAGAACAGGCATACCGGTCAAACGGCTGATGATGAAAGCTACCGGTACACTGACTCCCCATAGGAATACGCTGTCAAACAGGAACGTGACAAAGGTTTTTCCTCCGGTCCTGAGTGTAAAATACGAGGCGTGCATGAACGCATATAAGGGCATACATACCGCACTTATCCTGATGAAACCGCATGCAAGCTCTTTTACACTGTCCTCTGAATTATATAATTCCGGGAATACTCCTGCGAGCAGAAAGAGAATAATTCCCATAAAGAAACTGGAAGCTACCGAAAATGTGATAAGCTTTGTATCGGTATCCCTTGCTTCTTCAAGTTCTCCGGCTCCTAAAAGCTGCCCGACCATAATGGCTACAGCACTTCCCATAGCTATGAAAACTACATTGAACAGATTGTTAAAGGTCGATGCGATATTGAGTCCCGCTACGGCATCAAGTCCCCGTTTGGAGTAGCACTGGTTAAGTATTGCCATACCTGCCGACCAGAGAAGCTCGTTTAACATAAGCGGCAGACCTTTGACTGATATTTTAAGTACCAGTTCGCGAGGTATCTTAAGGTTTTTATACAGACCTACGGCAAATTTCATTTTTATTGTATGCCTATGGGTCCAGACCACAACGACTCCTGCCTGTACAAACCTTGATACAACGGTTGCAATGGCAGCACCCGTAACACCAAGCTCCGGGAATCCGAACTTACCGAATATGAGTATGTAATTTCCGCAGAGGTTTACCGCAACAGCCACAAGTCCTGCTACCATCGGCACTCTGGTTTCTCCGCATTCCCTCAAGGTGCTCGCATAGGTTTCTTCAACTGCAAACGGTATCAGACCGATGAGCATGACCAGCATATAGTCATGGCCGTATTTAAGTACCATATCCGCTGACTGAGCAGTTTCAACTTCCTCGCTCAAATAAAGTGTCATCAGGTTTTCACCAAACAGAAGGAAAACTAATATGCCTATACTTACAAGCGATAATGCTATGTAGAGCTTATATCTGAAGGAATGCCTTACTCCCTCATGGTTTCCGCTCCCGAAAAACTGTGCGCTGTATATCCCGGGGCCGGACAGTGCTCCGAAAAGTCCGAGATAGAGCACGAACATAAGCTGGTTTACTATGGCAACACCGGACATTTTCTCAGTACCGATCTGTCCAATCATTATATTGTCCAGCAGGCTTACAAAATTTGATATGCCGTTCTGGATCATGATCGGTACAGCCACAGTCAAAACCCTGCCGTAAAACTTTTTGTCTCCTATAAACTTATTTGCTTTCATTATAATAATACCTGCTATAATTTTTTGAATGATCACACATCAAGAAAGTCGCATAAAACTGTGTTGTTTAAGTCGAGCCCCTTTTGAGTGCATCTGATATAACCGTCTTCCTCTTTAAGAAGCTTGTCATCGATATGCTTTCTTATAATATCGCCGAATACCTCATAGACGTCTTTTCCAAAGCGTTTTGAAAAGTCTGATCTTGAGATACCCCTGCACATCCTAAGTCCAAGAATGCAGTATTCGGACATCTGAGAGGCTGTATCAAGTACCTCTTCAACAGATCTTACTTCCTGATTTATTCCTGAATTTTCTCTTCCGGCACTATCTTTTCCCTTATCAGAGAATCTACTTATATATATATGAAGATCCTCCGTGTTTTTTATCCTGATCATATTGGGAGCTGCAAAGGATTTATTTAATAAGCTCCTGCAATTTTCAGAAGAAAGGTATGATGCTGCTCCCAGGCCTGTACCGATATATTCCTCACCCGTCCAGTAACCGATATTATGCCTGCACTCAAACCCGGGCTTGGCATAATTTGAAATCTCATATCTGTGATACCCGTTTTCATTTAATATTTTTTCAGTTATATGATAAATCTCTCTTTCTGCATCCTCATCGGGCAAATTAAGACTACCCGGATTTTTTTCATAATCATCAAATAACGGTGTGCCCTCTTCTAAGATCAGGCTGTAAGCAGAGATATGCTCGGGTGAAAGTGAGACCACCTTTTCTAACGTATCCTTCCAGTTATCTAAAGTCTGACCGGGAACTGCTGAGATCAGGTCGACATTTATATTATTAAATCCGCATTCACGGGCAAGCTTATAGCTTTCAAGAAATTCCCCATAGGTATGTATCCTGCCGAGTTTCTTTAATATATTGTTATCTGCAGACTGCAGGCCTAAACTTAAGCGGTTTACACCATATTTCTTATATAATAGAAGTTTTTCCCTTGTGAGTGTCCCGGGGTTACATTCTATCGTAAATTCTATTTTGTTACTTATATTATATATGTGATCTTCATTTTTACCTGTTTCAGGGAATACACAATTTCGGATACATGCCAGCAGCTTTTCTGCCTCCCTTACATCAAGCACGGAAGGGGTACCCCCGCCTATAAAGCAGGTTTCAAACTTCTGGCATTTAAATCTGTTTGTGATTTCTTCAATCTCCCTCAATAATGCATCCACATAATCACAGGAAAGGCTGCGATGCCTTTCATCAGCATCGCAGCCATATCCGGGAAATGATAAAAAATCACAGTAATTGCATTTCTTTACACAAAACGGTATATGTATATATAATTCCATTTTAATACTCATAGATGTTGGTCTATGATCCCTCACTCATTCTTGTCATCAGCTTTTGAATAATCGACAAATGAAATATCAAGATCTACTCCGCCGGTAATTCCGGGTATGGTACCTTTATCAGAATACTGAAGCATCTGGAAATTATAAGGGAATGTGATGCTGTCTGAATATACCGCATACCACCTGTCATATTTCTGCAGTCTTTCAAGATCGAGTCCCATGATCATGTACTTTGTATTTGCATAGAACATGGGGGTATAACCCTCTCTGCCAACCCTGTCACAGAAAGCAATGCAGATATCGGTACGATCCGCAACGCTTAGTCCGTTAGCTCTAGCATCAAACGTTGTAACCTTTTCTGTATCAAAAACGATCGGATATGTAACATCATATGCAGAAATCGCTGTAAGAACAAACTCAGCTTCCTCGACAGCCTCTTCTTTTGTAATTGCCTGTGAGAAGAAATAAACTCCTACATCAATACCGTTATCCGAGGCTCCTTTGATATTCTTCTCAAAATAGGGATCCATCTCCAGAGTGCCTTCATTCATGCCTCTGTACCCGAGACGTATAATGGCAAATTCAACTCCGGCTTCCGATACCTTCTTCCAGTCAATATTTCCCTGGTATTTCGACACATCTATACCTCTGACTGATGCCTTGTTGCCGTTTTCATCAATATATACCCAGTTGTTGGGATCATCTGTATAAAGTCTCTCCCAGTCGTACTGGCATTCCTGGATATTATCGTTAATAGCTATATAATATCTTTCCGAATTATTTCCGCCGATCGTTACATATCTTTCAGGTATCGACTCTGCAGGGATAATGACTCCAAACATATCAGGATCTTCAACATTTGCCTGGGCATATGCGCCATATTTCGCGTTATTTACTACGACTGAACCAAGGCCAAGTGCCAGCTCACCCTTAAGCTCGCCAAGATAATAATTTCTTCCGAGCTTGACAACGGTTGCCCAGCTGATACCTTCTTCTTCAAAGATAAATCTGAATTCGCTGGTTATGTCTGCAATTTCTACATCCTTGCTGTCGGTTTCAGAGATCACATATCCCATCTCATTAAAGCCTGAATCGGTAAGACCGTATTTATACTGGGCTTTGCTGGTTATAAGCTCAAGAAGTATAGGATTTTCAGTAAGTCCTGTAGGCTTATCAGAGAATGAAGCCTTAAACAGACTGCCTATCTTTTCCTTTATGTCATCGCCGTAATATACGGTAAGATTTGAAACATCGACTAATCTAAACCTTGAAGGCATGTTTCCAAAGCCTGTATAATCGGTAATAACAGCCAGATTATTTCCGTTTATCCTGCACATAAAAGGACAGAGGTTATCAAATTCTGCCTCAAGATCATAATCCACGCGTTCAAATATTCTCTTATCGCCCTTTTCCAGCAGGACTGCTTTCTTGAAACTGTTTTCTCCTATGTAATATTCGTTTTTGTAGCCAATCTTGAAATCACCCTTTTGGAATACCAGATACTCTAAGTTATCATATGTTTCAACTCCGCATGAAAAACCGTCTTTTAGCTTCCATGAAAGACCGGCAACCTTAACGGACAGATCCTCAATATACCTGGCAGTAGCAGGAGTGGGTGTAACAACCTCTGTAACAGGTGCAACGCTTACTGTATCATTATTTTTCAGCTCGGCTATCTGTGCCTCGTAATCGGATTTAACCTTTCCGTATACTATAAATAAGGAAACAACGACTGCGATTATTGCCAAAAACTCGATAATAGCTATGCCGATCCAGATGCTCTTATAGCGCCCGACTTCTTTAGCTTCGGCAGTCGCCTCTGCTTCAGCCTGCTTTTCAGTCTCACTCTTCTTTAAAGCATCTGCAAGCTTACCTGCCTCTATACGCTTTTCGTCAAGCTCCTTGTTTTTTTCTTCTATTTCTTTAAGGAGAACCCCGAGATAATCCTTGGCAGCCTGGAGCTCGTCTTCACGGAGATTTCTTCGCTCCTTGTCCTGCTCATAGGCCTCTCTGAGTTCATCCAGCCCATTTTTCTGTTCGTCCATCGAAACTCCTTCCGAAAAATAACTCGCGTCAAACTTGCGAATTGCTTCTCAAGTTGCTCGTTATAAGATGGCTGCTTCGCAGCCCTCTTATATATAATACACAATTATCCATTCATGGTCAACAAGTATTTTTTACTTTTTGTCGGTATTTTTTATAATTGTCAAACAATTAAAACAATAAATAATATTATTTCTTAAAATTTATAGAATTTTTATAATTTTATGCTTGACATTTTGATATTTGGGGTGTATAATTCAGACATAACAAAACAACAAAGCCAATAAACAAATAATTTCTCTCCTTCTTAAGAAAATATTTGATGGTTTACCAATAACAATAACAACGAAATTTATGAAAGAGAGGTACGGTCCAATGAAAACCTAAGCCCAATTTCAAAGAAATACAAATTTAAAGAAACGAGGTACGGTCCAAAGGAAACAGTAGCTTAACTTCAAAAAAATATTAAAGAATTGGAGGTACGGTCCAAAGGAGACAGTAGCTTAAATCAAAACAAAATCTAAAAGAAACGAGGTATAGTCCAAAGGACACTTAAGACTTAATCCAAACAAAATATTAAAGAAACGAGGTACAGTCCAAAGGACACTTAAGACTTAATCCAAACAAAAATATTAAAGAAACGGGGTAAGGTCCAATGGGATCATAATTCAAAAATAATTTACCGGCACGGGACGCCGGTCTGGACCGAATGATAACTTCTTTTATATTCGGGTTATACATTCACCAATACGCATTAGGCGTAATGAATATAGATTTTTACATAGATATTAACCATAGGAGGTTAAAAATAGAATAAAATGAGTTTTGAGACAGTAAAGTAGGGCATCGGATCTGAGTGGAATCTCTTATCCGGTGCCCTACTTTTTTGTTTGTAGAATTGCAGAGATGACATTCTTGAAAAAACATTTGCAGAAGGGTAGAATCCAAGACTATTTAAAGAAAAAATATCTGAAAAGAACTTGACTTATTAATAAACCTATTCTATAATAAATAACAACAAGAAACAATATTTGAGGACGGAACAGGCATCCGTCGCCCTTGTTGGAGATGCTGGAATGTCAACCAGCCAGATATTGTTTGACAAAAGCTCCTACTTGACAGTGGGAGCTTTTATAGTTCAGATTTATCAAATTTCTGGAAGCAGCAATAACCTGTATCCGCTGTTTACGATCTCTGAGGTATAAATATCGTAACAGTTGTTTTGCCGGGGATGGATTCGATTTCATAGAGCCGTTGCATTGCTGTTTTAGTCTGGGATTCGCAGCAGATACTGTAACAACGGATACCACTGTATACGCAAAGTGGAATGAGTTCTCTTCAGCACCGTATGTTCCTTCAACACCGGTCTGGGCGTAAAAGTGGAAGTTGCCGTTAAATGTCAATAAAAGATAACTATAGGAAGTTTTAACATGAATATGTAATATAACAGGGAGTCTTACCATCTGATGTTTGATGGCAGGGCTTCCTGTTTTAATTGTTTTATAAATTTATAGAAAATTTAGAAAAAAAGTGTTGACAAAGGTTTTGATTGGTGATATCTTATAGCAAGAGGGTGTTAGCACTCCATAATGATGAGTGCTAACAAATCTAAAAAGATAGTAAGGAGAATGGGTATGGAGCTGGATGACAGGAAACTGAAGATACTGCAGGCTATTATCAAGAACTACCTGGAGACGGGTGAACCCGTTGGCTCGAGAACCATCTCCAAATACACGGATCTGAACTTGAGCTCGGCAACCATCAGAAATGAGATGGCAGACCTTGAGGAGCTTGGCTACATCATACAGCCCCATACATCCGCAGGCCGTATACCTACCGACAAGGGCTACAGATTATATGTAGACACCCTGATGCAGGAAAAGGTTGACGAGGTCAACAACATGCGTGATGATCTCCTTGAAAAAGCCGACAGGATGGAAAACCTTTTGCAGCAGGTTGCAAAGATGCTAGCTGCAAACACCAACTACGCAACGATGGTCACCACCCCTAAGTACCGCAGCAGGAAGATAAAATTCCTCCAGCTTACGGATGTGGATGAATACCAGGTGCTCGCAGTCATAGTGCTTGAGGGCAACATCGTAAAAAACAGGATGTTCAGGTCGGACGTAGCACTTGTCAAAGAGGACGTGCTCAAGCTTAACCTTGCATTAAATACATTCCTGCAGGGGCTTGACATAGAAGAGATAAACATCGGTCTGGTACAGAAGCTTAAAACCCAGGTGGGTGCATATCAGGAGCTGGTTTCGGAAATACTTGATGCGATAGCTACAGCAATTCAGGAAGAGGGCGACATAAGGGTTTATACCAGCGGAGCCACAAACATATTAAAGTATCCTGAGCTTTCCGATATGAACAAGGCAAGGGACATCCTTTCCACACTCGAAAACAAAGAGGAGCTTACACAGTTCGTTGAAAACGGTGATATAAAGCCGGATGAAAAGCGTGGCATACAGGTTTATATCGGTGATGAAAATAAGGTAGATTCCATGAAGGATTGCTCGGTGGTAACGGCAACCTATGAGATAGAAGAAGGTATCTACGGCAAGGTCGGTATCATAGGACCCAAGAGAATGGACTATGAAAGAGTAGTCGGAACATTGCAGAACATGATGGGTCAGCTTGATGATATCTTCAAGAATAAGAAGCCTTAGTGTTACGGAAACGGTTTCAAAGGAGTGATTTAAATGGGTAAGAAAAACAGAAAATTCAAAGGAAACGGTAAGGAGCACGAAATGGCCGATTTAAAGGAAAAGCTGCTTAAGGAATCAGTTGAGGCAGCAAAGAAGAAAGCCGAGGCTGAGGCTGAGAAGGCAAAAGCAGAAAAAGAGAAGGCTGAAGAAACTATAGAAGAGGCAGCCGAAGAAGTTGAAAAGGCCGAGGGCACTGTCGAGAATGCTGCTGAAAGCACAGAGGGTGAAGGAGGAGAACTTCCTCCGGATGACAGTCCTATAAAAGACGGCCACGACAAAAAAGATGAAAAGATAGCGGAGCTTAATGACAGACTCATAAGAAATCTTGCAGAGTTTGACAATTTCAGAAAGCGTACCGATAAAGAAAAATCCCAGATGTTTGAGATGGGTGCTAAGAGCATCATAGAGAAGATCCTTCCGGCAATAGACAGCTTTGAGCTTGGCATGGCAGCTATGAGCGAGGAGGACAGGGCTTCAGGAGTAGGTCAGGGCATGGAAAAGATATACAAGCAGCTGATGACCATCCTTGAGGGAGCAGGAGTAAAGCAAATAGAGGCTTTAGGAAAGGAATTTGATCCGAATCTCCACAATGCGGTAATGCATGAGGAAAACGAGGAGTTCGGTGAAAATACAGTTTCACAGGAGTTACAAAAGGGCTATATGTACAATGATTCGGTAATCAGGCACAGCATGGTAAAGGTTGCCAACTAGTATTAAAGCATCATAGGTACAAAAGAGTAATCAACAAAGTAAATTAAGTATCGCCCGTTAAGGGCTGTAAAGATTAGGAGGATAAAAAAATGAGCAAGATTATTGGTATCGATTTAGGAACCACAAATTCATGTGTAGCAGTTATGGAAGGTGGAAAGCCTACAGTAGTAACAAATACAGAAGGTCAGCGTACTACTCCTTCAGTAGTTGGTTTTGCAAAGAACGGTGAGAGACTTGTCGGTGATGCAGCAAAGCGTCAGGCAGTTACAAACTCAGATAAGACAGTATCATCAATCAAGCGTCATATGGGTACAGATTTCAAGGTAACCATCGATGACAAGAAATATTCACCTCAGGAAATTTCAGCTATGATCCTTCAGAAGTTAAAGAAGGACGCTGAGAACTACTTAGGCGAGCCTGTAACAGAGGCAGTTATCACTGTTCCTGCATACTTCAACGATGCACAGCGTCAGGCAACAAAGGATGCAGGCAAGATCGCAGGTCTTGATGTAAAGCGTATCATCAACGAGCCTACAGCAGCAGCTCTTGCATACGGTCTTGACAATGAAAACGAGCAGAAGATCATGGTATACGACCTTGGCGGCGGTACATTCGATGTATCAGTTATCGAGATCGGTGACGGCGTAATCGAGGTTCTTGCTACAGCCGGTGATAACAGGCTTGGTGGTGATGACTTTGATGAGAGAATTACCAGATACATGATCGATGAGTTTAAGAAGCAGGAAGGCGTTGACCTTGGTCTTGACAAGATGGCTCTTCAGAGATTAAAGGAAGCAGCAGAAAAGGCTAAGAAGGAGCTTTCATCAGCTACCACCACAAACATCAACCTTCCTTTCATCACAGCAACAGCAGAAGGTCCTAAGCACTTCGATATGAACTTAACAAGAGCTAAGTTCGAAGAGCTTGTATCAGACCTTATCGAAAGAACAGTTATCCCTGTACAGAACGCACTTCGTGATGCAGGTATCAAGCCCAGCGACCTTTCAAAGGTACTCCTTGTTGGTGGATCTACCCGTGTTCCCGCAGTACAGGAGAAGGTTCGTCAGCTTACCGGCCATGAGCCTTCAAAGACACTTAACCCTGATGAGTGCGTAGCTATCGGTGCTTCTATCCAGGGTGGTAAGCTTGCAGGCGACGCAGGTGCAGGTGATATCCAGCTGCTTGATGTAACACCTCTTACACTTGCAATCGAGACCTTAGGCGGTATCGCAACACCTATCATCAAGAGAAATACAACCATTCCTACCCGTGGCAGTCAGGTATTCTCTACAGCAGAGGATAACCAGAGCGCAGTTGATATCCGTGTTACCCAGGGTGAGAGACAGTTCGCTAAGGATAATAAGTTACTTGGCCAGTTCCGTCTTGACGGTATCCTTCCCGCAAGACGTGGTGTACCTCAGATCGAGGTTACCTTCGATATCGATGCAAACGGTATCGTAAACGTATCAGCTAAGGATAAGGGCACAGGCAAGGAGCAGCACATCACCATTACTTCCGGTACAACCATGAGCGAGTCAGATATCGAGCGTGCAGTTAAGGAAGCAGCAGAGTACGAGGCTCAGGACAAGAAGCGTAAGGAAGCAGTTGATACCAGAAACGAAGCTGATTCAATCGTATTCCAGACTGAGAAGGCTCTTGCAGATGTCGGCGAGCAGTTAAGCGATGCTGACAAGGCAACAGTACAGGCTGATATCGATCATCTTAAAGACTTACTTAACAAGACCAATCCTGAGGTTATGTCCGACGGCGAGGTTGAGGATCTTAAGGCTGCAAAGGAGAAGCTGATGACCGATTCACAGGCTCTCTTCCAGAAGGTTTATGAAAAGGCTCAGGCACAGGGCGGCCCTCAGGGAGGACCCGGACCTGATATGGGCGGATTTAATCCTAACGGTGCAGGTCCTGACATGGGCGGTTTCAATCCTAACCAGGGTGGCTATAACGGAGGCAACAACGGTGACGGCGGCGACTATGTAGACGCTGATTTCAAAGAGGTCTAATTAACTTATTAAGAAATCCTTAAAAATATTGTTTTCGCTTGATAGAGCGTAAGAATATTGATATAATGAAGGGCGTGTGACAGGAAACTGTCCCGCCCTTATATTTGAGATACAGATACTGTCCATTGTTTAACAATGATGCTTTAAAGTAAAGATAAGCATTCAGGATTTATGGACAGTATGAAACGGAGTGAGATAAGATGGCAGACAAGAGAGATTACTATGAGGTGCTTGGCGTTGCTAAGGACGCAAGTGCTGATGAGATAAAAAAAGCATACAGGCAGCTTGGAAAAAAATACCATCCTGATGTAAACCCGGGGGATAAGGAAGCAGAGGAGAAATTTAAGGAAGTCGGAGAAGCCTATGCTGTACTTAGTGACCCTGATAAGCGTCGCCAGTACGACCAGTACGGACATGCCGCATTTGAAAACGGCGGAGCCGGCGGGATGGACTTCAGTTCCATGGACTTCTCCAGTATGTTCGGAGATCTCTTTGGCGGCTTAGGAGGTATTTTCGGAGACCTGTTCGGAGGCGGCGGACGTTCCAGCGGAGGTGTTCAGCGCGGAGCAAACACCAGGACAAGAGTACGCATCACCTTTGATGAGGCAATGAAGGGCGTTGATAAAGAAATCGACGTGACCCTAAAGGAAAAGTGCGAGACCTGTAACGGCACGGGAGCAAAGCCCGGATCAAAGGTTGAGACCTGTACACAGTGTGGTGGCAAGGGCCAGGTAGCATATACACGTCAGTCACTTTTCGGCATGACACAGAGCATTCAGGCTTGTCCTCAGTGCCGAGGTGCCGGAAAGATCATAAAAGAGAAGTGTAGTGCATGTCTTGGAAACGGTTATATTTCAAGAAAGAAGAAACTTTCTGTATCCATTCCCGCAGGTATTGACAGCGGTCAGTGCATAAGACTTGCAGGAAAGGGTGAGCCGGGTGTAAACGGCGGAGCATACGGAGACCTTTTGGTAGAGGTTGATGTGAGCGATCATCCTATCTTCCAGCGTGAGGGCATGAACATTTACTCTAACGCATACATGAGCTTTGCACAGGCAGCTCTCGGCGGAGATGTAAGGATCCCTACCATAGACGGGGATGTTTTATATGAGGTTAAGCCCGGGACACAGACGGATACAAGGATCAGGCTGCGCGGAAAGGGCGTACCTTCGATAAGGGACAAGTCCTACAGGGGCGACCATTATGTAAACCTTGTGGTTCAGGTTCCGACTAAACTCAATTCAGAGCAGAAAGAGCTCTTAAAGAAGTTTGATGAATCATATTCCGGAAAGAAACCGGATGAGGGCACGGAGAAGAAAAAGAAGGGCTTTTTTAGCAAATGAAAAGATTCGTGATCGGGATACTGGCGCATGTTGACGCAGGAAAGACAACACTTTCCGATACTATCCTGTATTTATGTAAAAGTATACGTAAGCCGGGAAGGGTCGATAAAAAAGACTCCTTCCTGGATTCTTATGCCTTAGAAAGAGAAAGGGGCATCACCATATTTTCAAAACAGGCTGTTTTTGAATATGGTGATGTCTCTTTTACTTTGCTTGACACACCGGGACACGTCGATTTTTCGGCAGAGATGGAAAGGACTCTTGCGGTACTTGATGCCGCAGTACTTGTTGTAAGCGGCCCCGAGGGTATACAGGCACATACAAGGACTCTCTGGAAGCTACTTAAAAGCTATGATATACCCACATTTATCTTTATAAACAAGATGGACAGAAATGTAAGGGGCAGCAGGGATATTTCGGTGGAATTAAAGAACGGTCTCTCTCAGCATTGTGTAGATATGACTGTATTTTTTACTGACAGTGCCTCTAAAGCCGAACGTGAAGCTGTTTTTGAGGAGATTTCCCTGTGCGATGAGGCGCTTTTAGAACATTATGTGGAAAACGGGACAATAGAGGATGAAAAAATAGGCGAGCTGATAACTGACAGAAACTTGTTCCCCTGCTTTTATGGATCCGCCCTAAAGCAGGAGGGCGTATTTGCATTACTTGAGGCTATGAGGAGATTTCTGCCCGAGATAGAGTACGGAGATAACCTCGCCGGCAGGGTAATAAAGACCGGAAGGGATACCTCGGGGAAAAGAGTTACCTACATTAAGCTTACAGGCGGCAAGATAAAAAACAGGGATCAAATCGACTATGTTGCTGACGGTGAGGAGTTTTCCGAAAAGGTAAACGAGATAAGAGTATATAATGGTGAAAAATATGAAAATATAGACAGTGCGGTAAGCGGAATGGTTGTAGGCCTGACCGGGCTTTCAAACCTGTCTGCCGGAGCAGTTATCGGCGAGGAGGAGCCCCTGCCTGAGAAAAAGCTCACTCCCGTACTTATATACAGGATTGCCGAGGAACCGGGTAGACTCAGAGAACTCTTACCTGTTTTCAGGGAACTCGAAGAAGAGGAGCCACAGCTTAACGTCCACTGGAATGAGGACGTAAAGGAGCTCCAGATAAGCATCATGGGCGAGATACAGCTCGAGGTTTTAAGAGCTAAGCTCGTCGAAAAGATTGGAGCAGAGGTCTCATTCGACAAGGGTAGTATAATTTATAAGGAAACCGTCTCGGCACCCGTACTTGGGGTTGGACATTACGAGCCCTTAAGGCATTATGCCGAAGCTCAGCTTGTGATAGAGCCGGGAGAGCCCGGCAGCGGTATAGTATTTGTTTCCGAGGTACCAAAAGAGGAGCTTGAAACCAACTGGCAGCGCCTTATCATGACTCATATTTATGAGAGAGAGCATCCCGGATGTCTTATCGGTGCGCCGATCGATGATGTAAAGATCACACTGGTCGGGGGCAGGGCTCACCAGAAGCATACAGAGGGCGGCGATTTCAGGCAGGCTACCTACAGAGCCGTAAGACAGGGGCTAATGAAGGCTTATGCATCAGGAAAGGCGAGACTCCTTGAGCCATATTATGATTTTGTACTGGAGCTGCCCAAGGAATACACCGGCAGGGCTATGACCGATATAGACAGGAAATCCGGAAAGATAACGGGGCATCAGGAGTCCGGCGAGGACGGTATGGTGCTTTTATCGGGTACCGCACCTGTATCGGAAATTTCGGGATATTCCAAGGATGTTACCGCATATACAAAAGGCCTTGGCAGCTTTTATACAACATTTGCAGGGTATCGCCCCTGTCACAACGAAAGCGAGATAATAAAGCAGAGGGGCTATGACCCCTTAACTGATATGAGAAACCCGTCGTATTCCGTATTCTGTGCCCATGGAGCAGGCTTTGCCGTAGAGTGGGATCAGGTGGATAATTACAAGCATGTCGATGTCGATATAGACTTTAATGCAGGTGACAACGGGACTCCTACAAATAATATAGCAGCGGGCACGGATTACGATAGTGACAATTTAAGTAAAACCGCAAACACATGGACTATCAGGGAAGTAAAGATAAAGGATGAGCCTTCAGATGACGGCACAAAGGGGTCGGGCTCCGGAGAGATGATCATATCCGGTGATGAGATCAATTCCATTATAAACAGGACCTTCTATGCAAATAAAAAGGCGGAATATAAAAATCCTTTCAGAAAGCACAGAAATACAGGTGAAGGTAAGGGCATGCAGGGTGGCTCAGGTTCGGCATCCCAAAACCAGAACAAAAACATAAAAAAGCCCGAATATCTTTTGGTAGACGGTTACAACATAATATTTGCATGGGATGAGCTAAAGTCGATAGCCGCAGATAATCTGGACGCAGCCCGTGACAGGCTAAACGAAATACTCTCCAATTACAGGGCAGTTAAAAACTGTGAGATTATTGCTGTCTACGATGCATACAGAGTTGCAGGTCACCCTACGGAGTACCTTAAGCTCGGCAATATCAATATAGTATTTACAAAGGAGGCAGAAACTGCCGACAGGTTTATCGAGCGCTTTGCCCATGAAAATGCCTCTAAGTACGATGTGACCGTTGCTACAAGCGACGGCTTAGAGCAGATAATAATACGCGGTCAGGGTGCAAAGCTCTTAAGTGCCAGGGATTTCAGGGAAGAAGTTGACCGTACATCGCAGCATATCCGTGAAAATATGGACAGAAAAAACGACAGCTTTAGCCTAAAGCATACTATGGATACAAAAATCACCGGATTATTTTAGCAATATTTGGGCATTTTGACGGTAATTATTGTATAGAGTAGAAAAGAACTTTGTGATATTATTCATTATTGTGGTCGAAGATTAGAAATTTTTTCGTAAAAAACAACAAAATCTACGGAGAAAATAAAGAGATATGAAAATAAAAGGTTTGGTAATCTATAAAGCGACGGCGCTCCTGTGTATGTCTGCCCTGCTTCTTTCGGGCTGTTCGTCCGATGAGGAGGAGACTCACAGCATAGCGATAGTCAGAGAGTCAATGGAAAATGAATATGATCTTACCCGGTGCGAAACCAGGGATGTAATAAAAACAGAGTCCATTTCCTGTACATACAGTCAGCTCATGGAAGAAAACCTTGCATTCCCCGTAGGAGAGAAAACAGTTGCATTTGTTTATGTAAACGAAGGTGATGAGGTAAAGCCCGGAGATCTGGTTGCAAAGCTTGATGTTGCTTCCTTAGAGCAGGACAATGTCAATATGAGGGCACAGCTTGAGCGAAACGCCCTGCTTATAAGCCAGGCTGACGAGATGATAGAGTACTACGAGAAAAAGATAGAGACTCCCGGCATAAGCCTTTCAACAAAGGAAAGCTACCTAACAAAGCTCCAGAAGCTGCGTGAGAAAAGAAGAACATATACCGATGAGAATGATTTCAATACCATCAAGATCTCGGCAAACGAGCAGCAGATCGCGGCAGGTTCTCTTTATGCAGGTATCGAGGGTAATATTTCATATATAAAGAAAAACCTTGAGGGCAGCAGCTCCAATGCGGGCGAGACTGTTATAACGATCCTCAATGCGAGTGTCTGCGGTTTCCAGGCAATGGACAGAAACGCGGTTGAGTATATCCAGGTAGGCGACAGGGTACAGGTTGTGACCAATCAGACCGGAGATGTTTATGATTCAACGGTTACATCGGTTGACAAGGACTCGTTAAAGATCATTTTCGAGCTTGACCAGCCTGATTTCTCAATAAAGATGGGCACAAGAGGTACGGTTACGGTAGTCCGTGGCGAGGCAAAGGGAGTATTATCCCTGCCTAAAACCTGTGTTTTTGAAGCAGAGGACTTCTGGTTTGTATATGTCTTAACCGATGAGGGCGTAAGAGAGATGCGCAAGGTAACGATAGGCCTCATGGGTAATGATTATGTTGAAATAAAAGGTGGAATCAGCGAAAGTGATTCTGTAATTCTTCGCAAGAGCTGATACGGAGGGTACAAATGTTTAAGAGGATGCTTGTTCTTTTCGGACTGTGCGGCTGCATAATGCTTTCCGGCTGCAGTACGGAAAAGAATATTGATGATGAAGAAATAGAGCTTCTTGAGCCTGTAAACGCAAAGCTCGAGACTACCTATGTCACCAAGATGGATATCAGTCAGGTAGAGCTCCATGAGGGCGCTGTACTGCCTGCACTTGAGGAGTTTTCCTTTGATGAAAACGGCTATCTGTACGGTATTTTCGTAGAGCCCGGTGACAAGGTATATAAGGGCGATGTACTGGCCGGTCTTATGGGAAAGGACTATAATACCATACTTGATCTTGAGGACGAGATAAAAGAGATCAAAAAGCAGCAGGTAGAGACCTTTGCCGGATATGACAAGGAGCTTGAGATCGCACACTTAAACGGCGGGGATACAACCGAAAAGGAATTAGAGATCAAGCAGAAAAAGGAGCTCGCCGAATTTGAGTTAAAGCAGAAAGAGGACAGGCTTGCCCAGTTAAAAGAAACCGATATCGGATATATCTGCATCACAGCTCCCTATGACAGCGTAGTTGCAGCAGTTTCTTCAGCTAGGGAAAACAGCTATGTTTCAAAGGGCACCGCTATGGTAGCGCTTGAGACCGGCGAAGATCCGATAATCACCTGTGATTATATGACCGAAAATACCGTAAGCAAGTTTTATTCCTTCTATGCATTAGTCAGAGGACAGAGACTTGAGCTTGAGTACATACCCTATACCAAGAATGAACTAAAGGTTATCGTTAATAACGGAGTTACTCCGGTTTCAAAGTTCAAATTAAAGGATCTTGAGGACAAGGAAATCTATGTAGGTGATTATGCGAGCGTTATCGTAGTAAAGAACTACAGGGCAAACGTGCTTGCAATCCCTCAGAACGCGGTTTATTCGGACGCCTCCGGAGATTTCGTATATGAGATCAAGGACAGCGAGAGAATAAGAAGATCGGTCGTACTTGGCTTATCGGATAATGCCAATGTTGAGGTAGTATCAGGATTAGAGGAAGGAGCACAGGTATATGTTAAGAGCTAAGGGTTTGAAAAAGTGCATATGTCTGCTCCTTGTTGCGGTCATTGCATTCATACCTTCGGTAAGTTCAAGGGCAGAGGGCGATGATGTACTGTATTTCGGCGCTTTGGACGAGAGCATTGCCCAGAATGTAAAAACAGCCGTTGTTGAAAAAGGCGAATTCTATATAACAGGTGCGGTTAACGCATCTCTCGAGTTCCCGAGCCAGCAGATGGTATTTAACGATATCCGTGAGGGCACGGTATATTTTAAGGAATTCCTGGTAAGCCAGGGAGATACTGTTAAAAAAGGTGACCCTATAGCAAGGATCAGCGTTACGATCGATGAGATTGAAAAGGAAGAGGTTGAGCTTAACCTGGAGGCTGCAAAGAACAACCTTGAGGAATATATACAGGATACAAGGCTTATGCTTAACCAGTATAAGCTTGCGGCAAACTCCGGCAGTGAAAAGGACAGAAAGCTTGCACAGCTTTCCTATGACCGCCTCGAAGCAACCTTTAAGAGTGAGGTTGAAAAGCGTGAGAGCCGTATAGATGAGTACACCTTAAGACTTGATCAGATTGAAGAGCTTGCGAGCCGTGAATTTATTTATGCGCCTGCTGACGGTGTCATCGGTTACCTTAACAGGTTCAGGAGCAATGAAGTGATCGGTTACTGGCCTCCTTTATGTGTTTTAAACGATCCTACAAAGGTGAGGGTTGTTGTTGAGGGCGGTTCGGAACTTCTCCGCTATAATATGCCTGTAAAGATTGTTCAGTCGATAAACGGAAAGAGCGTTGAGCTTACGGGCAGGGTTAAAACCTTAAAGACTTCAGCAAACTCAGTTAATCTTATGGCACAAAACGACGTTATCGAGGTTTTTGGCGATACCACAAAGCTTAGACCCGGCAGTGAAGTGAGTGTCAGATTTGATAAGATTTATGTAACTGACGCCCTTATGGTTCCGAGAACAGCAGTTAAATCGGATAAAAAGGGAAGCTACTTAAATGTTTATGTAAACGGATTCTCTAGCAAGAGATATGTTGTTATCGGTGGGGCAGACGGAACCCGCAACTGGATAGTTTCAGGTGTGGAAGAAGGCGACGTCATCATAATGGATTAATCATAAGAACTTTAAGGGGATTTATATGTTTCACTTAATGCTGCAGAAAATTCTGCATAAAAAATGGATGGCTGCGAGCCTTTTGATAGGTAACATACTTCTTGTAGCCATAGCTGTAAGCCATCCGATGTATCAGGAGGCATCAAGAAACAGGATGCTTACCGATGAGTTCGCCAACTATATGAAGGATAACAATGCTTATCCCATGATCATAGATGTAGAGGGACTTATAAGAAAGAATGCCGGTATTACGGATACAGAGCGTATACGTAACCTGGCAAATACTGCTGCCGATCAGTTTGGCATACCGGAGACCGAAAAGGTCTGCGTAAGAGGTCTGGTTTCAAGTGTTGCCACACCCACTGCCATGTATGACAGGAGCTCAAACGAGTTAAAGCTCGTTATCGGCAGCATGTCGGATATTGACAAGCACAGCTCGATAGTTTCCGGTAAGATGTATTCAAATACCATTACCGAGGACGGCTATATCGAGTCAGTTATCAGCCAGAGCGCAATGACCGATTCTAACCTCTTAATAGGTGAGGAGATGTATTTCAAATCCATAAAGTATGCCGAGAAGGATCTTGTAAAGATCAGGATAGTCGGTGTCTTCACCAATTCGGAGGATAATGACAATTACTGGGTTAAGAGCCCTTCAGCTTACAATAACTATCTTTTTATCGATCCGGCTTTGTTCGAACAGGGCTTTATGGCAAACAACACCAAAAAGTACAATGTTAACGAACACTGGTATACATTATTTGATTATACGGCATTAAAGCCCTATCAGATAGACAATATAATCGAGATCACAGAACAGGCATTAAGGGACAACAACAATGTCTACAGCAATATGGCAACTCCCGATTATATCGAGCTTATGAAGGATTATGCGGTAAAGGAAAAGCAGATCTCGGTGACCCTGGCAATACTTCAGGTACCTGTTATCGTGCTTCTCTGTGCATTCCTTTTCATGATCTCAAGACAGATGCTCGAGATGGAAGAAAACGAGATCGCGATCTTAAAGTCAAGAGGTGCGGGACGTCTCCAGATCATATGGCTGTATTTCCTGCAGTCCTCGTTCTTAGCACTTATCAGCTTCCTTGCGGGCCTTCCTTTAGGAAAGCTGATCTGTAAGGTGCTTGGTGCATCGAGCGCATTCCTTGAGTTCGCAGCTAAGAGAAATCTCAGGGTTGAGTATTCTGCCGAGGTACTTTATTACGGACTTGCTGCAGTACTTGTATCCATGATAATGACACTGCTGCCTGTATTAAAGAGATCTACTGCATCCATTGTTTCAGTTAAGCGTAAGCGTCAGAGATCAAAGAAGCCCTTATGGCAGAAGCTGTTCCTTGATGTTATCATGCTCGGTGTATCAATCTACGGATACTATACCTTTAGCTCACAGGAGGACGAGCTTTTGGTAAGAGTATTGAGCGGTCAGTCGCTTGACCCGCTTATCTTCTTAAGCTCCTCACTGTTTATCTTAGGTGCGGGACTCTTTTCACTCCGACTTCATTCATTGTTTGTGCGTCTGCTTTACAATATAGGAAAGCACAGCTGGAAGCCGGCAAGCTATACCTCCTTCCTGCAGCTTATCCGTACAGGCGGAAAGCAGGCATTTATCATGGTATTCCTGGTACTTACCGTTGCATTCGGTATGTTCAATACCACGATCGCGAGGACAATACTTGCAAATGCTGAGAAAAACAATGATTACAATAGCGGTGCGGATATCGTAATGAAGGAATTCTGGAAGAATAACGCAGTTTATGCTTCACACGATCCCACACAGGAGGTTGAGCTTTCATATACAGAGCCTGATTTCGGAAAATACAACGACCTTCCCGGAGTAAAATCCATGGCAAAGGTCTATAAGTCGGAAAATACAGTTGTTTCAACCGGAAAGCAGGAGAAACCAGTAACCATACTTGGTATCAACACCAAGGATTTCGGTGAGACCACGACTCTTGACAGAAAGCTCCTTGACTACAATTACAGGGAATACCTGAACGTACTTTCAAAGAATTCAGATGCAGTGCTTGTTTCTATCAATTTCAGGGACAAGCTAGGCGTTAAGCTAGGTGACCAGATTACCTATACAATTACCGACGACATCAAGACCGGCAGCGGTACAGGTATCGTTTACGGTTTCTTTGAGTACTGGCCCGGATACCAGAAAAATAAGATAATAATCTCTTCAGACGGAACCTCCAAGAGCGAGGAACAGTACATGGTTGTCGCTCACCTTTCCGCAGTACAGGAAAAGGTTGGAGTATTCCCTTATGAAATCTGGATGAACATGGGCGGAAATACCGAAAGCGTTTATTCATTCATAAAGGATAAGAATATCCAGGTAACAAAGTTTGTTGACGCAGTGGAAAATAAAGAGGCTATCAGCCGTGAGGCTCTCTTCCAGGGTACAAACGGCATACTTACAATGAGCTTTATCACAATACTGCTTATCTGTGGTATCGGTTATCTTATCTACTGGACACTCTCCATACGTTCGCGAGAGCTGCTGTTTGGTATATTCAGAGCTATGGGTATGGGAAAGAACGAGGTTATCCATATGCTTGTTAACGAGCAGGTACTTACCGGTGTCGTAGCGATCATCTTTGGTCTCATTATCGGATGGATTTCATCGAGGCTCTTTGTACCGATAATCCAGATCGCATATTCGGCAACGGACAGATCGCTCCCGTTAGAGCTCATTACAAGGGATTCGGATATTGCAAGACTGCTCATAATCATAGGAATTGTATTTGCGGCATGCCTGGCAGTACTTATCAGACAGGTATACAGCATGAAGATTTCACAGGCATTGAAGCTTGGAGAAGACTAATATGGGAAAAAGTATAATTAAAACAGAAAATGTGAACAGGGATTTCCCGATTGCCGGACGCGAGCCTGTAAAGGTATTAAAGCAGGTGAGCGTCGAGATACCGGAGAAGAGCCTCACAATACTTAGAGGCCCTTCAGGTTCGGGAAAGACCACACTCATGAATATCATAGGCGCACTTGATACTCCGACAGCCGGCAAGGTTTTCTTTGATGGCCAGGAGATATCGGCCATGTCAGATACGGGGAGGGAGAAGCTAAGACGCAAGAATGTCGGCTTTGTATTCCAGTCAGTTTCCCTCATCCCTATGATGACGGTATATGAAAATGTTGAGTTTAGCCTCCGTCTTTCCGATTATCAGGGAGACAGGAAAGCAAGGGTACACCAGTGCTTAAAGATGGTCGGACTCCAGAACCGTGCCGATCATATGCCCCAGGAGCTTTCAGGCGGTGAGCAGCAGCGTGTTGCCATAGCGAGAGCCATAGCCCACAGACCCAGAGTCGTATTTGCCGACGAGCCCACAGCCGAGCTCGACAGCCAGACAGCAATCACTGTTGTAAACATCTTTAAAAAGCTCGTGGCAGAAGAGGGCGTAACCATAGTTATGACCACCCATGACGTAGGTCTTATGGATGCCGGTGATACCGTTTATACAATCGAGGACGGCTGCGTGGCAAACTGTGTGGTTAACAAAGAGTTATAATAATTTAAGAATGGTACGAATAAATGGGAAAATCCGATAAAAAAGACAAGAATAAAAAGAATCAGAACGAGGAAGTTAAGGATTTACAGGAGTCTACAAATGTAGAATCAGAGGGCGGAGCCGAGTCAATGTCTGCTATTACCTCGGATATGGCCAATGAGGCAACCGACAACGACCTTATCTCAGGTGAAAATGCCCCTATGGTCCTTGCTGAAAACCTGGTAAAGATCTATAAGACCTCAGAGCTGGAGGTACTTGCGCTCCAGGGCCTTGACTTAAGAGTCGAGAGAGGCGAGCTTACAGCCATCATCGGTAACAGCGGTTCCGGTAAATCGACCTTCCTTAACATGCTGGGCGGTCTTGATGAACCGAGTGCCGGCAAGCTTTTCGTAGACGGCAAAAACCTTTTTAAGCTGACCCAGAAGGAAAAGGTGCTCTATAAGAGGGATACTGTAGGCTTTGTATGGCAGAATAACGGAAGAAACCTGCTTCCCTTCATGAATGCCATGGAAAACATCATGACTCCCATGCACTTAACGAGCGAAAAGAACAAGAAGGAAAGAGCATTGGAGCTGCTTGATCTCGTAGGCATGTCTCACAGAAAGTACAGCCGTATGAACCAGCTCTCAGGTGGTGAGCAGCAGCGTATAGCAATTGCCATAGCTCTTGCAAACAAGCCTAAGCTTCTCCTTGCAGATGAGCCCACGGGTTCTGTAGACAGAAAGACTGCTGACTATATCTTTGATCTTTTTAAGCGCTTAAACCAGGAAATGGGACAGACCATCATCATCGTTACCCACGATGTGGAGCTTTCAAAGAAGGTTGCCCGTGTTGTAGCGATAAGAGACGGTAAGATAAGCAGTGAGCGTATTTTAAAGGAGCATTACACCAATCTCGGCAACGGCGAGATAAACTGGATGGAAGAGGAAACCCAGGACGAGTTTTCAATTGTCGACAGGGCAGGACGTATCCAGATACCTAGGAATATGCTTGATACCTTAGAGCTTAAGGGCAACAAGATCAAGGTTACCATGGATGAAAAGACGATCATGCTCAAAAATCCTGATGACAGCGACGATTAAAAATTTTATAAAAAACTATTTGACAAATTCTATTTCTATGATATAATACCCTATGTGCGTGAATTTTGGACGGAAATAATCAAGGAAGAAATTCCCTTTAGTTTGATTTTTTAAGGAGGTGTAAGAAATGGGAGCAATTTGCCCGAAAAACAGAACTTCTAAGGCAAGAAGAGACAGCCGTCGTGCTAATTGGAAGATGACTGCTCCGAACCTTGTAAAGTGCAGCAAGTGCGGTGCGCTTATGATGCCTCACAGAGTATGCAAGGCTTGTGGATCATATAACAAGAAGGAGATCATCCCTCAGGAAGCTTAAAGTAAGAAGAGCATATGCCGGGTATTTACCCGGCAGTTTTTTTAGCACCCATAGTGGAATGGATACCACGCAAGCTTCCGAAGCTTGTACTATGGGTTCGAATCCCATTGGGTGCAGAAATAGTTACTATTCACGGCAAAAACGGAATGCGCAACAAGCAAGCTCGCTTGCATTGTTGCGCATAACCGTTTTATGACGCGAAGGCTGGACAAAACACACGAAGCTGCCTAAGCCGCATAAGCGGCGACTTACGGCGTAGCCGGAAGGGCTGCGAGTGCGTTTTGACCAGACGGTGAATAGTAACTATTATTTTTTTCCTTGCGACTTCCTCTGTTTTGTGATATTATATATTATTGGGTTAAAAGGTTTTATCTGTAACTCGAGCGGAGGATAAACTATGGGAATTAGGATCATAGCAGCAGGTTTTATCGACCTGCCCACACCGGTAATAGTTACCATATCATTAAGTGTATTTGCGGTCCTGATGCTTGCGGTATTCGTATTTTACATGTGGAGAAATCAGGAGAGATCGGCTGAGATAGCCCGCGAAGTACAGCATATAACAAACGAGATAGGAGCCGGGATAGTTGATTTCATAGCCGGTAACGACGGTTATATCACCTATGCCAGTAAAGGCTTTTATACCTTTCTGGGATTTACCTCGGATGAAATAAAGGAGCAGTATGGCAACGGCTTTTATAATCTTCTTGAGGAACCGTATGCAAGTTATCTCAGGGGTGCTGTAATAGACAGCAACTTTACCATAAAGGAAGAAATGAAGATAAAGACCAAGTGGGGTACAAAATGGGTCATTATCTCCGGTAATTCTGTTTTAAGGAAAAAGATATTTACAGTTTCGGTAGTACTTGTAGATATAACAAACGAAAAGCTGCTTAACGAACAGGTAGCGATCCAGGAGGAAAGATACAGGCTTGTTACGGAGCTTTCAAACGACGTAATCTTTGATTATGTTATTTCCGACGACACTCTTACAATGTCGGATAACTATAATGATTTCTATCAGGGCGCGATCATGATCCCGGAGTTTATAAAGGGAGAGCACTGGAAGGATCCTTTTATTGAGCCGGATGACTGTGAAAAATTTGCCGAACTGTTCCGTATACTTGCGACAAAGGGTGAGAATGTCGATGAACAGATAAGGATCAAGAACATAGCCGGTACATATGTATGGTGCAGGCTCATAGGTATGCCTGTAAGGGATCACGAGGGCTACGTAAAGGAAGTTATCGGAAAGATCATCAATATAGACCTTCATAAGAAAGAGCTTGCCCGCCTTGAAACAAAGGCCATGAGGGATCCTCTTACAAACGCTCTTAATAAGGAATATACAAAGATCTTTATCGAACGTTACATGAACGAAAATCCCGACAAAAACGGTATGCTCTTTGTTGTCGATATCGATAAGTTTAAAGAGGTTAACGATACCTACGGTCATATCGTAGGCGACAATATCATCATTGAGGTAGTAAGAGCCATCACCAAGTCCTTCCGTTCGAGCGATATCGTAGGACGTATCGGCGGTGACGAGTTTGTAGTATTTGCATGTAACGTGCAGAAAAAGGAAGACCAGATAAAACAGGCTCAGAAGCTGCACGGAGTACTGAGGCAGCCGGTAGAGGTAAACGGCAAGATTATAAAGAAATCCGCCAGTATCGGTGTTGCAATGTTCCCCGATCACGGTACCACCTATGAAAAGCTCGTGGAATGTGCAGATAAGGCACTGTATGCCGTAAAGGGCAGTGGAAGAGACGCCTTCATTATGTATGACGAATCCTTTGAACGGGTAAAGAGAGAATGATCTATTTTGATAATGCCGCCAGTACACGCATGGATGACAGGGTCCTGGAGGCAATGCTTCCATATTTAAAGGAAAGCTTTGGAAATGCAAACGGTAAGTATTCCTTAGGGTACGAGGCAAGAAAGGCAGTTAATGAGGCAAGAAAAACGATTGCTTCTGCTATATCCGCCGAGCCCGATGAGATATATTTTACCTCGGGCGGTACGGAGGGAAACAATACAGTATTAAGCTTTGCCAAGGTTATCATTTCCTCAAAAACAGAGCATGATTCTGTGCTTAAAGTAATAGAAAATGCTAAGAAAAACGGCACCAAGGCTGTACTGCTTAAGCCCGACTCATTCGGTATGGTAACCCCAAAGATTCTAAAGGAAAAGTTAGAGGAACTTGATATAAAGGGGGATCCTTCTGATTTTAAGAAACGTGCACTCGTTTCCATAATGTTAGTTAATAACGAGACGGGTAATATCCAGAACATAAAGGAGCTTGCTGAAGTTGCTCACTCTTACGGCTGCGTGTTTCATACCGATGCAGTGCAGGCAGCGGGGCATATGAGGATAAACGTAAAGGAGCTTGGAGTAGATGCACTGACGGTAAGCGGGCATAAGCTCTACGGACCTAAAGGTACAGGCTTTATGTTTATAAGGCGCGGCGTAAGCCTTAACCCTCTGATTTACGGAGGCGGTCAGGAAAGAGGCATGCGCTCGGGTACGGAAAATGTCCCCGGTATCGTAGGCCTGGGAAAGGCATGTGAGCTGGCAGCTGTAGAGAATGAGATCAACAGCCGGAAAGAAAGAGAAATAGCAGAGTATTTCAAAAAAACACTTTTGGAAACCATTCCGGATACAAAGATAAACGGAGACGGGAAGTGGGTGCTAAACTTCTCATTTGCAGGCATAAACGGTACCTCACTGGCACTCCGTCTTGATATGGAAGGTATTTGCGTATCTACAGGTTCTGCCTGTAGCTCCGGTCTTGATGAACGTTCACATGTGCTGACTGCACTGGGGCTTTCAAATGAGCAGGCTGATTCCTCAATAAGGATCAGCATAGGAAAGTATAATACGATGGAAGAAGCCAAATTTACCTGCTTTCACATAAAGCGATTGGTCGAGGAATTGAGGAGCCTTGGCAGGTAAAAAGGCAACAGGATAAATAATGATTAATTACGATTTTCACCTTCACTCCGATTTTTCCACGGATTCCGATGAAAAGCAGGAAAATATAATAGAAACGGCGATTGAAAAAAGGCTTAAGGGTCTATGCTTTACCGATCATATGGACCTTTATTTTCCTTTGGCCTGTAGTAAAAAGTCGGGTGGGGATTTTGTATTTGATGTTGATGAGTATTATGAACTGATATCAACCCTTAGGTACAGATACCGTGACAGTCTTGATATCCGTATAGGTCTTGAGATAGGTTTAAGGGATGAGCCGGAATTAAGGGATAAGTGCATAAAGGAATATAATGAGATGCTTGAAAAATATCCCTTTGATTTCATCATCGGATCGACACATTGTCTGGAAAACATAGATCCTTACTGGGAGGAGTACTGGTATGAAAGGACAGCGGAAGAAGGGCTTAACAGATACTTTGATGCCATTGATAAAAACATTTCTGATTATGATTGTTTTGATTCCGTGGGTCATCTTGATTACCTTGTTAGGTATGTCTCGCAGGAAGCGACTTTAAGGAGCGCTGAGAGGAAGGGTAGGACTGATATTTTGACCTTAGCCCGTAACGCAGAAGATAAAAGTGTATTTAAAAGACTTTACGGCAGGGAAATCTACGACCCTAAGGATTTTTCAGACCGGATTGATATAATACTTAAAAAGATAATCGATAAGGGGAAAGCTCTTGAGATAAATACCGCAGGGCTTAAGTATGGTCTCGGTTTTGCACACCCCCAAAAGGAAATACTAATAAGGTACAGGGAGCTTGGCGGAGAGCTGATCACCATAGGCTCCGATGCACACAAGGCCGAACATCTTGCATATGACTTTAATGATGTATGTGAAATGCTTAAATGTGTCGGGTTTAAATATTATTTTATCTATAAAGACAGAAAACCTTTCGCAGAAAGATTATAATACGTTGTATGGACCTGTTGTGCAGAGCGAAAAGAGGGCACCCCTGCGAAAAAACTTCGTTCTGCAAAGTGGAATGGGAAAATATATAGGAACAAAGAAATGGCACTCGATGGTATAGTAATAGCAAATATAGTAAAAGAATTAAAGGAAAAGCTTGTCGGAGGCAGGATCTTAAAGGTCCAGCAGCCGGAAAAGGATGAGCTTCTCCTTACGATAAAAAATTACGATCAGTACAGATTATTTATTTCGGCTGACGCAAGCCTGCCTCTTATGTATCTTAGTTCTTCAAAAAAAGAGGCACCGATCACGGCACCCAATTTCTGCATGTTGCTTAGAAAATACATAGGCACTGCAAGGATAACAAATGTGTATCAGCCGGACTTGGAGCGTGTCATCGTGATCGACTTGGAGCATCTCGATGAAATGGGAGATGTCTGTCAGAAAAAGCTTATCGTTGAAATAATGGGAAAGCACAGCAATATCATATTCTGCGGCGAGGAGGATGGCGGTCTTAAGATAATAGACAGCATAAAGCATGTTTCATCCGCCATGAGCTCAGTAAGAGAGGTGCTTCCCGGAAGAGAGTATTTTATCCCCCGACAGGTGGACAAGGTAAACCCTTTGACCGCCACTGAGGAGGATTTCATAACCCGCATAGGCGGATATCCGGGCGAGGCAGGAAAAGCCATATACATGAGCTATACCGGCTTTAGTCCCCTTATGGCAAATGAGATAGTCCATAGAGCAGGCTTCGACGGAGGGGTAAATGCCCAGAGCTTAAATCAGGATCTGCTGCTTCATTTATATAAGAGATTCAGCGAGATAGTCGAGGATATAAAAGAAGGTAATTTCAGTCCCTGTATCTGCTTTGAGGTAAATAATTTAGATGCATCCGCACAGTCAGAGGACCTTGCGGAAAAAGGTACACCGGTAGAGTTTGCAGCCCTTAAGCTTTCCTTGTATGATAATAAGGAAAACATGAAGCTCTTAAGCTACGACAGCATCAGTCAGGTGTTAGAGGACTACTATGCAAAGAAAAATGTCATAACCAATATCAGACAGAAATCAGCAGATCTTCGAAAAGTGGTCGGCAATGCATTGGAGAGGACAGTTAAAAAATTAGAGCTTCAGCGAAAGCAGCTGCAGGATACGGAAAAGCGTGACAAATATAAGCTATACGGCGAGCTGCTCACCACCTACGGCTATGGCTTAGAGTCAGGTCAGAAGGAGTGCACACTTAACAACTACTATACGGGAGATGATATCAGGGTACCCCTTGATCCGGACTTAAGTCCTCTTGATAATGCCAAGAAATACTATGAGAAATACTCAAAGCTAAAGCGTACATTTGAGGCGGTTTCCGTGCAGGTAAAGACAAGTGAGGAAGAGCTGGAGCATCTTGAGTCGATAAATGTTGCCCTTAACATAGCTGACTGCTCCGATGATCTTGATATCATTAAAAAAGAGCTTATAGAATGCGGATATATAACGGGGCATTTCGGAAAGACCGCAAATAAAAACGGCAAAAACATCAATAAAAACGCCGGGAGCCGTGAAAAATCAAAGCCCCTGCACTATGTGACCGAGGACGGCTTTCATCTTTATGTGGGAAAAAACAACTACCAGAATGATGAGCTGACTTTTAAGGTTGCAAATGGTGGAGACTGGTGGTTTCATGCAAAGAAAAACGCCGGTTCCCATGTAATAGTAAAGACCGATGGCAGGGAGCTTCCCGACAGGGTTTATGAGCAGGCCGCTTCTCTTGCTGCTTACTATTCAAAGTCCTCTCAAAATGCAAAAACAGATGTGGACTATCTGCAGAGAAAGGACGTTAAAAAGCCCAATGGCGCAAAACCGGGATATGTGATCTATTACACAAATTATTCGATGACGGTTGCCCCCGGGATTAACGGACTTACACAGATAATCTGATATTTATGTGGTTTGTGCTGCAGGCTGCACAGACCATGGCACCAAGCCTGCGTAACGGTACATGTAATGATAGACAAGTTAGAAAGAAAATTCGGTAAGTATGCCATAAGAGGATTGATGAAATATGTCATCGTCCTTTATGCAGCCGGATTTATAATAAATGCAATTAATCCGAACCTGTATTACAACTGGCTTATGCTGGATATAGACAAGCTGCTGCAGGGGCAGGTATGGAGGCTTTTTACCTTTATAATCCAGCCTGTTACCACAGATAATATATTTAGGATCCTGCTTATGCTCTATGTAAACTTCATGTTCGGAATGCTGCTTGAGAGCATGTGGGGCAGCTTCAGGTTTAACCTGTATTATTTCTCGGGGATATTCTTTACGGCACTGGCAATAGTAGGGATTTATATATTTACTTACCTTACACTCGGCTACGGCTATAGCTATCCCTTACAGCTTGACTATCTTAACCTGACGCTTTTCCTTGCATTTGCGGTAACATTCCCGGAACAGCGCTTTGGCTTTGGTGGAGTGCAGAATGGTATAAGCATGTTCATGATAATATACCTCTTGGCCGTTGCATTAGATGTGGCTCAGGCATTTGCGATCAGCCCTTATGCAGGTATGGTTACACTGCTTACAAATCTTGTATGGGTTGCGATTTTCTGCCTGTCTCCCAAGGGAAAATATCTTGCGATCGGCTACGGAGTGCTTATCGGAGTAGAGATACTTCAGGGCTTTGCATCGGGCTGGCTTTACGGTGTGATAACCCTTATAGCCATCGGCTTCTCGCTGCTTAACTTCCTTATTTTCTTTATCTCTTTAAAGAAAAAGGGCTTCTCACCCATGAACCCTGCAAGACGTGCATTCCAGCAGTCCCTGCGCCAGCAGGCAGCGCGCAGAGCGGCAGGTGCGGCAGCAGCAAGAGATATGAACCGTGGAAAGGTAATAAATATCTATAAGCCCTCAGATCAAAAGGCAATGCATAAATGCGCGATCTGCGGCAGGACCGAGAAGGACGATGATACTTTGGAATTCAGATACTGCAGTAAATGCAACGGCAGCTACGAGTACTGCAGCGATCATTTATATACACATGAACACCGAACCTAACGGAAGGTAATAAAATGCTTTCAAAGGATTTAAAACTGATATTCAGTGACAGAAAAATGATCATTCTGCTGATAGCACTGCTGGTTCTGTCTGCGGCGGGCATAATGTTCTGCGTAAAAGAAACAACGGGCCCTGCCGTCAGATTCGGAATAGCGGATGAGGATCAGACAGAGTACTCAGGTTTGCTGGTCACATATTTTGATGAAAATGAGGTTTTCAGTTCCTATTTCCAGGTGGTAAGAGGTACCCGCTACGAGCTTTCAGACCTGTTTGATCAGGGCGAGCTTGATATGTACCTCATCATACCTAAGGATTTTACTGAAAACCTGTCCGACATAATAAATATGCCGATAGAGGGTAAGATTAACAGCTCGGACAAGACCAAGGCGGTACTTTTGACCAACCTTGCAAATGCCTATTCAACATATATTTCATCTGTTGAAATGAACTGCCAGGGCATAGTAAATGCGATGCGCCGCGACGGTTATTATGATAAAACGACGATCGCGGATGTAAACAGGACAGTTTCCTTTGAACTGCTGTTTACCGCACTCGGAAAGGATTCCTTCTTTAAGAGGGAGATCATTGAGAGATTCGAGGGTATTTCGCTCGTAAATTATTATATTTACGCCGGGATGATCCTGATAATATTGTATGCTGGGCTCCTTGCGGGGTTAAAGACCTTAAAGGAAAGAGTATCCAAGGTTGGCGACAGGCTTGTTTCGGCAGGCATAGGAAAGGTTAGGATATTTATATCCGGTCTTTTTGCATTCCTTATAGTTTATGGCTTTATAATGCTTGTAGCTGTCGGTCTCATATCATTTTTAAGTGATCTTGACATACCGGCCAGCGCAATATTCTTTATTTTCTCTGCCATTGTGGTAGCCTGCGTGCTTTTTATGATAATCGCAAGATTCATGAATTCGGTATCGGGCTATATGGTGCTCGGAAACATGCTGATACTGTTTATGACCATAGCCGGCGGCGGCATTATACCCATAATGTATCTGCCCGAAGGCGTGCTCGCGATCGCCAGATTTACGCCTACATACTGGTTTATAAAGCTTATATTAAATGCAACGTGATGTTTGAAAAAGGTGCTAAATACTAATGAGTCGTTTTATACTTAGATTAAAAATATGCCTTAAAGACAGGACTGCCGGGATATGTTATCTCGTATCCTCGATAGTTGTGCTGGCTTTGCTTTTGGGACTTGATAGTGCCGGAGAGGAAAGAAGTTCCATACCTGTGGGTCTCGTAATGTATGATGAGAGCGAGGAAGCCCTAAACTTTGCAAACGGCATGAAAAATACTCCTTCTGTTTATGTAAAGGAAGGAGAGCTAAAGGATTTAAGAGAGGAACTCCTTGACGGTCTTATCGAATGTATCTTTATCGTCGATGAGGGTTTCGGAGAGAAGATAAGGATGGGCCTGCCGGATGAGACTATCAGGGTCATATCCGGTGAGGATGACAGGGTAAGCGTTATCCTAAGCGATATTACTGCGGGCAATATGATTTACGACATCTGTCTTAACAAGGCCTACAGGGCTTACAAGGCGCTTGACGGCGAGACTCATATGTCTAAAGAGGAATATGCCTCCGTAGTTGCAGAGCTTAAGAGCGATTCCGATTTTGCATTTACCTTTAACTTGAAATATGAGGATGTATCTGCCCAGAAGATAGAAGAAAAAGAGATCACAAACGGCATGATCTATAAGCAGATGATCGCCGGGATGCTGGCAATGCTGCTCTGTCTTATAGCATTTGTTTCATGTAACTGTTTCTGTCTCGAATATGAGTCGGGAGTGGCTTACCGCTTAAAGGAACTGCCCGGAAAAAGACTTCCGTCAGAAACTATGGACTTTTTTGGAATTTTCGTGTATACTTTACCTTTAGGGTTGGTATCGGGCTTTCTTATCTCGGGTTTAACCGGGCTTTTATACAGCGTTCTTTATCTTTTATTTATGTGCATGCTGTGTACCGTAATTTCAAAACTGATAAAAAAGACCGAGTCATACCAGATAGCCGGAGCGGTAATAGTAATAGGTCTTGGTGTATTGGGCTTTGTAAGCGTATTTTCCGGCCTTATCGGCGGACCCGAGTTCCTGAAATATACACCCAATGCGATATATATAAATTCTTTGGTATAGACGGAGGAGCTGTATCTTGAACAATCAGCTTGAAAAATGTTACTTTGAGCTTGCTTTTACAGAGCTTGCCATGGATTATTATTCCCTGTGCGAGCGTGATAAGGAGCTCCCTTTAAAATCAGATAATGATGATACATTTAGAAATAGACTCGAGGAGCTTATAGGCAGCTGCTTTAAGTCCTATGATGACCTGGAGGAAACCGGCAGAAAGGCCGAGACCTTAAGGGAAGAATTAAAACAGCAGGTTGAGTCATTGGTAAGAAAGATTGACAGATTAGAGCTTGAACATTATATTGAGATAAGAAAAGAGAATCCCGATGAAAAGCCTGACTACCCAAGTGACGACGAGGCTGCAAAAGCAGTACTTAGGAGCATTTTCGGGGTAAATGATAACGCTTTGATAAATGAGCGTATCAAGATGGCAGTATATGAGCTCCCTGTCAGGATGACAAAGGTAAGATTCTTTGATATACTTAAAAACAGCCTTAAGCTCTACATCGGCATGGGTAAGGATGTTTTGCAGAGGATCATTTACATGCTTGAGAGCTCATCCGGGCTTTCTGGGGATCTCGAATTTGGAGATACCGATATTAAAAGTATTGACAGTGAAGCTTTAGAGCAAAAGTATGATTATCTTAACGACCTGGCAGGTATCTGCAATTATATCTGTGTTATAGGCAGATGCAGCGCTGAAGTAAGAAACGATGAAAGAGAAAAGGTTGACAGCCTGTTAAAGCTCATCAGGGCTTCGTCCGCACTGGATGAGAGCTCCGGAAAGAACGAGGCTGAAAAGATACTTACAGAGCTTGAAGGCAGACTGGAAGAGCTTTCGGAAAGAAAGCTGGTGCTCGAGGCTAAGCTTGAGGGTTACTTAGAGTCAGAGGGGAGACCCGATGAAGAGGCAGTTAAACTCGAGAGCATGAGAAGACTTATGTCGACATCTGTTTATGCAGAGCTTGATACAGATGTTTTCGGCAATGCGGAAGAAAAGGATGTGGAGACAGAGTTTTCAAAGCTTTCAGAAAAACTTGACGCAGCCTTTAAAAACGGTAACAGAGCCTTAAACCGCGCAAGGCAGGCAGCAGTGCTTTCAACACTTCCGGTATTTTTCAATTCCCGTACAGAGGTAATGGATTACGTAAGGGAGTCACTTTCGGGCTGTAGCAATGTTCATGAAAAAAATACAGCTGTTTCTAAAATCTTAAAGATGGAGTTCTGATCATTCGGAGGACACAGTGATAATTTGGAGCGATAAACTGTTCTTATCGGACAGTATAAAAGCTAAGAATCTGAAAAAGCTTAAAAAGATTAAGAAAAAACTTGAAAAACCAAATAGGATCAGGTTCGGTGCCCACCTTATCACTATAAATACAGGGGGCAGGGATCTGCTGGATATCTACAGTATAACCTTCTTCCCGGCAAAACATTATAAAACAAAGGAAGATGATATCCATATCGTAGGAGTGGCCGGAGGCTCCGAGGAAGCACAGGAGCTTGCGGGAGGCATTATAGCAAGACTTGTAAATGACGGCTATGAGCTTTCACCTGCGGGAGTTAAATCCTACTTTGAGATCAAAAGCCCTGAGGTTTCCTGATAATACGGTTTAAAAATATTCTTAAATTTTTACTTGGAGTTTGAGCATGCTTTCAGTTATTCTTACAATATTAAAGATAATAGGAATAACATTAGCGGTACTGATAGGATTGGTACTGCTTATTGTGCTGCTCGTAGGTTTTGTGCCTGTAAGGTACAGGGCCGATGCAAAATATCCTGCAGAGACCGACTTAAGTGATGAGGTCATCAGCCGCCGGAAGAGAGATGCCCTGATGAATAAGGTAAGGGCCTCAGATGAGGAAGGCTCCGGAGAGATTTACGGAGATCATAAAAAGGAGATACCGGTAAAAGCAAATGTGGTGGTTTCCTGGCTCCTGCATTTCGTACATGTTTCAGCGAACCTCAACGGTACCGATCTTATCATCAATGCAAAGGTACTTGGACTTTTCAGGCTTTATTCCAATGATCCAGAGTATGTAAAGAAAAAGGAAGAAAAGAGAAAGAAGAAGGAAGAAAAGGAAAAAGCCAAGGCCGAAAAGCAAAAGAAAAAAGATCAGGATAAAAAGAAAGACGATGAAGAGGATGATGAGATAAAGAGCCTCACAACTGAGGAAGATATTAAATCATTGTATACTGAGAAAGAAACAGAAAAAGAGACAAATAAGGACACAAACAAAGAAACAGATAAAGAAGAGAATTCATCGGAAAAAGCAGATGACTCTGATAAAAAAGATTCCGACAAAAAGAAAGACGATAAAAAGGAGGATAAGGATTCTGCGGAAACCGACAGCGAGGAAGAGGAGGAAGACGACGATTCCTGGTGGTTTGATGATGAAGAGGAAGAATCGGTAGAAGAACCTGAAAGCAAGGGCATCATAGGAAAGATCAAAGCAATTCCTAAGAAAATTAAGGAAAAGCTTAAAGCGATCAGGGAAAAATTTAAAAACATAAAGCAGAAAATCAGGAAACTCAATAAAAAGAAAAATTACATCCTTGATATGAAGGATGACGAAAGAGTAATAAACGGAGTTAATTACGGCAAAAAGAAATTATTCCTTATAATAAAACGAGTGCTTCCAAAGAAATTAAAAGGAAGGGTTGCATTCGGAATGGACGACCCGGCTACCACAGGCTATATTACCGGAGCCGCAAGTCTTTTCTTCCCAATCTGGGGACCGCATTTTGATCTCGAACCCGATTTCGAAAATAAGAAATTGGAGGCAGATGTGGATCTAAAGGGAAGGATCATATTAGCGATGCTTGTTATACCTGCCGTAAAGGTATGGTTTAATAAGGATATAAAGTACATCCGCAAGAAAATCCGCGGATTTAAGAAACTGTAAAAAATAAAAATTTATAAAGGAGACAGGAAAAATGACAGACGACAAGAAAAACAATTTTGCAGAGACAGTCACATCTCTTTTTAAGGGTATGGATTCCTTTATTACTACAAAGACAGTAGTAGGCGAGGCAGTTAAATTTGATGACGGCACAGTTATCCTTCCTTTAGTTGATGTGAGCTTCGGCGTAGCTGCAGGCGCCTTTGCAAAGGACGCAAAGGGCAACAGCGCAGGCGGCGGATTAGGCGGAAAGATGTCACCCAGCTCAGTGCTCGTTATCAAGGACGGTCAGTGCAAGCTTGTCAGCGTAAAGAGTACCGATGCCGTATCCAAGGCTATTGATATGGTTCCCGGCTTAATTGACAAATTTAAGAAATCTCCCAAAGACAAGGAAAACGAGAAGGAAATGGTTAAAAAGGGAGAAGAGTTTTTAAAGGATCAGGAGAAATAAAGAAATGAAGAAGTTTTCTAGATGGATAGCATATCTGCTGGTATCCGTTTTATTGGTATGCTCTTTTTCAGGCTGCGGAATGCTTGATGACGAGCCTTCAGACAGCGGGGATTACGGGTTTTCATCAAATACCGACGATTCCTCCGAAAAAGGTCTGCTTGATGATCTGTTTGATGTCCTTTTAGAGGATGATACTACTACACCGAGTTATTCGGATGATGATTACGATCAGTTTAGCCAGGGCAGCAGTTCCAGCGATGATGATTTCTTAGATTCATTGTTTGATGCATTCTTTGGCAGCAGCTCATCGGATTATGGCTGGGGAGATTCCTCATACAGCGGCGGAAGTGATAATTACATCGGCGGCAACACCGGAGAAAAGTTTGACTATGCAGATATCAGCGATATTGGTAGCGGTTCAGGAAAAGCAACGATCATGGTTTATGTGATCGGTTCTAACTTAGAGTCAGACAGCGGCTGTGCTACAATGGATATCCAGGAAATGTGCAAGGCAAACATTGGCAGCAATGTAAACCTTATCATTGAAGCAGGCGGAGCCAAGAGATGGCAGAACAGTGTCATGACATCCGGCAAGGTTGGCAGATTCCAGGTAGTGGGCGATGGCATCAGGGTTCTTGAGGACCGTGGAAAAAAGAGTATGGTTGAGCCCTCAGAGGTACTTGACTTTATCAAATATTCGGTTAAAAATTTCCCTGCTGACAGATACGGTTTCATCTTCTGGAATCACGGCGGCGGAACGATGGCCGGTTTTGGTATGGACGATCTGGCAAACGGCGATCTTTCACTTGATGAGATTTCAGACGCATTTGATAAGAGCGGTGTTAAATTTGATTTCGTTGGATTTGATGCCTGCCTTATGGGTACCATCGAAACAGCATATGCATTATCCGATAATGCATCTTATTTAATAGCTGCAGAGGAAGAGGAGCCCGGTTACGGCTGGTATTATACAAGCTGGCTCAAGGCACTTTCACAGAATCCTAGTGTTGATATGGAAAAGCTCGGCAGCATAATAGTTGATGATTTCGTAGCTGCAAACGGTTCGGATGATGTTACCTTAAGTCTTATCGATTTAAGTAAAATATCTAATGTATATAAGAAGCTGAGCAATCTCTGTTCACAGGGAAATGCAGCTCTTTATGCAGGAAATTATAAAGAGATCGCCAAGGTAAGAAAAAATACAAAGTGCTACGGCGAAGGCAATTATGATCAGATAGATATAATTGATTTCTGCGAAAGATGCGGACTTGATGGAGCTGAGGACCTTATAGCTTCTGTAAAGGACTGCGTTGTATATCATAAGACAAATATTTCAAGGACCAATGGTCTTGCTATGTATTTCCCTTATGATTATCCGAGCTACTATAAGCAGATGAAGACCATGATGAAGAGCTTCGGAATGAACGATGACAAGGTTTCAGGCTTCTTCAACAATTTCCTTTCCGCAAGATCGGGCGGTTCATGCTCACGTGCAATGACTCCCATGGCTGTTAAGACCGGTTATGAGGACGATACTCCTGAGGAAGATTTTACAACAGAGGAATGGTATAACCAAGAGGTAGCTGAGGACAATGAAGTTGTTGAATTCGAATTAAACGAAGACGGACTTCTTCCTCTTACAGAAGAGGGCGATGGCTACGTTTATGAGATTTCCGAGGATCAGGTGGATGCAATAGCGATGATCGATATTGGACTTTTTGCACTTACCGAAGATGGTTATATCGATTATGGAAATGACAATTCGTATGGTCTTGATGATTACGGCAATCTGATAATTGATTCTGATTTTACATGGGTTGCGATTAATGGCATTCCTGTTCCTTTCACTATAGTAGAAGAGGGCGAGACATCTGACGGCGGCAGTTATTGCTACGGAATTACAGATGCAATTTTAACAAGTGCCAGGACCGGCGAAGAAAGAGAAATAGAAATACTTATCTACTGGGATGACAAGCATGAAGGTCCTTATGTTAAGGGTTACAGAAATGCTACCGATGGTGAAGGTCCTTCGCAGGCAGAAAGAAATGTTACTAATTTCATAAAGGGTGATGTGATCCAGTTCATTTGTGATTTTTACACACTTGATGGTGATTACGATGATACATATTTATATGAAGATCCCATCGTAGTTAATTCTCCTCTGGTTGTTTCGTATGAAGAAATCGGTTATGATGAGGTAGATGTCTATGGTCACATCCTTGATATTTACGGAAATGATTATTATACAGAAACAGTTACAGTTCCGGCACCTTTTTAATAAACCGGCTGTCATGATGCTTTGTGTGACGACGTAGAAAAAAGTACTTGCATTATTTTAAAACTTGTGATAGAATGTCAAATGTTTAAGGCTTTGGAGCCAAATTTGCGCGACAGGAGGTGTTTAATAATGGCTAAATGCGCAATTTGTGAGAAAGAAAATAGATTCGGACATCAGTTAAGCTATTCAAGAAGCCACGTTTCAAGACGTGCTAACAGAATGTGGAAGACAAATGTTAAGTCTGTAAGAGTTAAGACTGCAGGCGGAACACAGAAGATGTATGTATGTACAGCTTGTCTCAGGTCCGGAAAAGTAGAACGTGCTTAAATACTAGTACGGATACAGATTAAATCAAGGGCATGCTCTAAAAAGGGCATGCCTATTTTCTTCTCGTAACTATTTGATGAGGAATATACTCTGAGACATCACAATGAAAGAAAGTTGTTTGCGTTAACGAAACATATAAGATAGCAAAAAAAGAAGAGTTAAAAAAATGAGCACAAATATAAATACCTGGAAAGATAAATTAATGTCGGAATATAATAGTCCGTATTATAGTGAATTAAGAAATTTTTTAACGGAAGAATATAATACGAAAATAATATATCCACCAGCAAATGATATTTATAATGCATTAAAATATACACCGTTAAATAATGTAAAAGTAGTAATATTAGGACAGGATCCATACCATGAACCAAACCAGGCACACGGGCTTTCATTTTCTGTATTACCGGGAAATCCCGCACCGCCTTCACTCGTAAACATATATAAGGAATTAAAAGAAGATTGCGGATGTTATATTCCAAATAACGGGTATTTAAAAAAGTGGGCAGATCAGGGAGTATTATTATTAAATACAGTTTTAACAGTAAGAGCACATCAGGCATTTTCACATGCAAATCACGGTTGGGAAAAATTTACAGATGCAATAATTAAAGCAGTAAATGATGAAGACAGACCAATAGTTTTTTTGCTTTGGGGAAAGCCTTCACAGAAAAAAGAAATACTTTTAAATAACCCGAAACATCTTGTTTTAAAAGCTGCGCATCCCAGTCCTTTTTCAGCATATAACGGCTTTTTCGGATGCAAACATTTTAGTAAAACAAATGAATTTTTAAAGCAAAATAATTGCAGGGAAATTGACTGGCAAATAGAAAATATTTAGGTTTTTATATTTATTATTGACAATTATAAAAATAGATAATATAATCACTAACATAAAACAAAGCGTTGTTTTATTGTGCAGTATTGCGAAAAATTAAATAATTACATATTTAATTTTTGGCAATGTCGCATATTTACAATTAATTAATACGGTGATATAATCTCACTGTATATTTTTCCTATATTTTATGGAGGGCGTTATGAAATACGAAGAAATTGTTGCAAAAGTTAAAAAAGCTTATGCAAAAGCTGACACTGCACTCGTTGACGAGCATCTTGCAGTTCAGGTTGATGTAACCGGTGAAGGCGAAGGCGCCTTCTATATTGAAGTAGCAGATGGAAAGATCAATGTTGAGCCTTGGGAATATCTTGATCATGATTTCAAGATCCAGTGTGCAGCAGAAGAAATTATTGCAATCGCTGAAGGCAAGAAGAAGCTTGGTCAGGAAGTAGAAGCAGGTAACGTTTACATTTCACGTAACTTTGATAAGGTTGCTGTATTTGATCTGATCGTTGCTAAGAAGGCTGCTGCAAAGAAGGCAGCTGCTCCTAAGGCAAAGGCAGAGAAGAAGACAGAAAAGAAAGCTGAGAAGAAAGTCGCAGCTAAGCCTGCAAAAAAGGAAACCGTAAAGGCTGAGAAGAAGGCAGCTCCTGCTACAGACAAGAAAAAGCCCGGCAGAAAGCCCAAGACAGAAGCTAAGGTTGAAGCACCTAAGGCAGAAGCTCCTAAGGCAGCAGAAGTAAAGGCTGAGGTTAAGGCAGAAGTAAAGGCTGAGGCACCTAAGAAAAAGCCCGGCAGAAAGCCCAAGACAGCAGAAGTTAAGGCTTGAGATTAAATAAATTAAGCTACGGTTTTTCCGTAGCTTTTTTCATACCATTATTTAAAAAGTAATGATTACGGTCTATGTCATGCTTTGAATAACAAGGTATGACATTATGTCCGCACGATATATGCAGTTTTGGTTTTAGATAATTTAGAGTTGACTATAAAAATCGAAAGTGTTAAAATATATGAGCAGAAAAAATAAAAACTCGAAATTCAAGAGTTTTTATTTTAATTTAAGGTAGGAGATCATTAAATGGATGACGAGATAAGAGAGATAGCTGAACGTATAGCGGGCTTAAGAGATGCCTGCGGTTATACCCAGGAAGAATTTGCTTCAAAATTAGGTGTTGATCTTGCAACATATAAGGAATATGAATCAACCGGGAAAAACGTTCCTATCAGTACAATATACCAGATATCAAAATTATGTGATGTTGATTTTGCGGAAATACTTACCGGAGAATCTGCAAAGCTTGACACATACCATGTAGTAAGAAAAGGACAGGGTCAGGTAATCGACAGGATTCCCGGATATTATTTCAAAGATCTGGCATTCAGATTTACAAAGAAAATAATGCAGCCTCTTCTTGTTACGATCGATCCTTCGGATAAGCCCGTTGATCTTGTAACACATAAAGGAGAGGAATTTAATCTCTGCCTTAAAGGGAAAATAACTGTGGTATTAGGTACAAAAAGTATTCTTCTCGAAGAGGGAGACAGCGTATATTTTAATCCCATGATCCCGCACGGCCAGCGCTGTGGCGGAGATGAGCCTGCCACATTCCTCACCATGATAGCCGAGGTGTGAGTGCCCTTAAGAGTTGTAAATCTTAGGGGCGTTGCACGTCGCAGGGAGGGAAACGTTCCGCAAAGCGGAATGGGGAACCCCTACGACTCGGCTCCGTTCCACGAAGTGGAATGGAGTTTTATAAGGTTATTAAAAAGAGGAATAGGAGGACATATCAATGTTGGAGAAATATCTTCCTCGTATTGAATTTGATTCATACGAGGATTTTAAGGAGAATTACAGAGTAAACGTACCGGAGGATTTTAATTTCGGTTTTGATATCGTAGACGGATGGGCAAAGGAAAAACCTGAAAACCGTGCGCTTGTATGGTGCGATGACGAAGGAGAAGAAAAAACCTTTACCTTTGCAGAAATGAGCAGGCTTTCCAATAAAGCCGCAAATTATTTTAAAAGTCTTGGACTCCGTAAGGGTTCCGTAGTAATGATGATACTCCGCAGACGTTATGAATACTGGATCTGCGCAACAGCCCTTATCAAGATGGGCGTTATCATTATTCCCGGTACCCTGCAGCTTACAACCCACGATCTTGTATATCGTGCAAAGGCAGCAAATATCGAGATGTTCATCGGTATAGACGATGATTTCGTAGTAACACAGATTGAAAATACAGTAAAAGAAGTACCCGAAGTAAAAAATATCATGCTCGTAAACGGTCACAGGGACGGCTGGCTCAACCTTCATGACGGCATGGAGGGACAGAGCGAAATATTCGAGCGTCCTACGGATGACCAGCGTACACATAACCATGATATAATGCAGATTTACTTTACATCAGGTACCACCGGAATGCCCAAGATGGTATGTCACAACTATATGCATCCCTTAGGACATATAGTTACTGCAAAATACTGGCAGTGTGTAAGAGAAAATATGCTTCACATGAGCGTATCCGATTCCGGCTGGGCAAAATTCGGCTGGGGCAAGATTTACGGACAGTGGATCTGCGGAGCAACAATTTTCTGTTATGATATGTTAAAATTCCATCCGGAAAATCTGCTTGCGGTACTTCAGAAATATAAGGTAACCACATTCTGCGCACCACCTACAATGTACAGATTTATGCTCCAGGAGGATGTAGCGGCATACGACCTTTCAAGCATAAAGCGCTGGTGTACGGCAGGTGAGCCTCTTAATCCCGAGGTAGTACGCAAGTGGAAGGAATTTACCGGATATACCATCGCAGAAGGCTTCGGACAGACTGAAAGTACTGTACTTCTTGCAAACTTCCCCTGGTATGAGCCCAAGCCCGGTTCAATGGGAAAGCCCTCACCTATTTACAACATCAAACTTCTCAACAATGATGGAAAAGAAGCAGAAGACGGTGAGGAAGGCGAGATAACAGTAGCAGTACCCAAGGATAATTATCCTATCGGACTTTTCGTAGGCTATTATAAAAATACCGAGCTTACAGACGAAGCTATTGGCAGCGGAATTTATAACTTAAAAGACGTTGCATGGCGTGATTCGGACGGATATTACTGGTTTGTAGGCCGTCATGATGACGTTATAAAGTGCAGTGGATACCGTATCGGACCTTTTGAGGTAGAAAGCGCCCTGATCACTCACCCCGCAGTAGTAGAGTGTGCTATCACAGCAGCTCCCGACCCTATCAGAGGCCAGGTAGTAAAGGCTACTGTAGTACTCGCAAAGGGCTATACACCTTCGGATGAGCTTACAAAGGAGCTGCAGAACCATGTAAAGCATAATACCGCTCCCTACAAGTATCCGAGAATCGTTGAGTACGTAGCAGAGCTTCCCAAGACCTTAGGAGGAAAGATCAAGCGTGCCCAGATCCGTCGCGAAGATGCAGAAAACGCAGCCAATAATGCGAAATAAAATATTTACTAAGCGGTTATCGTTAAAAACGTGACCGCAGACAGATAAAATGAAAATGCAGAAAAATATTCATTTTAAAAATCAAAGACAAAGCATTAACAGGTGTAGAAGTATCATGCTTCTATGCCTTGTTTTGGTACTTGGGCTTTTTGCTTTGACTGCCTGTACAACTGAAGAGGTTTCCTATATAAACGATGCCGCAGATTATTACAACGCCGGCAAATATGCGGAAGCAGAAGCAGCATTCCTGAAAGCGCTCAGGAACAACGAAAAATCCATAACCGTCTTTTCGGGATATGCATTTAACCAGTTAAAAGCAGGCGATATCGAAGGTGCCGAGGCACTGCTCGGTATCATGGTAAACCAGGATAATACCTACGGAAACTATTTCGATAAGGAGCCTGAAACCGGTGAAGCGGTAAGACGTGCATTGCTTGACATTTACCTTTCAAGAAATGATTACGAGTCGGCAGTAGCAATCTTAAGACAGCTTGGAGATAAAGCCGTAACTAAAGAGAAAGAGGCAAAATACAAGACCGCCGCAGCGCTCCTTGCATGGCAGATGAACAGTGAGGGCGGAGCAGCTCTTCCTTATTCCACAGATGAGCTGATAAAACTCGTTACCGAGGCTATAGAGTCGGGCAATGAAACCTTAAAGCTCTACAAGATGAGGGCAAACCTTTATTACATGAAAGAAGACTGGGACAAATGGGAAGCCGACGAGAGAAAAATAATCGAGCTTAAGGATTGTGCCATAGACGAGTACAGGGCTATATATGGTATGCGCCTAAAGGAAAAGCAGCCAAGAGATGTCCTTACCCTTATAGACGAGATGGTCATCTATATCAGTGGGCATTCCGCATATATAGAGGATTACGGTTCAATACTCCCCATGATACTTAAGGCAGCGGAATTTGCGGACAGAGTTGAGTGGGAACATGACAACAAGTACTACTTTGATCTTGCAGACCAGTATATCTCTGCAGCCCAGGATAAGAATGTTTCCGACAATGAGGTCCTAAGATACCAGATAATCATTGCCGAGAAAAAGGGCAAGATGGAGCTCGCATATAAGCTCCTCGGGGTATATTTAGAGCACTGCCCAGACGACAGGATGGCCTATAAGGAGCAGAAATACCTCGAAAACCGCATTGGCGTAACGGCTGATTGAGGTTCATAATCCGGAAATCAAGGCACCTCAAAGTGTTACTGTTGTAGAAAATCTGAAAATGCCTAAAAATAGGGCAGACACAATATATAGTGTCTGCCCTTAAAATTTTTTACTTTATATTGTATTTTTGTATTGACTTCTTACTCGTGTTCTGCTAAACTTAATTCTACCGGCGGAAAAAATACCGGCAGGGTTATAGCAATTTAGGAGGAGAAGGAAATGGTAAATTTCAATGTTACAAAAAGAGATGGCGAGATAGCTGATTTTGATCTCTCAAAGATATCAAACGCCATCAAAAAGGCTTTTAATGCCACAGAACAGCTTTATAATGACGATATAATCAATCTGCTGTCACTTAGGGTTACATCGGCTTTCCAGTCGAAGATCAAAGAGGGGTGTGTCAGCGTTGAGGATATCCAGGACTGCGTAGAAGAGGTTCTTAACCAGACCGGATATAATGAGGTTGCCAAGGCATACATCTTATATAGAAAGAATCGTGAGAAGATCAGGAACATGAAGTCAACCATCCTTGACTACAAGGATCTGGTTAACAGCTACGTAAAGGAAGAGGACTGGCGTGTTAAGGAAAATTCCACAGTGACATACTCAGTTGGTGGACTTATCCTTCACAATTCAGGCTCCATTACAGCTAATTACTGGCTTTCTGAGATTTATGACGAGGAAATCGCCAATGCTCACAGAAATGCAGATATTCATATTCATGATCTTTCCATGCTTACAGGATATTGCGCAGGCTGGTCCTTAAAGCAGCTTATCAAGGAAGGACTTGGCGGTATCCCCGGCAAGATTACTTCTTCACCTGCAAAGCACTTAAGCACACTCTGTAACCAGATGGTTAACTTCTTAGGCATCATGCAGAACGAGTGGGCAGGTGCACAGGCCTTCTCATCCTTTGATACATATCTTGCTCCCTTCGTAAAGAAGGACAACATGACATACCATGACGTAAAGCAGTGCATCCAGTGCTTCGTTTACGGTGTAAATACACCCAGCCGTTGGGGTACACAGGCTCCTTTCTCGAACATTACTCTTGACTGGACAGTACCTAACGACCTTGCAGAGCTTCCCTGCATAATCGGCGGCAAGGAAATGGATTTCTGCTACAAGGATTGTAAGAAGGAAATGGATATGGTCAACAAGGCATTCCTTGAGATCATGATCGAGGGCGATGCAAACGGCCGCGGTTTCCAGTATCCTATCCCTACATATTCGATCACCAGAGATTTTGACTGGTCAGAGACAGAGAACAACAAGCTTCTCTTCGAAATGACCGCTAAATATGGTACACCTTACTTCTCTAACTATATCAATTCAGATATGGAGCCCTCGGACGTACGTTCAATGTGCTGCCGTTTAAGACTTGATTTAAGAGAGCTCAGAAAGAAGTCAGGCGGCTTCTTCGGATCAGGCGAGTCAACAGGCTCAGTAGGTGTTGTTACCATCAATATGCCCAGGATCGCATATCTTTCAGCAACTCCTGACGAGTTCTATAAGAGACTTGACAGAATGATGGATCTCTCAGCACGTTCACTCAAAGTTAAGAGACAGATCATCACAAAGCTTCTTGATGAGGGCTTATATCCTTATACCAAGAGATACCTTGGCACTTTTGCAAACCACTTCTCAACCATCGGCTTGGTTGGTATGAATGAGGTTGGTCTTAATGCAAGATGGCTTGGCAAGGATCTTACCGACAAGAAGACCCAGGACTTCACTGTTGATGTATTAAATCACATGAGAGAAAGACTTTCCGATTACCAGGAAGAGTACGGCGATCTGTACAACCTGGAGGCAACTCCCGCAGAGAGCACCAGCTATCGTCTTGCTAAGCATGACAGAAAGCGCTGGCCCGACATCAGGACTGCAGGTGCAAAGGGTGACACACCTTACTACACCAACAGCTCACATCTTCCTGTTGAGTTTACAGAGGATATTTTTGCTGCACTTGATATCCAGGACAAGCTTCAGACTCTTTATACATCAGGTACAGTATTCCATGCATTTATCGGTGAGAAGCTTCCTTCATGGCAGTCGGCAGCTAAGCTTGTCCGCACTATAGCTGAGAACTACAAGCTTCCTTACTATACAATGTCACCTACGTATTCTATCTGCAAGAATCACGGATATCTTACCGGCGAGCAGTTTAAGTGCCCTATCTGTGGTGAGGATGCAGAGGTTTATTCAAGGATCACAGGCTACTACAGACCTGTTCAGAACTGGAATGCAGGTAAGTCACAGGAGTACAAGAACAGGACAGAGTATTCTCTTGACAAGTCTACCAGATTTTCTCTTGGTGCAGGCTGCTGCAGCTACAATACTGATGATATCGCAGTTAACCTTGATAAGAACACAGAGCCCATGGATATGGAAAAGGTTGAGGCGGCTATGGACGCTAAGGCTAAGGAGCTTACAGGCGACGGCTTATACCTCTTCACCACAAAGACCTGTCCTAACTGCAGGCTTGCTAAGGAATATCTTGACGGCAAGGAGTACACCATTATCGATGCTGAGGAAAATCCTGAGCTTGCAAAGGAGTGGGGTATCATGGCTGCTCCTACCCTCGTAGTGCAGGCTGACGGTCACCGCACCAAGTACGCTAATGCATCTAATATCAAGAGGTTTACGGAAATCTGAGACTAAGTTTTAGTCCGGTGCGAGGACGGCAGATTATTTCGCCGCACGCACGGGCTTCGGATTTGCGAAGACCTTAGCAAGTTTTAATGTTGTATATTTTACTGTAGTGTATTGCATTACGCAAATCCTACGTTGACGTTTTCGCAGCACGCAAAATGCGCGTGCTAAACATGCGAAAACATCAAATGGAGAGCGTGCGGCGAAATAATCTGCCGCCCTCGCACCTCAGTAGAAAATATATGCATGTAAACCCGAGAAGGTATATGAATAATACATCCCAATATAATTTGGGGATCTGAAATTGATACATCTCTGAATTATGAAATAACAGCACAGGAAAAGGGCTGCTGCAGAACGCGGCAGTCCTTTTCTGTAAGATGGATAATTTGAAAAATAGATAACCATCCGCTATTTTCAGCCTTCCCCTTGAGGGGAAGGTGCCCGAAGGGCGGATGAGGTGGTGATGTAAAACTATATAGAGGAAAAAAGGAGTAATTACAAGATGAGCGTAGCAGATGATTTATTTATAAAGATGTGTACTGACATATTAGAAAACGGCATAAGCACAGAAGATGAAAAGGTGCGTCCTCACTGGGAGGATGGGACGCCTGCATACACAATAAAGAAATTTGGAGTTGTTAACCGTTACGATCTAAGCAAGGAATTCCCTGCTATGACACTCCGTAAGGTACCGATCAAGACCGCAACGGATGAGATACTCTGGATCTGGCAGAAGAAATCCAACAAGGTAAATGAGCTCGGCAGCCATATCTGGGACCAGTGGGTGGATGATAACGGGACCATCGGCAAAGCATACGGCTATCAGCTGGGCGTAAAGCACAAGTATAAAGAAGGCATGTTTGACCAGGTTGACAGGGTTATCTATGATCTTAAAAACAATCCCTTCAGCCGCCGTATCATCACCAATATATACGTACATCAGGATCTGTCAGAAATGATGTTGTACCCTTGTGCTTACAGCATGACCTTTAATGTTACAAAGCCCAAGGATGGCGGAAAGCTTGTACTCAATGCGATCCTTAATCAGCGTTCTCAGGATATCCTCGCCGCAAATGCATTTAATGTATGTCAGTATGCAGTCCTGATACATATGCTTGCACGTGAGTGCGATATGCAGGTAGGAGAATTCCTGCATGTAATAGCGGATGCTCACATCTATGACAGACATGTGGATACCATAAAGGAACTGATCAAGCGTCCAACCTACCCGGCACCCGATTTCTGGCTCAACCCGGATAAGAAAGACTTCTACTCATTCACCAAAGACGACGTAAGACTCGACAACTACCAGTTTGGTGAGCAGATAACCAATATCCCGATCGCCATATGATACCTAGCGAGAAAAACATAAAACCTATTCATGCTTGCATGAAATGGGTTTGAGGTTTTTTGAGCGCACAAACACCGAGAAGAAGCGTTTTGAAAAAACGCGAGATTCGAGGTGTTTGCAGGATTGCGAGAGTGAAGCGAAGCAATCCGTGGTATCTACATATAAAAAGGAGATTTAACCATGAAATTAATCGCAGCAGTAGACAAAAACTGGGCCATAGGCTTTAAAGGCAAGCTCTTAGCGAGCATCCGTGCCGACCAGATGAACTTTAAAAAACTTACCTTGGGAAATGTAGTAGTACTTGGCAGAAAGACGATGGACACATTCCCAAATCAGCGTCCACTGCCCCAGCGCAGGAACATCATACTTTCCAGAAACCCCAATTACAAGGTGAAGGATGCGGAAGTAGTACACAGTAAAGAAGAACTGCTCGCGCTCATAAAGAGAGAAAAAATAGATACAGATTCTATCTTCATCATCGGTGGAGAAAGTCTGTACAGAGAGTTCCTTCCTCTGTGTGACACAGCCATCATCACCAAGATAAACTATGCCTACGAAGCAGACGCATACTTCCCCAACCTTGATGAAGATGAGGAGTGGGAGTGTGTAGAAGAGGGAGAAGAGCAGACCTGCTTCGACATGGAATTTTGCTTTACAACCTATAAACGCAAAAATGACATTAAGTAACTCTAAATGGACATATTATAAATAATCAAATTGGGCAGGCGGTCGGGCACGGATGTGTTCCGGCCGCCTATTGTTTATAACATAGCAAATATATCCGCTCAATACTGCCTTAAATAAGCCAATATAGTAAAAAAATGTTGTAAAACCACGGAGAATTTGATATAATCAATATTTAAGTAGATTTTAACGGTCAAAAACCAAGGAGGAGACTATCATGGGAGTAGCAAAGGAAAGCTTCGGCGTAACCGCAAAGGGTGACAAGGTCACATTATATAAGTTAACAAACAAAAACGGCCTGATTGCCAATGTATTGGATTTCGGTGCCATACTTCAGGCACTTTATATACCCGACAGAAACGGAAAGCTTGATGACATAGTATTGGGTTTCAACAGTATTACCCCTTACGAATATAATAATTCCTTCTTTGGCAGCACTATCGGAAGGAACGCAAACCGTATCGCTAACGCAAAGTTCAAGATCAACGGCAAGGAATACACCCTTGCACTAAATGACAACGATCATAACAACCTTCACAGCGATTTCGATACATGCTTCAATAAGAAAATGTGGAAAGGTGAGGCTATTGAGAGTGAAAACGCTGTAAAGCTCACCTTGGACAGCCCCAACATGGATCAGGGTTTCCCCGGAAACTTAAAGGCAACCGTGATCTACAGGCTTACCGATGATAACGCATTAGAGCTTGAGTATTTTGCAGAAACCGACGAGGACACAGTATATAACCCCACAAACCACAGCTATTTTAACTTGAGCGGTGAGTCAAGCGGCAGTGCAATGGGTCATAAGCTATATCTTAACTGCTCAAACTTTACACCCGCTGATGACGAGAGCATCCCTACAGGAGAGATAAGACCCGTAGCAGGTACACCTTTTGATTTTACAACAGCTACAGTTATAGGGGAAAGAATAAACAACTATGATTATGATCAGCTGAAATTCGGCAAGGGCTACGATCATAACTTTGTAATTGACAAGAAAACAGACGGAGTCGAACTCTGTGCCATCCTTTCAGATGAAAAGAGCGGAAGAAAAATGTCATGCTATACCGACCTTCCCGGTGTACAGTTCTATGCCGGAAACTGCATAGCATATCAGTACGGAAAGAGCGATAAGGCATACGGTAAGCGTTGCGGAGTATGCTTAGAGACTCAGTTCTTCCCTGATGCCATCAATAAGGAGAATTTCGCTTCACCCATACTTAAGGCAGGAGCTACATTCCACAGTATCACAAAATATGTATTTAACATAATATAAAGATATCCCCCACCTTATAGCGTAGCGAAAGTGGGGGTAGATCTTTGTTTCAGTCGGGGTACATGCCACGACTGAAATGAGATGCGAAGCATCATTTTGTTACCGAGAAAACGCTGAAGGCGTTTTAGAGGTGACGTTGCGACGGATGAGGTGTTAAAAGCATATAGGAATCAGAGGACATATCAGTAGACTGTATGGTTTGTGAAAGCAGGCGTCACAGACCAAGGTAACCAGGCCTGCAGCATAAAACAGATTATGGAAAACAATAAGACTTCTATGGAGATACCCGAGGACTTTACCGAACCGGAAGTCCTATACGAGAAACTGAAAAAACGAATACTGGCGTATCATCCTTCTTCAGACTTAGAGTTGGTCGAGAAGGCTTATAAGCTTGCTTATGAAGCACATAAGGAGCAGAAGAGAAAGTCCGGCGAGCCCTACATCATCCACCCTGTCTGCGTAGCACTTATCCTTGCAGACTTAGAGCTTGATATAGAAAGTATAGTAGCGGGACTTCTTCATGACGTAGTAGAGGACACAGTGGTCACTCAGGAAGAGCTCGAAAAAGAGTTCGGCTCCGAGGTGGCTTTGCTTGTTGACGGCGTAACAAAGCTCACAAAACTCAACTATTCTGCAGACAAGGTAGAGCTCCAGGCTGAGAATTTGAGAAAAATGTTCCTTGCCATGGCAAAGGATATCAGAGTAATCCTTATAAAGCTTGCTGACCGCCTCCATAATATGCGTACCTTAAAGTACCAGCCGCCTCACAAGCAGTATGAAAAAGCGAGAGAGACGATGGATATCTATGCGCCCATCGCACAGAGGCTCGGTATTTCAAAGATCAAGATCGAACTGGATGACCTCTCATTACAGTATATAGAGCCTGTAACCTTCAAGGAGCTTTCGGAAAACGTATCCAAAAAGCTCGAGGAACAGCATGATTTCATACAGGAAATAACCGAAGAAGTAAGCAATCACATAAAAGAAGCAAATATCTATGCCAAGGTCAACGGCCGTGTAAAGCACTTATTCAGCATCTATAAAAAGATGGTTACACAGAATAAGACTCTTGACCAGGTATACGATCTCTTTGCGGTAAGAATAATCGTAAACGACATAAAGGACTGCTATGCAGCACTCGGCGTAATCCATGAAATGTACAAGCCGATACCCGGCCGTTTCAAAGATTATATTGCCATGCCCAAGCCCAATATGTATCAGTCCCTGCATACAACACTGATCGCACATAACGGTACACCGTTCGAGATCCAGATAAGGACCTTTGACATGCACCGTACTGCTGAATACGGTATCGCAGCGCACTGGAAATACAAGGTAGACCCCGAGGGCAAGATGAGCCCAGATTCCGAAGAGGAAAAGCTTACCTGGCTTCGTCAGATACTGGAATGGCAGCAGGATCTTTCCGATAACAAGGAATTCCTTGTGCTCTTAAAGGATGACTTAAACCTGTTCTCAGACAGCGTATTCTGCTTTACCCCCAGCGGTGAAGTAAAGAACCTTACGGTAGGTTCAACGCCCATCGATTTCGCATATAGCATACACAGTGCCGTAGGAAACAAGATGGTCGGCGCAAAGGTAAACAACAAGATGGTGCCGAATGATTATATCATTCAGAACGGTGACCAGATTGAGATCCTTACCTCAGCGAATGCAAAGGGACCTTCGCTCGACTGGTTAAAGATAGTAAAGACCACTCAGGCGAAAAACAAGATAAATCAGTGGTTTAAAAACGAAAGCCGTGAAGACAATATCCAGAGAGGAAAGGATATATTTGTTTCTCTCTGTAAGTCAAAGGGCGTACAGGCATCAGACCTGCTAAAACCCGAATACATGGAGGTCGTATTAAAGAAATACGGCTACAAGGACTGGGAAAATATCTATGCCTCCATCGGCCACGGAGCACTAAAGGAAGGTCAGGTATTCCAGAGACTTCAGGATGAATATGACAAGCACAACAAGCCTGAAATGACCGACAAGGATCTTGTTGACAGCATAAACGATAAAAACCTCCGTAAAACCGAAGGTGTCACAAAAGGCAGCATAATCGTAAGAGGTGCAGATGACCTCGCAGTACATTTCTCAAAGTGCTGCTCACCTGTACCGGGTGATGAAATTGTCGGCTTTGTAACCAGAGGCAGAGGTATATCGGTACACCGTACGGACTGCTATAATATCTTAAGCCTTTCAGAAATAGACCGAAAGCGTCTCCAGCCAGCAGAGTGGAACACCGCCCGGCCTAAGGAAGAGGGCAAGCTGTTCGAGGCGGAGATAAAGATCTACGCCCAGAACCGTCCCGGAGTACTTCTAGGAGTATCAAAGGTACTTACGGAAAACAACATAACCATATCATCGATAAACGCCAGAGCAGGCAAGCAGGATTCTGCGACGATCACGCTCAGTTTCAGCATAAAGGATACCGAGACATTAAATACAATAATCCAGAAAATCAGAAATGTTGAAAGCGTAATAGATGTTGACAGAGCGATGGGAGGCTGAAATGGGTTTAAAATGCTTCTGCATTGGAGCCATGCAGGTTAACTGCTATTTTATCTGGAATGATGAAACAAAAGAAACACTCGTAATAGATCCCGGTGATCACGGCGACCAGCTGGCAGCAGAGCTTGAGAAAAATGGGCTTAAATGCGTGGCGATACTCTTAACACATGGGCATTTTGACCATATACTTGGAGTAAGGAAGCTCGCAGAAAAAACAGGAGCACCGGTATGGGCCGGCTGCAGTGAGGTTAACCTCCTGGGTGACAGTACCCTGAATGTTTCAGCAAGGGTAAGAAGACCTGAAGAAATAACCTGTGACAGACTCTTAAAGGATATGGAGAGAGTAGAAATAGGCGGGTTGGCCTTTACCTGCATATTCACACCCGGACATACCAAGGGCAGTGTATGCTATCTGTTTGAAAAAGAGGGGATAATATTCACCGGCGACACATTATTCCAAAACGGAGTTGGCAGGACAGACCTGCCGACAGGTGACGAAAGCGAACTGTACCTCTCAATAAAAACAAAACTGTTAACATTACCGGCAAATACAAAATGCTATCCCGGGCATGGGGGTGCTACAGATATTGAAAGTGAAAGTAGAAATTTCGGGCATTGATATGACCCAGGATGTGGGACCGTTAATAAAGTCCTTTTTCCCAAAGCAGGAAGTTGAAATACTATATAAAACTGAGCCAATTCCTTTAAACGTAGCATCAAACCCTAACGATATATCAAATTCAAACGGGTTGAATGATATCTCGGGATTAACTCAGAATTCTGATATTAAGGATATCAGGAATGATAGCATAACAGGATTGGAAATCGATGAAAGTATCGAAATCATTCTTGATGAAACCCGGATGTCCGTCCATGTTAACAACGAAATCGAATGTACCGAATCCTTCGATTACATAGACGAATATGATGCCCACATGACTTACGAAAAACGTAAGAGAAGAGCATATAAAAACCAGCTGTTACGTATCTTATTCAGAGTCCTATCTGAAAAAACAGGACGTAAGCTTCCCTGGGGTATATTAACCGGAGTAAGACCTACAAAGCTATTATTTGAAAGACTGAAAAATAACACTGTGGGAAATATCTCCTACATGGTAAACGAATACTATGTAAGTCCGCAAAAAGCAGGATTAGCACAGAAAACAGCAGCCAAGGAATTGCAGCTGTTAGACAGAATAGATTACGAAAACGGATACAGCCTCTACGTAGGCTTTCCGTTCTGCCCGAGCATATGTAACTACTGTTCATTTGGCTCGCACCCGATACAAAAATTTGGTCACATTGCAGAGGACTATATAACAGCACTCCTAAAAGAAATAGAGCAGAGCAGTACATTACTAAAGGACAGAAAACTGCAGACCATATATTTCGGAGGCGGCACGCCGACAGCAGTAACATCAGAGCAGCTTCAACGAGTCATCAGAAAAGTAAAAGAGTGCTTTGATCTAAATTACTGCATAGAATTTACTGTAGAGGCGGGCAGACCTGACAGTATAGATGAAGAAAAGCTCGACATGTTAAGGAGCGAGGGGATAACAAGGATATCGATAAATCCCCAGACCATGAACCAGAAAACACTTGACATAATAGGGCGCAGGCATACGGTAGAGCAGACAGTTGAAGCCTTTAAGCTGGCAAGAAACAAGGGCTTTACAAACATAAACATGGACCTTATAGCAGGTCTTTCAGGAGAGTGTTTTGAAGATTTTAAACATACCCTTGACGAGGTAGGAAAACTGGATCCTGACTGCCTTACGGTACATACCCTGGCATTAAAGCGGGCAGCAAAACTGACCACCCAAAAAGAAGACTACGAAGGCTTAGAAGCCTCAGAGGTCGGAAAGATGGTGGACATCGCAGCCGACTTCTGTCAGGAAAAAGGCTATATGCCGTATTATCTTTACCGCCAGAAAAACATGACAGAAAGCCTTGAAAATGTCGGGTATTCAAAACCCGGAAAAGAAGGCCTTTACAATATACTGATAATGGAAGAAGTGCAGATGATACTGGCCTGTGGGGCAGGAGCATCATCAAAATTTATATACAGAAATGCAGAAAACGGCAGACGCTTCGGCCGTGTGGAAAACGTAAAAAATGTCAGCGAATACATTTCAAGAATCGATGAAATGATAAGCAGAAAGCTGGAGCAGGACATCATTTGCTGATATTTCGGCCAAGAGCATAAGCGCAACATAAATGAGGAGCAAAAATGTTTAGGGGAAACGCAGAACTGCTGGGACTATTCAGCGTAGACGACAAAGCGTGGGAAAACCTGGATGACGCATCCAGGGAAGAGGTTGAGCTAGCCGCCAGCGAGGATAGCGAGGAGGCAATAGACCACGGAATACTGGTATCAAACCTGGCGCTCAGGCTATCAGAAGAATTAAAAATGGACGACGAATTCTGTAAAAAAGTAGCCAGAGCCGGAATAGTACACGACATAGGAAAACTTCAGATAAGCAGCTTGCTCTACGGACGTAAAGAAGGCGTCTTAAGAATCGAGGAAATAAAATATGTCCGTAGGCATCCAACCCTGGGTTATAACTTTCTTACACAAAAAGCAATTGGAGACGAAGAATTTCGAAACATGATACTTCATCACCATGAAAATTACGATGGATCAGGCTTCCCTGACAATATGAAAGGGGATACGATCCCTGAAGGTTCCAGACTGCTTAGAATATGCGACGTATATGCCGCACTGGTATCCGAGAGACCATACAGAGCCGCTTTTGACAAAAATACAGCCATGGAACTCATGATCGATGAAGTTAAAAACTTCGATATGAACTACTTCCTTGCATTCATGCGTATCGTACATGCGGACGATTTTAAAGATATCGACGATTATATAACTCGTTGTAATTCCAAGGTACATGTAAAAACTAAGCGTAAAATATAATATATGCTAATGACTGAAATATTAATTTAATCTTAAGGCTTATACATAAGATGACCGGAATACCGATACAGTCTAAAACCATAAGTGAGTAGAGGATATGCTTCGGTCATATACAAATCTGAACAAGGCAAAAATCGGTTATCCAAACCGATTTTTGAGGGAAGCATTAGAGCCCCTGGCATCAGCCAGGGGCTCGTTTTGCTCACGTCCGCAGTTTAGATTAAGTATATGACCGAATAGCATATCCCTACGATACGATTCTTTGTTTTAGACTGATCGGTATTCCGGTCGTCGTATTAGGTTTCAATTAGATGCACTCCAGCGCCTGCTTAATATCGTTGATAATGTCGTCCACATCCTCGATACCAACAGAAAATCTGATAAGATCGGGATCAACACCGGCTTCCCTCAACTGATCATCAGAAAGCTGTCTGTGAGTATGGCTTGCAGGATGAAGCAGACATGTCTTAGCATCGGCAACATGGGTAACGATAGAAGCAAACTTCAGGTTATCCATAAACTTGATAGCAGCATCCCTGCCACCCTTAACAGCGAAAGCGATAACGCCACATGAACCCTTGGGCAGATACTTCTGCTGAAGAGCATGGCACTTATCATTCTCAAGATCGGGATAATGAACCCATGCAATCTTGTCATTCTTGTTAAGGAACTCAGCCACAGCCTTAGCATTGCTGCAATGCTTAGCCATACGAACATGCAGAGTCTCAAGACCTAAATTGATGTAGAAAGCATTCTGAGGAGACTGGATAGAACCAAAGTCACGCATAAGCTGAGCAGTAGCCTTAGTGATGTAAGCAAGCTTACCAAACTTAGTAGCATATGTCAGACCATGGTAGCTGTCATCGGGAGTGCAGAGACCGGGGAACTTCTCAGCGTGAGCCATCCAGTCAAAGTTACCGCTGTCAACGATTGCACCGCCGACAGAAACAGCCTGACCATCCATGTACTTGGTAGTAGAATGAGTAACAATATCACATCCCCACTCAAAAGGTCTGCAGTTAACAGGAGTAGCAAAGGTATTGTCCATAATGAGCGGGATACCGTTCTTATGAGCAATCTTGGCAAACTTCTCGATGTCGAAAACGTTAACGGTAGGGTTGGTGATAGTCTCACCGAAAATACACTTGGTATTGGGACGGATAAGCTTCTGGAGCTCATCCTCAGAAATATCATTATCAACAAAAGTGCACTCGATACCCATTTTCTTCATGGAAACACCGAACAGATTGTAGGTGCCGCCGTAGATAGAAGAAGAAGAGATAAAGTGGTCGCCGCATTCGCAGATATTGAAAACAGCATAGAAATTAGCAGCCTGGCCTGAAGAAGTAAGCATAGCAGCTACGCCACCCTCCAAAGCTGCGATCTTTTCAGCAACGAGATCGTTAGTAGGGTTCTGAAGCCTGGTATAGAAATAGCCCGAAGCCTCAAGATCAAAAAGCTTACCCATCTGCTCGCTGGTGTCATACTTAAAAGTAGTACTCTGGTAAATGGGTACCTGTCTGGGCTCACCCTGCTTGGGGGTATATCCCGCCTGAAC
>JAFYYN010000046.1 GCA_017557525.1 Lachnospiraceae bacterium
CTAACGCTGAAGTAGCTACGCCACCTGCATTTGCAGCCTTGCCGGGTACGAAGTAAACCTTGTTCTGCTGGAAGTACTCAGTAGCCTCAAGAGTGGTAGGCATGTTAGCACCTTCACAAACAGCGATAACACCGTTAGCAACAAGCTTCTTAGCATCATCAAGATTAAGCTCGTTCTGGGTTGCGCAAGGAAGAGCGATGTCAACCTTGATCTCCCACTGATTTGTACCCTCGGTAGCCTTGTCATGATACTGAGCTGAAGGACGCTTTGCAGCATACTCGGTAAGACGGGCACGGTTAACTTCCTTAACTTCCTTAAGAAGTGCAACATCGATACCTTCGGGATCATAGATCCAGCCTGTAGAATCTGAACATGTAACAGGCTTAGCACCTAACTGCTGAGCCTTCTGGATAGCGTAGATAGCAACGTTACCCGAACCTGAAACTGCACAAGTCTTGCCTGCAATGTCGATGCCGTTAGACTTAAGCATTTCCTCTGTCATGTAAAGAAGGCCGTAGCCTGTAGCTTCTGTTCTTGCAAGAGATCCGCCGTATGAAAGGCCCTTACCTGTAAGTACGCCCTCGAATACGCCCTTAAGTCTCTTGTACTGACCGAACATATATCCGATCTCTCTTGCGCCTGTTCCGATGTCACCTGCAGGAACATCTGTATCAGCGCCGATATATTTGAAAAGCTCTGTCATAAAACTCTGGCAGAATGCCATGATCTCTCTGTCTGACTTGCCCTTAGGATCGAAGTCTGAACCACCCTTGCCACCGCCGATAGGAAGGCCTGTAAGTGAATTCTTAAAGATCTGCTCGAAACCTAAGAACTTGATGATACCAAGATTTACTGAAGGATGAAGTCTTAAACCTCCCTTGTAAGGTCCGATAGCACTGTTGAACTGTACACGGTAACCTGTGTTAACCTGTACCTGTCCCTTATCATCTACCCACGGAACACGGAACTTGATCTGTCTCTCAGGATTAACGATTCTCTCTAAGAGAGCGTCACGTCTGAACTTCTCTTCATTCTTCTCTACTACGGGGCGAAGAGAGTTAAGAACTTCTTTTACTGCCTGATGGAACTCAGGCTCATTGGGATTCTGCTTGATAACCAACTCAATCACTTCATCAACATATGACATTTTTTTCCTCCTTCGTGACGTACAAAAAAGCATCTTAAAGAACACCCTTTGTTTAAGGGACTCTCTAAGACGCCATTGCCTTATCACTTATAAAATTATATTTGCTTAACAGGGTCATCTTCCCCGTCGCCTTCAACGGATGTTATTCTATAATATGTTGTAACATTTGTCAACTGTTTTTTAATTTTTTTACATTTTTTTGTATATTTTTTATTCACCCACTCAGGCTGCCATAATATACAATATTCCCATAATAATCATACGCAGTTATAGTAACTGAGATTCCGCTTCCGCTAAGTGAAAGCTTCTCATTAATTCCATACCCGTTATTTGTATACTCATACCGTGTCCCATTCGACAGACTGATCACTACATTCTTTACACCAGAACCGGCATTTATTGAAATATTCAGTGTACCCACATTATTGGAATAACTATATGACGAGCTTATATTACATGAGGTATCCCCTGAATATACAGGCTGTGTGACTATAGGAGTCATGGTGACTATAGGAGTTGATGTCGGGTATGCAGTAATCACCGGCGTAGGATTCTGCGTAGGCGAAGCTGTAGGCACATTAATCGGCGCTGTAGGATATGCCGTGATCACCGAAGTAGGTCTCGGCGTAGAGGTTATAATCTCCCACGTAGGCATAGGATACTCTGTGATCACAGGATCCGGTTCAGGAGTCACCGGAGTCTCTGTTACCGTAGGAGTCGGGGGTGTGTCCCAATATCCGTGACCGTCAAATTCCATATCTGCTAAGTAAGGTACACCATATCCATAATAAACATCAAAGCCATCACTTCCCAGATCCACAGCATATGCTTTTAGCGTCTCAGTCATCTCCGAGCAGGTCATGGACGGAGTTATGATCTTTACCAGTGCCGCAAGACCGCTGATGTGCGGTGTAGCCATTGAAGTACCTGACCAGGATTCATATCCGTTTCCGGGTACTGAACTATAAATGTTTACTCCCGGAGCAGAAAAATCAACACTGTTTCCATAGTTAGAAAAATAAGCTCTGTTATAATTTGAATCAATAGCAGCCACAACTATAGCATCATAATTATGTGCCGGACATTCATATGCCGTATCACTTGAGTCATTTCCTGCTGCAACAACCACTATACACCCGTTTGAAATGGCTTTCTGTATCGCAGTATCCTCGTAATGACCTGTACCGTAGCTTGCCCCGCCGAGACTTAAATTAATTACATCCGCTCCAGCTTCAGAAGCATAGAGTATCCCGTTATATACAGCCAGACTTGAGCCATATCCCTGTCCTGAAAGAACCTTAACCGGAAGCAGGGATACATTTGCACCTGATACTGTATTAACAATTATGCCGGCTACATGTGTACCATGACCGTTATCATCATATGCATCGTAATCATTATTAATGAAATCATAGCCCTTAGAAATGACACTACCTTGAAGATAACTGTGGTTATAATCTATACCGGTATCTACTACAGCTACTGTAACGCTTCTGTCAATTCCCGCTTCCCGAAGTCTTTCTGCCAGCTTATCAGCACCGAGCATACTTACATTCCAGTCAGAGTTACTTCCGTAATAATCATATGCACTTGCATTAAGCACCGAATCCGGTTCTATCATGGATATAAACTTATCCGGCTCAACATACTCTACCTTCTTTGCATCGGTGAGTTTTTCATAAGCAGCCTTAGTTTCCTTCTCGGTATTAAACTGAAGAATATATGTATTTCCATTTATGACATAATCTACCGCACCATAGGATTTAGGAGAAATCTTCTTACCCTTCTTGGTTTCTACGATAAGTCTCTTTAACTGATAAGGGCTGGTAACAGAAATGCCGTCCTCCGTCACCTCAATATCATAGCATGAATTAACGTCAATATCTCTGGCATTCATCACATAAACGCCATTCTTTTTCAGAGGTTTATTTTCTAAGACATATTTCTCGCCGTCAAAGGTTGAGGACTTTTTATTTATCTTACATTCCCATGTGAATTCATTCGAGGACATTGTAAACGTTTTTCCACTGCGCTTGTAGCTGATACCGGCATCCTTACAGAAGGAACGAACCGGGATATACCATTCTCCGTCAACGAGACAAGCTCCATCCTCATTCGAATAGTAGAGCGTATCAAAATAATCATCCTCCCAGTAACGTGAAATGAGATCCGATGTCTCGGTATAAAAATCGAATTTATCCTTCTGACCGTCAATTCTTTCAGGCACATTTATCTCAACAGCCCCTACCGGTGTGGTACCTGCAGAAAAAGCAAATAAAACTGCAAAAAAGAAACATAAAAATCTCTTATTCATGTCCGGCTCCCTTCAAAAAAACTGCAACCATCCCTTATGAATTTATCATTTTTTAGTCCCCAAGTCAAGAATATACAATAACAACTGCATAAAAACAGGAGCTGTAACCAGCCTTTATCGAGACCGGAAACAGCTCCTGACACTTAAATTTTCTATTTTCTATTCAATCAGTTTCTAACACCGAAAAGTAATTCACCGTAAGTCGGGAACGGCCAGTGAGCTCTGTCGGTAAGAGTTTCAGCCTCATCACAAACTACTCTGAGCTCTGTCATTGCAGGAAGGACATTGTCCCTGATCAGTGCTGATTCCTCAATGATATCCTTAGCGCCGGTCACATCAGCAACCTTCTGCTTTAATGCATCAGCCAGGTCTATTATTCTCTCTACAGATACCGAAAGCTTCTTGATAAGATCTGTCTCATACTTTGATACAAGCTTCGGATCAAGCTGCTTCTTTGTAAGTGCTGTCTTTGCAACATCACCGATATAACCTTCAACTGCAGGAGCTATCTGAGCCTTAGCCATATCAACCATTGTATTTGCCTCAATGATGATGGTCTTTGAGTAGTTCTCAAGCATGATCTCGCATCTTGACTCAATCTCTGCCTTTGAGAATACGTTCTGACCGGTAAGCATCTTGACGTTCTTGTCTGAAAGGATAAGAGGCATACAGTCGGGAGTTGTCCTTAAGTTAAGGAGCTTTCTCTTAGTGGTAGCTTCCTTGATCCAAGCATCATCATATCCGTTTCCGTTGAAGATGATCCTCTTATGCTCCTTGATTGTCTTCTGGATAAGCTTATGAAGGTCATTCTCGAAATTCTTTGACTTCTCAAGCTCGTCTGCGAAAATCTTAAGTGACTCAGCTACAGAAGCATTCAGCATGATGTTTGCACAAGCGATGCTGTTTGATGAACCGAGCATTCTGAACTCGAATTTATTTCCTGTAAATGCGAAGGGGGAAGTACGGTTACGATCTGTTGTATCTCTGTTGAATCTCGGAAGTACATCAACGCCGAGCTTCATCTGCTTCTTCTCAACGCCCTTGTAAGGCTTATCCTTCTCGATAGCCTCAAGGATGCCGTTAAGCTCTTCGCCAAGGAAGATTGAAATAACTGCGGGAGGTGCCTCGTTAGCGCCAAGTCTGTGATCGTTGCCTGCGGTTGCAACTGATATTCTGAGCAGATCCTGATAATCATCAACTGCCTTAATAACTGCGCAGAGGAAGGTCAGGAACTGTGCGTTTTCATAAGGAGTATCACCGGGCGATAAAAGGTTTACGCCGGTATCGGTACCGATTGACCAGTTGTTGTGCTTGCCGCTTCCGTTAACACCTGCAAAAGGCTTTTCATGAAGCAGACATACAAGACCGTGACGTGCAGCAACCTTCTGCATGATCTCCATGGTCAGCTGATTCTGGTCTGTTGCGATATTTGTGCTTGAATAAATGGGAGCCAGCTCATGCTGTGCAGGAGCAACCTCGTTATGCTCTGTCTTAGCGAGAACACCGAGTTTCCAAAGCTCGTCATTTAAGTCCTTCATGTACTCCTGAACCTTAGGCTGGATTGTTCCGAAATAATGGTCATCCATTTCCTGTGTCTTAGGAGGCTTTGCACCGAAAAGTGTACGTCCGGTAAACTTAAGATCGCTTCTCTTGTTGTACATTTCCTTGGTTACAAGGAAGTATTCCTGCTCGGGACCAACTGACGTGGTAACGCGCTTAACATCCTCATTACCAAAGAGCTTTAATATACGGAGCGCCTGCTTGTTTAATGCTTCCATTGAACGGAGCAGAGGTGTTTTCTTATCAAGTGCCTCTCCGCCGTATGAACAGAATGCGGTAGGTATGCAAAGTGTATTATCCTTAATGAACGCATAAGATGTAGGATCCCATGCTGTATATCCTCTTGCCTCGAAGGTAGCTCTAAGTCCGCCGCTCGGGAATGATGATGCATCAGGCTCGCCCTTTATAAGCTCTTTGCCTGAGAACTCCATGATAACGCCGCCATCAGGTGAAGGTGTGATAAAGCTGTCATGCTTTTCAGCGGTGATGCCTGTAAGAGGCTGGAACCAATGTGTAAAGTGTGTAGCACCCTTTTCTACAGCCCAGTCCTTCATAGCCTCTGCTACTGCATTAGCAACTGAAAGCTCAAGCTTTTTGCCCTCGTCGATTGTTTTTCTGAGTGACTTGTAAACGTCCGAAGGAAGCACTGCCTTCATAACCCTGTCATCAAACACGTTACATCCGAAATAATCTGATACTGTTGTCATACACTTTTCCTCTTTTCTTAAGATTTTTTGAGTAGTGCCAAAGTGTGTTGAGCCTTCAGTTCTTTTGGTTCCTCTCGCTTTGGTAGTTTAAAAAAATTAGGCGCCTTATACCGTGCACAATCAGATATAAGACGCCCTTGCCTTTAAATATGAAAAGAGTCTTTGAAACACTGTTCAAAGACTCCCTTGCCCTTACGAATATGTATTCTATATCAACTTATTTTATTTGTCAACTGTTTTTTGTAATTTTTTCAATAAATTTGAGATGTTATTTTTCCTTCACTTTGAGTAAAAAATATTTGTCTCCTTTATACTCCGCTGGCACCGTAATTTGAAAGCACTCTTGCTGACGGATCGTTTACGTTACATCCTTCCCAGTTCTTGTTGGGCATCCAGAAGTCAACTACCATCTCCGACTGTCCGGGATAGTACTTTTCAAATATCTGGCGATACAGGAGCGACTCTTTTGTAAACGGTGTTGCATGTGTATATTTCTTGCATTCTCTCTCAAAATCCGCATCAGATATCTGCTTTTCAGCATACTCCTTAAGGTAATCCACCATTGAATGACCTACTGCGTCCGAGAAAGCTGCCTTTTCACGCCAGAGAATCTCATCAGGCAGATAATTTCCTTCCTCAAAGGCTTTCCTGAGCAGGTATTTACCCTTGCCATATTTGTTCATCTTAAGCTCAGGATCTACAGACATTACATATTTAACGAAATCAAGATCACCGAAAGGTACACGTGCCTCGAGTGAATTTACTGATATACATCTGTCGGCACGAAGAACGTCATACATATGGAGCTCGTAGATACGCTTCTCTGCTTCCTTCTGGAATTCCTTTGCGCTCGGTGCAAAATCAGTATATTTATATCCGAATAATTCATCAGAAATCTCACCGGTAAGTAATACTCTGATATCTGTGGTCTCATGGATCGCCTTACATACAAGGTACATTCCCATACTGGCTCTTATCGTAGTGATATCATAGGTGCCTAAAAGATGTATAACCTCCTCTAAAGAGCTTATAACCTGCTCGGGAGTCATGTAAACTTCAGTATGCTCGCTGCCTATAAAATCGGCTACCTGCTTGGCATATTTTAGGTCGATTGCATCCTCTGTCATACCTATTGCAAATGTCCGTATGGGTTTGTCAGACTTTTGTGCGGCGATGGCACATACAAGTGAAGAATCAAGTCCGCCTGAAAGGAGAAAACCAACCTTTGCATCTGCCACAAGCCTTTTTTCAACACCTGCTACCAGTTTGTTGTGGATGTTCTTAATTACGGTATCAAGATCATCCTTAAGATATACCTCGCCATCCACCTCAGGATCGTGATGTATCAGAAGTCCGGCTACATTGCTGGTGCGTCCTGCAGGCTTTGAAATATCATTGTAGCATATGAATTCGCCACCCTTATAAAAATGTCCGGGAGGGAAAGGCATTATCTTATCACAAATACCTACCAGATTTTTGGGTTCACTTGCAAATAATATCGAATCCTGATCATCATAGCCATAATATAAAGGTCTGATACCTATCGGATCACGAGCTGCAATATACTCTCCCGTCCTTCCATCATAAATGACGCAGGCATATTCTGCATCCAGCATCCTGAACATATCAGTACCATATTCAAAATATAGTGGAAGAAGTATCTCACAGTCGCTGTCACTCTCAAATGTATAACCCTTTTTTATCAGTTCATCTCTCTGAGCCTTAAAACCATATAACTCACCGTTACATACCACAAAGCTCCCGTCTCTTTCAAAAGGCTGCATTCCTTCGGGATGCAGGCCCATGATAGCAAGCCTGTGGAAACCCATAATACCGTTTTTCAGCGGTATTATACGGCTGTCATCAGGTCCTCGGGAGACGGTTTTCTCAAACCCCTCCTGAAATATTTTATAATCAGCATTTTCATCACAATATGTCATTATAGAACACATATGATCTGTTCCTCCTAGTTTCGTTAAAACATAATTTTACTTTGACTTATTTGTAATAAGCTCAGTAAACGCATTTATCTGTGCCTCATCCCTAGTAAGTCCCTTGTTGAGATTCTTATCGATCAGGCTCATAATCTCCTTGTAGTCAACAGGTATTATCTTTTTAAAGCTGCCGATATAGGATTCGAAGTTATCAAGAACCTTCTTTCCTTTTGTGGAACCGGTAAGAGCCACATGCTTTTCTATGATACCCTTTACCTTTTCAATCTCAGTCTTATCCTCTAAGCTTTCCATGCTTACAAGCTGGCGGTTGAGGTTTTTATAAAGCTTATTGCCCTCATCAAGTACATATGCGATACCGCCGCTCATGCCGGCTGCGAAGTTTTTGCCGGTAGGTCCTAAGATTACTGCAACGCCACCTGTCATATATTCGCATCCATGCTCACCAACGCCTTCAACAACTGCGGTTGCACCGGAATTTCTTACGCAGAATCTCTCTCCAGCCATACCTGCGATATATGCCTCACCTGAGGTTGCACCGTAAAGGGCAACGTTACCGATAAGGATGTTCTCACTCGGGTCATACTTGGCATTATCAGGTGCTTTGACAACAAGCTTTCCGCCTGAAAGGCCCTTTCCGAAGTAATCGTTAGAATCACCGGTGATCTTAAGTGTAAGTCCCTTAGGTACAAATGCACCAAAGCTCTGTCCGCCTGCACCCTGGCAGTTAACTGTGATTGTATCCTCAGGAAGTCCCTCTGGATGAAGCCTTGTAATTTCAGCACCAAGCAGTGTTCCAAATGTTCTGTCGGTATTCTTTATATCTACCGAAATCTCACATGCCTTTCCATCCTTAACTGCCTTAAGAACATTTTTATCCTTTAAGAGAACTTTCTCGTCAACAGTTTCTTCAAGCTTAAAATCATAAAGGTTTTTTGCATCAAATACCTGCTGATCCTTATCAACATGCGACATATCACAGAGTATCTTTGAAAGATCGATCGCAGCCTTTTTATCATTCTTTACAGCCTTACTCCTTAAGAGATCGGTCCTTCCTACAAGCTCCTTCATACTCCTTACGCCAAGTTTAGCCATGTATTCCCTGAGCTCTCTTGCGATAAATCTCATGAAATTCTCAACATACTCAGGCTTGCCGATAAATCTCTTCCTGAGCTCAGGATTCTGCGTTGCAATACCCATAGGACAGGTATCCTGATTACAAACTCTCATCATTACACAGCCTAATGTTACAAGAGGAGCGGTTGCAAAACCGAATTCCTCTGCACCAAGGATTGCTGCTATAGCAACATCCCTGCCGCTCATAAGCTTTCCGTCTGTCTCGATGATAACCTTATTTCTAAGTCCGTTAGCTACCAGTGTCTGATGAGTCTCAGCAAGTCCAAGCTCCCAGGGAAGTCCGGCGTTATGGATTGAGCTGATGGGTGCTGCACCGGTACCGCCGTCATAGCCTGAAATAAGTATTACCTGTGCACCTGCCTTTGCAACACCTGATGCTATGGTACCAACGCCTGCCTCGGATACCAGCTTAACCGATATCCTGGCTTTTTTATTTGCATTCTTTAAATCGTAGATAAGCTCTGCCAAGTCCTCGATCGAATAAATATCATGATGCGGGGGCGGTGAAATGAGGCTCACGCCGGGTGTCGAATGTCTCGTCTTTGCGATCCAGGGATAAACCTTCTTTCCGGGAAGATGTCCGCCTTCACCGGGCTTAGCACCCTGTGCCATCTTGATCTGGATTTCCTGTGCACTTATAAGATAAGCACTTGTAACACCAAAACGTCCGCTTGCTACCTGCTTGATCTTTGAGCTTCTGTCATCCTTAGTCCCGGCGGTTGCAATCCTCTCATCACTCTCTCCGCCTTCACCACTGTTTGACTTGCCCTGAAGATGGTTCATAGCAATTGCAAGTGCGGTATGTGCTTCCTCTGAAATTGAGCCGTAGGACATAGCACCGGTCTTAAACCTTTTTACTATTTCGTCCTCACTCTCTACTTCATCTATCGAAATACCTTCTGCAGGATAATTAAAATCTATAAGGCTTCTTAAATAACCGGTTTCTTCCGCATCAACCATTGAGGTATACTGCTTAAATTTATCAAAACTGCCCTCACGGGTTGAGGTCTGGAGCATATGTATTGTCTCAGGATTATACCTGTGATTCTCGCCCTGACTTCTTGATTTATGTCTGCCGTATGCGGTAAGCTCATTATTTACCTGAAGTCCTAACGGATCAAATGCTTTTGAGTGCTGTCCGTCAACTGCCTTTCCAATCTCTTCAAGTGAAATACCGCCTACACGGCTTACTGTTCCTGTAAAATATTCATTTATTACATCTTCAGAGATACCGATTGCTTCAAATATCTTGCTGCCCTGATAGGACTGGATGGTTGAGATACCCATCTTTGAAGCTATCTTTACAATACCGTGAAGAACTGCCTTGTCATAGTCCTCTCCTGCTGCATAATAATCCTTGTCAAGAAGTTCCTCATCAACAAGTTCCTTGATTGCTGCATGTGCAAGATAAGGATTGACTGCCGATGCACCATAACCTAAAAGTGTAGCAAAATGATGTACTTCACTGGGCTCACCGGACTCAACTATGATCGACATAGCAGTTGACTTCTTGGTCTCAACCAAATGCTTATGTACTGCTGCCACTGAAAGCAGTGAAGGCAGAGCCACATGGTTTTCATCAACTCCTCTGTCGGAAAGGATCAGGATTGTAGCTCCCTCACGGTAAACCTTGTCAACCTCGATAAACAGGTGCTTTAAAACACGCTTCATCGGTGTACCCTTATAGTAGCAGGTAGAAACCTTAGCAACCTTAAAGCCGTCCTTTTTCATATGCTCGATCTTTAAAAGATCAAGATCTGCCAGAATAGGATTATGAATCTTTAATACATGACAGTTCTGGGGTTTTTCCTCTAAAAGGTTACCATTCTTTCCTACATAAACAGTAGTTGAGGTAACTATTTTTTCACGTTCGGCATCGATCGGAGGATTTGTAACCTGTGCGAACAGCTGCTTAAAGTAATAGAAAAGCGGCTGATAGCTGTCCGAAAGTGCTGCAATCGGTATATCAACACCCATTGCACCTATCTGTTCAGAGCCGTTAAGCGCCATGGTAAGTATTGAATCATGATAATTTTCATAAGTGTAGCCGAAGGATTTCTGAAGACGATTTAACTCATCCCTGCTGTATGAAGGAACCTTAAGGTTGGGGATTTTTACATCATGAAGCTCTATGATATTACTGTCAAGCCATTCTCCGTAAGGCTCCTTATGTGCATAACGCTCCTTAAGCTCCTCATCTTCTATGATCCTGCCCTTTACTGTATCAACCAGCAGCATCTTTCCGGGATGAAGTCTCTCCTTCTTTACAATGTGCTCTTCATCAAAATCAAGAACGCCAACCTCACTTGCAAGGATCAGTCTGTCATCATCCGTTACATAATATCTTGAAGGACGAAGACCGTTTCTGTCGAGGATAGCACCCATTATATCGCCGTCTGAGAATACGATCGATGCGGGACCATCCCAAGGCTCCATCATGGTTGCATAATACTGATAGAAATCTCTTTCCTCCTGAGACAAAGTCTCATTATGTGCCCAGGGCTCAGGGATGGCGATCATTGCAGCTAAGGGAAGCTCCATACCGCTCATCATAAGGAACTCAAGAGTATTATCCAGCATAGCTGAATCAGAACCGCTCTGAGAGATAACAGGAAGAACCTTTGTCATATCCTCCTCAGAGAATGCATTGGTATGCATGGTTTCTTCACGGGCGAGCATCTTATCAGCATTACCCTTTATAGTATTGATCTCACCATTATGAACGATCAGCCTGTTAGGATGAGCCCTGTTCCAGCTGGGCGTGGTATTTGTTGAGAAACGTGAATGAACCATTGCGATAGCTGACTCGTAATCCTTATCCATAAGGTCCTTAAAGAATGTACGGAGCTGTCCTACAAGGAACATTCCCTTATAAACTATTGTCCTGCATGAAAGTGAAGGAATGTAGGTATTTACATTACTCTGTTCAAATTCACGACGGAGAACATAGAGCTTTCTGTCAAAGTCAATATCTGTCCTAATATCTTCAGGTTTCTCAATAAATACCTGATAAATATTGGGCATGCACTCTAAAGCCTTTGTTCCGAGTACACCCGGATCTGTATCTACTTTTCTAAAGCCTAAGACCTTGAGACCATTCTTTTTTGCAATGACCTCAAACATGGTCTTTGCCTGACGTAGAGCTAATTCATCCTGAGGGAAGAATATCATACCTACACCGTAGCCTCTTTTTTCCGGAAGGTCGATGTTCTGATGTTTTAACACCTTTTTGAAAAATTTGTGAGGTATCTGGGTAAGAATACCGACACCGTCACCGGTCTTTCCTTCTGCATCCTTACCGGCTCTGTGTTCAAGGTTCTCTACTATTGAAAGGGCATCAGCTACTATTCCGTGCCCTGCTTTTCCTTTTATATTTATGATAGCTCCGATACCGCAGTTATCATGCTCAAATTCGGGACTGTATAAACCATTTTTAGAAACTTCATTCAACGTAATTTTCATATTATCTCAATACTCCTGTTTCTAAGCCTTCTCCTCAAGGTGAAGTCTTTTTTCATTCTGTCTGATTTCAATATGATTAACATTTAATCACAAATTCGAATATCCCATCAGATACTCATCAACTTCCTTAGCTGCTGCCTTACCTTCCGCAATGGCCCTTACAACAAGTGACTGTCCGATATGCATATCACCTGCGGTGAATACCTTTGCTACTGAAGAAGCATGCTTATCTGCGTCTGTCTTTACATTAGTCCTGCCATCAACCTCTACTTTAAAGGAATCGGTAACATAGCTTTCACTTCCCAGAAAACCTGCTGCAATCAGTACTAACTGTGCGGGCACTTCCCTTTCCGTACCCTCAACAGGAACCATGCTCATACGTCCTGTCTTTTCATCCTTTTTAGATTCCAGTGAAACCAAAACAACACTCTTCAGTTTTCCGCTATTATCTTTTTTAAATTCCTTAACGGTAGTCTTATATATTCTGGGATCGGAACCAAACTGATCGATTGCTTCTTCCTGACCATAATCTACTTTTAATACCTTGGGCCATTCGGGCCAGGGATTTGATTCAAGTCTTTCCTTAGGAGGCTCCGGCATCATCTCCAGCTGGGTAACACTCTTTGCATGTAATCTGATACAGGTGCCCACACAATCATTTCCGGTGTCACCACCGCCGATTACTATTACATCCTTGCCCTCTGCGAGATCAAAGGGAAATTTCTTCATTTCCGAATCAAGCAGCCTCTTTGTTACTGATTTTAGGAAATCAACAGCGAAATAAATACCCTCTGCATCCCTGCCCGGAGCGTTTATATCTCTCGGATGTGAAGCACCACATGCAAGAACTACAGCATCATATGATTTTAGTAGCTCATCTCCTGAAATATCTTTTCCTATATCGGTACTTACCTTAAAGGTAATACCAGCTTTTTCCATAAGTGCAACTCTTCTGTCTATAACGGACTTGTCGAGCTTCATATTAGGAATGCCATACCTGAGTAATCCGCCTACACGGTCGCTTCTTTCAAAAACTGTAACCAGATGACCTCTGCGGTTTAGCATCAAAGCGGCTGCAAGTCCTGAAGGACCACTTCCTATTACTGCAACCTTTTTCCCTGTCCTGACCTTAGGCTCGGGCTCATCTACCAGACCATTCGTAAATGCATATTCAATAACAGCTTTCTCATTTTCCTTAGTTGAAACAGGTTCCTGATGAAGTCCGCATGTACATGCATGCTCACACAGTGCCGGGCAGACTCTTGAAGTAAACTCCGGGAAACAATGTGTAATGGAAAGCCTTCTGTACGCTTCTGCAAAATTACCTCTGTAAACAAGATCATTTACTTCGGGAACCAGGTTATTTAGCGGACATCCTGATATCATACCCGAAATCTTTACTCCTGCCTGACAGAAAGGAACACCGCATTCCATACATCTTGCAGCCTGTTTCCTCTGTTCTTCGAGTGACAGTCTGGAATGAAATTCATTAAAATTCTTAATTCTTTCTTTCTCCGGAACAACTGCTCCGTCCTTTCTTTCATACTCTAAAAAACCTGTAGGCTTTCCCATCTTCTTAAATTCCTTTCTATAAATTATAGAAACCTTCGTTGCATTATGGGTCTCATTTTTTAACTTAAAATATAAAAGGGTGTCTGAAATAAATCCAGACACCCTTGCCTTGATAATCTATACCTTATTATTTTATAACTTCAAAAAAAGAGGCACCTTTGGTGTATACCAAAGGCGCCATTGTCTTTCTTTGTCGCATTATAAAACCTTAGTAATTATTTGTCAAGCATAAATTTTAATTTTCCAAAAAAATTTTTGGTCTCCTTTTCAAATATTTTGGATTATAAAGTTATCATAATTGACCTGTATATATAGTATATGATATACTAATTTATATTAATCTAATTTGATAATTTTAATTATTTTACCAAGTTACGAATTGTTATCAACTATAGATCGGTTATAAATTATAAAGGAACGCCAAAAAGATATGGAAGAATTAAAAAATGTTCACTATGACGCTTTTATCAGCTACAGGCACTGTGAGCTGGACAGCTTTGTAGCAGAGAAGATCCACAAAAAGCTTGAAGCCTTCCGACTTCCGAGATCTGTAAGATCAAAGGTAAAAAACGGGAAAACAAGAATAGAGAGGATTTTCAGGGACCTTGAGGAGCTACCGTTATCGGACAACCTCATGGACCCTATTACCAATGCACTCAATAATTCCGATTACCTGATCACCATATGTTCCCCGAGATATCTCGAATCCATCTGGTGTATGAAGGAGATTGAAGTTTTCCTACAGACTCATGACAGAGAACATATACTTGTAATACTCGCAGAGGGTGAACCATCTGATTCATTTCCGGAAATACTTACATATGAAGAAATAACATCCACAGATGAAAACGGTAATACAGTTATTACACGACGTGAGCTGGAACCGCTTGCAGCAGATGTAAGAAGTTCTGATAAAAAGGGACGGTTAAAAGCAATAGATACTGCTGTAATTAAACTCAGTGCTGAAATATTCGAGGTTAATTATGATGACCTGAAGCGCCGGCACAGAGCACAGAAAATCCGAAAAATGGCCATCATATTCGGAAGCATAGTAGCTGTCCAATTGATATTTGCAATCATCGTTTCAATCATGCTCATCAAAATATCCAATCAGAATGAACAGATCTCAAACCAAAACGAAATGATGGCAGAACAGAATCAGAAAATCACGGAACAAAACGTTGAAATCCAGAATCAGTACAAGGAATTAGAGGATAAATATGCAGCTTCCATGGCAACAGTTTCCCAAACACTTATGGGTGAAGGCAAGCGCAAGGATGCTGCAGCAGTCCTAAGAGCTGTACTTCCCGATAATAAAGAAAGCGGTTACAATGTTGAGGCCCTTCAGAGCCTGTACTCTGTTATGGATCCTTATGATGTTTCAGGAAAAACTACCCCAAACGCTATGTATACAATGGAGGGAGAAATTGAGTCATACAGTATATCCTATGATGAAAAATACATTCTGATAAATGATTCTCAAAACATTTGTGTTTTCGATGTTAACTCCGGAGAGATGCTAAAAAAGATTGAAATGAAATCTGACTCGGAGAGTGACAAGGATAAGAATGAAACCTATTATGGGTACACTTCTGATTTTAAAGCAGAATTCTGTGGAAGCGATGGATTAATAGTTATTAACAATGACGAGGTATCCTATGTATCTCTCATAGGAAACGAGGTAAAGAGCATTGATTTCATAGATACATACTCTTCCCTCACACATTCGGATGATGGCAGGGTCACTCTGGCTCTTTCAGATTGTGAGATTATCGGAATAGATAATAATGGTGATCTTTTATATAGCATTGACTTAGAAGATTTATTTGATGAATACTATTATGAATTTTCAAACGTAAGCTTTTATAATGACCGTGCAATAATGAGCTTTACAGGTTATGAAAATTTCTATATAGTTATTTTCAACAAAGAGACCGGTGAAGTGATCCACACGATATCCGATTCCGATGCTTACAGGGTATGCGGCTTGCTTGAAGGAGATATTATATACTACTTCCATTCCGGTTATTCTGATAACAGAGGCTATAATACTACCGTAGTTTCAGCCAAAAACTATATAAAAGACCAGGAATTATGGACAATGTATTATATAAATATTTCACCGTCAAATTTAATGATGACCGATGAAAGTCTTTTCCTTCTCGAACAGAGTATGATCACTGTAATAAGTAAGCTCTCCGGAGCTAACGAAAACTACTATTATCTTGAAAGTCCGCTTATCAATAGCTGGACAGTTGGCAGCTCACTATATTATATTAATTATGACAGTACTATACACTGCTGCGACAGATACAGGATATATGATTACACGGATTACTTTTTCGTTAATTCACCTACATCAAAGCTCCTGTCTGCAGAATATATCAATAGCAGCCTGTTCTGCAAATTTAACGAAAAGAATTATATAACCTATTACTCATCAGAGGCTAATCCTGAAATTATTAAAAGTGATTATGAATACTCTGAGCTTTACGGAAGTGAAAGCACTACAGTCGAAACCTTTGAAAATGCACCGGATATGGATTACAGGCTTATCACAGAAGCTTTTTATTCAGATGACCGGAAATATTATTTTGCTCATTTTACCGATCATACAGCAAGGATCTATAATGCTGAAACCTTTAAGGAGATATACTCCTTTGACGGAAAAAACGGACATTTTCTGAACCTTAAATATTCAGAATTAACTAAAGGTTATATTTTAAACGGCAAATACGAATCCTTTATACTGAATGATAATCTCGAAGTGGTCAGCCATACAGACCGTATCATAGATGAGAAGGACGGGAAATTTATCATGATGACCACCAAAAAGCTTTGTTATGAGGTTCCGTATGTAAGCTACGAAGACCTCATAAAGCGCACAGATTCTTATCTAAAGGGCTATGAGCCAAGTGATTCCGTAAAGCAGAAATATAAGCTAAAATAAACCTCTAGTAAACTTTTTTAAAAAATTTTCAAAAAAGGTATTGACAAATCTAAATCACAGGATTATAATGCGCAACATAAAGACAAGGGCGCCTTTGGAAATTCCAAAGACGCCTTCCTGTTTTTATAAACTTCATTTTATCAACGTATGGCGGGGCAAGGGCGTCCGAGCAATTAATTGTTCGGGCGCCCTTCTCATTGCCCTGGATGATGGATGAAACAATGTACGATCTGGTCCGGCCGGCGAGAAGAGTACTTTAAATTCAAGGCAGGGAACGTGAGCAGTTGTTAGCGTATCCCAAGCCAAAAATAAGGAGGACTTGTTTTATGGATGAAAGTTTGATTAAAGATCTCGTGTCAGAGATGACCTCAGCGCAATTATTCGCAGTTTGGTTCCTTATCGGTGCCGCTCTTGTTTTCTGGATGCAGGCAGGCTTCGCAATGGTTGAAGCAGGCTTTACAAGAGCAAAGAATACAGGAAATATCATAATGAAGAACCTTATGGATTTCTGTATCGGTACTGTAGTATTCATTCTTATCGGTTTTGGTTTACTTTTGGGAGAAGATGTTTGCGGTCTGATCGGCAAGCCCGGTTTTGACATTTTTACAGCTTACGCAGATTTCGATTTCTCTAATTTCTTATTCAACCTGGTATTCTGTGCTACAACAGCTACTATCGTTTCAGGTGCCATGGCTGAAAGAACCAAATTCCTTTCTTACTGTGTATACTCAGCAGTTATTTCTGCTCTTATATACCCTATCGAAGCTCACTGGATCTGGGGCGGCGGCTGGCTTAGCCAGATCGGTTTCCATGATTTCGCAGGTTCATGTGCAATCCATATGGTAGGTGGTATCTCAGCACTCATCGGTGCTAAGATGTTAGGACCCCGTATCGGTAAGTTCACTAAAGACGCAGAAGGCAAGATTACAAAGGTTAATGCTTTCCCCGGTCACAATATCTGTATAGGTGCTCTCGGTGTATTCATCCTCTGGCTTGGCTGGTATGGTTTCAACGGTGCTGCATGTACTTCAGTTGAACAGTTAGGTTCAGTTTTCCTTACTACTACAGTTGCTCCCGCAATCGCAACAGTTGTATGTATGATCTTTACATGGATCAAATACGGCAAGCCCGATGTTTCAATGTGTTTGAACGCTTCTCTTGCAGGTCTTGTTGGTATTACTGCTCCTTGTGATGTTACCGATTGTTTCGGTGCTATCATGGTAGGTATCGTTAGTGGTCTTATCGTTGTATTTGGTGTATGGCTGCTTGATTATAAGCTTCATATCGATGATCCTGTCGGTGCTGTTGCTGTTCACTGTATGAACGGTATCTGGGGTACAATTGCTGTTGGTCTGTTTGCTACTTCTTCAGCTCCCGGTTATTCAATCGCTAACTCTTCAGGTGAAGTTATTGAAGGTTTATTCTACAGCGGAAGCTTTGAACTGTTAGGTCTCCAGTTAGTAGGCTTTGGCGCTGTTGCAGGCTGGACAGTTATCACAATGATAATCGTATTTACAATTATTAAGAAGATCTTCGGTCTTAGGGTTTCCCGTGAAGAAGAGACAATCGGTCTTGATGCTACCGAGCATGGTCTTCCTTCAGCTTATGCTGGTTTTGCTATGCTTCCTGAGTATATCGAGGAAGGTGGAGCTGCTCCTGTTGTTGTAGATGGTGATGTTCCTGTTGCTGAGGCTGTTACTGTTAAGAAGGTTCCTTCATTTGAGCAGGGTGAACATAAGTATACTAAGATTGAGATTGTTTGCAAAGAGTCTCGTTTCGAATCTCTGAAGTCAGCCCTTATGAATGTCGGCATCACAGGTATGACTGTTTCTCACGTTCTTGGCTGTGGCTTACAGAAAGGCAAGCCTGAGTATTACCGTGGTGTACAAGTTGAAGCTACTCTGCTTCCTAAGGTTCAGGTTGATATCGTTGTCAGCAAGGTTCCTGTAAGGACTGTTATTGAGACTGCTAAGAAGGTGCTTTATACAGGACATATCGGTGATGGCAAGATCTTCGTTTACGATGTTGAAAACGTTATCAAGGTTCGTACCGGTGAAGAAGGTTACGATGCTTTGCAGGATGTGGAATGATCCTAAGCCTTTCATAACTATTTTCCCTAATATATATAGTTCTAAAACAGCAGGCTTTCCGAATGGGGCCTGCTGTTTTTGGGTTTGTTTTGTATGGGTTGCACTCCGAGAGCGACAGGCAGTATTTCATCCGCACGCAGAAAGCGGATTTTGCGTAGGTCCATTAATTCTATCCTTTATCTCTTACCATTGCAATTCAAAGAAAACACGCAAAATCCTTCTCAGACGTTTTTCCATCGGGCAAACCCAGCCCGATAAGAGCGGAAAAAGTCTGCGCGTAGCGAACAGCGTGCGGATAAAACACTGCCTGCCGCTCTCTTACTCTTATGTTATATTTTTTTATACATTTGTTTATTCCCTATAACCGCCCAATTTCATAAATACTACATTTGCACTTTTTTCATTACCTAAAGAATAATACATGAGTGCATCCAAATAATCATAAATTTTCTCATCTCCAGGATATATCGATGATAAAACCTCAACATACCGCGGTTCATTCTTAAAAAAGCTATATAGATTTAACTCCGTAATGATGCTTCTATAACTCTGAGTAGCATTATCAATTGATTTTGTACCTAATTTGCTATTCCTTGTATTCTCAGTCTTCCCCGCATTATCATTAACTTCACAAGTTATATTATAGTTATCTAAGCTGTAGCTATTCTTTATCTCTGATAGTATTTTTTGTATCAAAATCAAGCAATCGCATCCACTAAGTTTAAACAATCCACTATTATTTGCATCTATTAGATGAATAGCACCTTTTGAAGATGAGAATTCCTTACGAACAACATCAAAAAATTCTATGCAAAAGGCATATACAGAACTGGCACCTTCTCCAATAATCACAGAATTGCTGTCATCAAAAAATTTTATAGTTTTTATCTGATTAAACTGAGGGACATTTGGTGTAATTTTCATTCTCAAGAAATCGTATACTTTCACTTAACAATTCTCCTTTCCTCATTACAGCAAGTTTAGTTTGTTAATGATTATAAGGATTTAGCCTTTTGTACATCATATATTTATCTTTTAAGTCATTATTGCCTGTTTCAAGTTCAACTACCTTCTCATTACTATCTGCATAATTAGCATCTTTATACAATATATATGCATGAACAATTTTACCTTCACTGAAAAATTCTCCAGCTGCTCTGTATTTCTCTATATTACCCACTTTTTTAATATCCATATTGGATATCGTATCAAGAAAGCCTTCTTCAAGATATTTTCTGTATAACGAGTCGAGCAATGGACAGTCTACATTAGCATTTTTTTCATATTCCGAAATTTTCTTTTTTACGTCTTCTATGATATTCATAAAGTATTCCGGATCATCTGCTCCCAAAGGAATATTGATATCCGAAAAACCATATAATTGAGCATTTCTAATATTTTCATTAGTCTTTAGTATTTGACTAATTTCATCACTTAAGTTGTCTAACGAATTATTTATTTTTTTCTTTTTACCGATATCAAACAGTCCAAGATTATTTGATTCTGCTTGTAATTGAGTAATCTGTTTTCGAATTTCCCATAGTCTATTTACATTATTTAGATACTCGTTTAGACTTTTTAACGCCTCTTTATACTTCCTGCATGTATCAGCCTCAACCTTAGATATTTTTTTCTTTTCTGTATAATCATCATAGACCGCCTTAAACAGGAACAATTCTTCGAGACGATTTTTCAATTTTGACTTAATATCATGAAATATATTATCTACATACTCCTTGTTCTGTTCTTCTTCTGCTGCCTTTTTTCTAATCTCTTCTCCTTTTCTTAAACACTCATTATAGCAAAGCTCTGAGTCTTTGTATCCGATTAAACTATTAAACATCTGAGCAGCTAAAGAAAAGTCATCTTCTGTACTAGCTTTGCCCATTGCAGATATAGCAGCCTCATATTTCATCTGACTTTGAATACTATTCAAATAATTCTCAATCTTAGTTACAAAATCTTTATCTCCGTATTTTTTTATTTTTCTGTAATTTTCATTATCTTCAAAATCAATTTTTGACGACTCCAAATCTTCTTCACAGTGCACTTTAAGATTCGCTAGCATCTTTCCGAAATAGGCCTTTGCATTTTCTGGATCTAAATCAAGTACTTTTTCACAATAAATGTCAGCATCATCCCAGTTACCATCCTCCAAAAAAATAAAAACTCGTTTAAGAAGTGTTTCAGTAGAAGCCTTTATTGACATATCCTGTGAATTAATAGTTTTATTATCTATTGAATTCTGTTGCTTATCATTTAAATATGTGATTTTCTTGATTCCGCGGATTAAATCCTGCATGAAACCAAGTTTTGACATATCTTGTGCTTGGAGATGTGAAAACTCTTCCGGTAAGTCATAAGGATCCATATCCTTATATGCCGGAATCAAGATTTTCTTTCCATTACTATTCTTTACAAGACCAAGATAACGGCTCCACTCATTCTTAACCCATACAGCGTTAAAGTATTCAGGTTTTGTTCCAAGTACAACCATAACCTTAGCAGAGTTAAGTGCTGCGAAGATATAGGGTTCATATGCGGTCCCAAGTTTATCTTCCAAGGTTATGCGCGCAAAGAATACCTTAAAACCTTCCTGTGTAAGTTGATGATAAAGATCATTCGCAAGAACTGAATCCTGTGTTCTTCGGCCGTTTGCGTCTGTTTCTTTATAACATATGAAAACATCAAAAGGATCTTCTTTCTGGGATATTGAAAGAATGCACTTCTGTATTTCGTTTATTGCATTAGCTTCTTGTTCGTATATAGTACGCTGAAGTGTGTCTGAATACTGTAAAGCCGACTTATAGTTATCATCATCAAATATCGATGTAAACTGGGCACGGTTAACCGTCGGTACTCTTTTGTGTGTTGCAGGATCTTCAACATATTCAATACCGTACTGACAGATGACCAAAGACCAGTATGCTTCGGCATCAGACGGGTCTTCGTTCAATATCTGCTCGTATATTCCGGCAGCTTTATCATAATCATTGTTACGGCGGAAATGATTAGCACGATCATATAAGTTAGTCTTACGATCATCATCAAGTTTAGGAAGTGTCTGCTTCGTTCCGCAATGCTGGCACTCACCTACTGTTGCTCCTTCTTCGAATTCTATTGTTCCACCGCACATTTTACATTTGAATATTGACATTTTCACTAACCTTTCTCTTTTACTTTTCTGCAAGAAGCATTTCTATAATACTTTTAAAATCAGACGTCTTATATACTTGAATTTGTTCCGAGAACAGTCTATCCTTTATGTTCTTGTCTTCTCTCTTAATCTCATTCTCATTATCTAATTTTTCAGTTTCATTCTTAGGCTTCTTAACATAATAAAAATACACAGTTTTAGTTTTATCCGAATGTAATCGTTCTCGAAGAATATTAATTATATGTTCATCATCTGTATTTATCCCGTACCCCAAAACAACAACCAAATCTGCTTCATTTATCATTTTTACTGCCTTGGCGAACTCTTTAATTTGCCAAGTTGAAACAATGGGTTTAACTCCGCTTTGGACAAAAATGTAAGGAAAAATAAAATCTTCTGAATTTGTAAATTCTTGAAGAGGTTTCACCTGCTTTGTTAATAAGTCTTCAAACAAATTCATTTTCCCATGGACATAAGCTATATGCTCTTCGTCAAGATCTATCAGTTTTTCAGCAAAACTTGTGTAATTGGTTGTTACTACAGAAACCTCTGCTTTATTCTTAAGTTCCTTTATATAGTTATAATACAAGTTCTTATTTTCTAAATTCTCTTTTATGATTTTATCTTGAGCTTCTAAAAGTAAATTAGCCAAATTCTTTCTATTATAAACGATATTGTCATTGAATTTAATTCCATCTTTCTGAATATTTCCGGCTACTTTGGCTATTCCATTAAAAACACTATTATATGCCGAATAGTACATTTTAACAACTCTTCCAACTTCTTTTTTATATTTATCAGGTTCTCTTAGACAATTAAACAATGAATCTATCATGGCGTAAAAGCATGTTTTTTCAAGTAGTTTTTTAGTTTTATCACATTCCAATTTCTTATTGCCATTAACTATAGCTTCATATAACTCATTTCTATAAAGTTTTCTAAATTCATCTCTAATTTTATTCTTATCATTTTTTGACAGTCCTTTAACAAAATCCCTATCTTCCTTATACTTAATATATTTATTTACTATTTTTATATCATTCTGGCTTAACCCAAAGTCTTCTATTGTTTTTGCTTCCTTTATAGTTTGATATAATACACTAGTCCCATTTGGACTTAGAAATGTACCATCAGATATATCGTATTGCTCGGCTTTCGATTTAATATTTATTCTATCAACCAGTTTTCTTACATCCTGCGCCAAAATAGTATCTCTCTTAAAATCATTACCCGAAGGCATGCCAAGTTGACCAGACCCTTCACAGCCAGCACCCAATAAAAAAGCTATTTTCATTTTGTAGTTCCTCCGTTATATCTGAAACTATTTTCCTGATATGCATTCAAATTCAAAAATTATAAGATTATATGATTAAAAAATTATATACAAAGCAGGACGTACTCCGAGGAGGCTACAGTTGACGCAGCTACCACGAGAATCGATACGACCAGGGAGGAGCACGCAAGCTGCGAAGTTAGTGTCGTAACCTGGAGAACGGAGCCACCACCCACAGGCTTTATTAATATCTTTATATCCGTCTTGTGCATAACAATGTGCTGTTGCTTTGCATTTTCTGGCATCATTCGAACCAAAATAATTGTTTACTTCCAAGATACTTAGCAGGAATACCTTATCCGTCGTACTTTTGCCGGGATTTGTGTTATAATCTGGATTCTTGTTCGAGCTTACTGGCACTCTGGGTATCATAGCTCTCTCTTCTTCTGAAAATGCTTCGTTCAAAAATATCTCATTCAGCCATTTGTTCAGTGTACAATTCTTCCAAGTTACGCTTTCATTTATTTTATTATATGGTTGGAACTCCAGTGCGTATTTGCTAATAACAAGTAAACGGTTATTTTTTCTTTCAAGAACCTGCCACTCGATTGGTTCGGGCGTGTCGTTCTCTTTTTGGACGTATCTGCCAAACAAGATTGAATTACAGTCTACCGTTGGATAAAGCACTGAATTCACTGCACGAGTCATTTCCTGTTCTTTCAAATATATTTTGATAGCTTCTTCATAACTGTAAGAATTTCTTCTGTTGACTTGCCAATGCTCAATCTGTTCTTCAAGTTTAGATGCAGCTACATTTTCCTTTGTGATTTCATTTTCAATATCTTCCTTAGAGTTAAAGCTACATCGATGCTCCTTATTCTGTCTTATTCGGTTGGCAATATCACATATATTGTTATCAAGTATGGAAAAGCGTGAATTAATCTCCCTTTTCTTCGCATCAATCTTAGCCAATTCCTCACCAATCTGTTTTTTCTCTCTTCCTGCAAAAATTCCAAGTTCTGAGAGACGAGCTGTAAGGCTTGCCTCTTGGGACATAAGTGATGATAACTCTTCTGAAAGTTTTGTTTTTTGAGACACAACCGCCATCTGTTCCTTTTGCAGTCCAGACATCTGAGTTAAGAGTGTGGCAAATTCATTTCTCAATGTTGACAAGAATTCAATTCTATTTTTTGATGCTACTAGCTTTTGCTTAAGTATTGTGTCATTACTTGATATTTTTCCAGCTTTTATGGTTTCAGCAATTCGTATTACCTTTTCTTTTTCCACTCTTTGGAGCTTCTCTTCAATTCTTCGGCATTCCTCAGCTCTTTCAAGACACTGCTCAGCAAGGGAATCAGCATCCTCGAATCCGGAAATTGTTTTGAACGTAGCCACTACTACTTTATAGGAAGATTCAGAATTTGCTGACTTCATAACAGCAACAGCATTATTATAAATGTCAGTGAGACGAGCATTTTCGTTACGTTTCTTAATATGATCAATACAACCTGAAAGCATCCCTGCAATCTCGTCATCTCCAAAGCGCACCGCCTTCTGATAGTTGTTTCTGTTATCAAACGGTTGCTCACAGTTTAAGAGATCATCCAGCCTCCTTACGCGAAGCTCCGCCATCAGTTTTCCAAGGTAAGCCCTCGCATTTTCTGGATCAATATCAAGAACTTTCTCGCAATAGGTGTTCGCATCTTCCCATTGTTCATCATCTAGAAAAATGTCCACTCTTTTAAGAAACGATTCTACAGACGCATTTGTAGATGTCTCCTTTACAATTTCTTTAACTACTTCCTTTACTACAGGCTTTGGTTCATCTGTCACCACTATTTTCTTGATTCCACGGATTAAGTCTTGCATAAAGCCCAGTTTCGACATATCCTGAGCCTGAAGATGTGAAAACTCTTCTGGTAAGTCGTAGGGATCCATATCCTTATATGCAGGAATAAGTATCTTTTTCCCATTACTATTCTTTACAAGTCCAAGATAGCGGCTCCACTCATTCTTAACCCATATGGCATTAAAGTATTCTGGTTTTGTTCCAAGGACTACCATTACCTTAGCAGAGTTAAGTGCGGCAAAGATATACGGCTCGTATGCGGTCCCAAGTTTATCTTCTAATGTTATGCGCGCAAAGAACACCTTAAAGCCTTCCTGGGTAAGTTGATGATAAAGATCATTCGCAAGAACAGAATCCTGTGTTCTTCGACCGTTTGCATCAGTTTCTTTATAACATATGAAAATATCAAAAGGATCTTCCTTCTGGGATATTGAAAGAATGCCCTTCTGTATTTCGTTTATTGCATTAGCTTCTTGTTTGTATATTGTTTGCTGAAGAGTATCAGCGTACTGCAAAGCAGACTTGTAGTTATCGTCATCAAATATCGATGTGAACTGAGCACGGTTAACCGTAGGAACACGCTTATGTGTAACTGGATCCTCAACATATTCTATTCCATACTGGCAGAGGGCCAAAGACCAATATACTTCGGCATCAGAAGGATCTTCGTTCAATATCTGCTCGTATATTCCGGCAGCTTTATCATAATCATTGTTCCGTCGGAAATGATTAGCGCGATCATATAAGTTAGCCTTACGATCATCATCAAGTTTAGGAAGCGTCTGCTTTGTGCCGCAGTGCTGGCATTCACCTACTGTTGCACCTGATTCAAATTCTATTGTGCCGCCGCACATTTTACATTTAAATATTGGCATAATCGTTTCCTCCAGCCCCATTATATTCACTTCCATTTTACAATTTAATCTTCTTGATATAATTCTTTTCTATTCTCTCAAACTGCATGTTACAGGAGGACAGTTCTGTTGTCTCATTTTGTTTTTTTGTGACAGTAGAACCGTCCCCCTGTCACGCAATAAAAAAGATAATTCGATGACTACAGAATCTGTTGAAAAACCAAATCATAACCCTTTTCTGAAAGAGTTGAGCGATAAACCTTTAATTTAGCTCCGCAATTATTTAATCTTTGTGCAATTTCAATTATATTTTTCTTTTTTTCCGGCTCCATTCGATATCCCAAATAAACAGCAGAAATACAATCAAATGGTATGTTTAGTGAATAATATATGCTTTCATTTATGTCATATAACTGCTTTTTTGTATATATTATTCTCCACTCTCGCTCGTACTCCCATGCCTTTCCTTTTATAAGAAACATCGGAAGAATATCCTCAAGAGATTCACTTCCATCATACTCATAATCACCATGTATGGCTTCTTTCAACGCAATATGGCTTTCTGTTAGCGACTCAATATCTCTTCTTATAAAACGTTTGTTTTTATAACAAACTGGAAACAGATGCTCCAGCAAAGCTTTTTCTTTCTTAACTCTCTTAATATCATATTCAATGCAGAACCCTTTGTATTGTTCTGCATAATGACTCCACATCAAAGTATTATTATTTGTTTCTGTGAAACATGTCATAACCGCTAAATCTTCCAAAAGCTGCAGCCGATCAAACGCAATATCTGTTTCTGTACATGGGATTCCTTCATATATATCATTCATGACCCCATTCGGCGATAAATGAATTATACGGTTTTCCAAATTTCGAATATTATAGTATGAAGCAGGTACATATCTATACAACATAAATTCCGAACTGTTTTCAATTGCAAGCTTAAGATCATTTGCAAAATCCAAAAGATCGTTATCCTCTATGCTCTGATCCCAGTATTCATACTTTTCCTTTATAATTTCTCTTAACTTATCTAACATTTTAAATACTCCTATATTTCATCACATAACACTGACACATTTTCACTTTAGCCCATAATACTCCTGTGATTTTCTTCTAACCATATCACTATTCATGGTTTTCTTTATCCTTTTCCAAAACTGCCTGCTTCAAAAAGATTATAAGATTTCGAATTAAGCTATAAACCCGTTTTTATACCTTGTACTCGTTGGTAGTGCAGACCTCTAATAAGATTTGTCTTTTGAAAACAGTTAATTCAATGATTCTATCAAACTCTGTAACTCAGCCAAACGAGCTTCTATTTCTTTTCTTCTTTTTCCGGTAAACAGTCCTCTCAAATTAGCAAGTTCAGTTTGAAGTGTTTCTTGTTCTTCTTCATATTGTTCTTTTTCTTTTTTCTTTTTTTCTTGTTCCTTTCTTTTCTGTTCCAGCTTTTCCTGTTCGATTCTTTCTTGCCTTTTTATTTCCAGCTTTACTCTTTCTTTTTCTTCTATAAGCCTTTTTGTTTCGTATATTCCACTATTAAGATAGTTTATTATTTTTTTCCCTCCATTATTCTTTTCCAAAGTAGCCTTAACTATATTATAATCACCGGTACAGAAAATCGTTTTCAGATTATCACAACCGCTGAATACAAATTCCCCAATGTTTGTCACACTTTCCGGGATTGTTATACTTATAAGATTTTTACAGTATCCAAATGCAGATTTCCCGATGCTAGTCACACCTTCCGGAATTATTATACTTGTCAGGTTTTCACAACGGCGGAATGCTTCAACTCCAATGCTAGTTACACTTTCTGGGATTGTTATACTTGCCAGATTTGTACAGTCATGGAATACATTATCTCCAATGCTAGTCACACTTTCTGGAATTGTTATACTTGTCAGATTTGTACAGCCATGGAATACATTATCTCCAATGCTAGTCACACTTTCTGGAATTGTTATATTTGTCAGATTTGTACAGCCATAGAACGCAGATTCCCCGATGCTAGTCACACTACCTGGTATTATTATGCTTGCTATGTTTTTGCATTCCCTAAATGCGCTATTTCCTATGCTACTCACACTTTCCGGGATTGTTATACTTGTTAGATTTTTACAGTATGCGAATGCATATTCCCCGATGCTAGTCACACCTTCCGGAATTATTATACTTGTCAGTTTTTCACAGAAGTAGAAAACATTATCTCCAATGCTAGTCACACTACCCGGTATTATTATGCTTGCCAGTTTTTTACATCCCCAAAATGCGGAATTTCCTATGCTGGTCACACTTTCTGGGATTGTTATACTTGTCAGATTCTCACAGCCTTCAAATGTAAAATCTGTAATACTGGTCACACTCCCTAGAATTGTTATATTTGTCAGATTTGTACAATCTTTAAATAAACCTTTCCCTATGCTGGTCACACTTTCTGGGATTGTTATGCTTGTCAGATTTATACAGTCTTTGAATACACTAAAACCGATTCTGGTCACTGGTTTTCCGCGGTATTTTTCTGGAATATTAATTGATTCAACTTTTTTATCAATAATACCTTCCAATGAATATCCATCTTCGAATTCTCCATATCTAAAAGTTTTCGATGGAACTTCTATTTCTGTATCAGAGTTTATATAGTCTTTCAACTCAGCCTTTAGTTTTTCATCTCCATATTTTACAGCCTTTAGGTAGTTCTTATTGTTAGTATATACTATTCCACAGTTAGCTAACTCAGAACGTTTTTGAACCTGCAACTCTGACATCAGTTTCCCCAAATATGCTTCTGCATTCTCTGGATCTATATCTAAAACTCGTTCACAATATTCATCAGCTTTTGACCAATCTTCATCTTCAAGGAAAAGGAAGGCACGTTTGAGCAAGGCGCTGACATTACTACCCTCATTATTTGTAGTTATGGTCTCATTTTCCTTATGGGTTTGGTTGTTTTCTTTATTAACTACTACCTTTTTTATTCCCCTTATAACATCATTTATAAACCCAATCTTTCCCATATCCTGGGCCTGAAGATGAGCGAACTCTTCCGGGAGCTCATAAGCATCCATATCCTTATAGCAGGGAATAAGAAGCTTGGTTTTGTCAGTCTTCATAAGGTTTAAAAACCTTGACCATTCATTCCTTACCCAAACAGCATTAAAATACTCAGGTTTCGAACCTATAACGAGCATAACCTTAGCCGTTGTCAAAGCCGCAAAAATATAAGGCTCATATTCCTGACCAAGTTTATCCTCCAGTGTTATAGCAGCATAAAATACCTTGAAGCCTTCCTGAGTCAGCTGATGATATATATCGTTTGCAATTACGCTGTCTTTTGTACGGTTTCCATTTTCATCGGTCTCTTTGTAGCATATGAAAACATCAAAAGGTTCTTCCTTTTGTACTATGGCAAGTATATTCTTCTGTATCTTATCTATTTCCTTAGCTTCTTTTTCGTATATTGTCTGTTGAAGTGTATCTGAATAATCTATGGCCGCCTGATAATCAGGGTCTGTAGTTACAGCTTCATAAAGAGTCCTGTGACAAGTTGGTATACGTTTCTTCGTTGCGGGATCCTCTACATATTCTATTCCATAACGGCAGAGTACTATACCCCAGTGAGCTTCGGCTTCGCTGTCATCCTGTTCTACTATCTTTTCATATATGGACATCGCCTTGTCAAACTCGCACTTAAGGCGCATATTGTTTGCCCTATTGAAGAGATTAGCTATTACATCATCGTCAGTCTTGGGAAGTGTCTGCTTCGTTCCGCAATGCTCACACTCGCCAACAGTCGCTCCCTGCTCAAATTCAATTGTTCCACCGCACATTTTGCACTTTAATACACTCATAAACCCTCCACCAGAGCTATATTTTTATTATTTGGACATTTTACAGATTCTATTTCTTTCTTCCAACATACCTGTAACACTTCTACATAATGATTCTATGGAAACGTTATCCTTCTCTGAAACTGCTCCGTTCAGTTCCTGAAGCTTTATGCCTAGTTCATACTCTAACTGCCTGGTACTTTCTGACGATACCGGGTCGCTGTATCTGAATGCATCTGCCAAGCCCTGTAATTTACTTTTCACAGCTGCATCATCACATAAGCCCGATAATGATGCTGCTAATGATTGAAGGCTCCGCATATTTGTTACATCTATCTTGGTTTTAACATCCTGTTTTAATACTTCATCCCTTACGATATCTGCAGTAATACAGCCTATAAGTGCTGCTGCCAATAGTAATACATTGATTGTCAAGGCAACAAATATAGGCAAAAAGGCTGCGGTACACATCTCTATAATGCTCAATGCAAGCTGGGCTATCAAATATATGATACCGATTTTTGCTATTGGGAATCCGTAAAATTTGCTCTTTGCATCGCTTCCGGCAGTAAACGATATTCTAAATACATATATTTGTAGCAGTATGGCGATCAAACCGAATACAAATGCCGACCAGAATACTGCATTCATCGCAAATGGAGGTAAGAATGAAATACAACAGAATACTACAAGTACTACTCCCATGATCATATATCCTCTTTGTGCATTTTTGTTCATGATCATTCACCTCGCTTCTTTCCGCAGATATTACAGAAATTACCTACTACTCCCTTATTTCCGCAAGAGCAGTCCCATGTTGTACTCTGCTGTGACCGTTTGGCTCCGCAGAAGTTACAGAAGTTACCGATTATACCTTTGGCACCACATGTACAGTCCCAGGTATCAGGTATGCTGGGTGCCGGTTTGGGACTTCCGCAGAAATTGCAGAAGTTACCTACTATTCCCTTTGCACCGCATGCGCAATCCCAGGTATCTGCGAGAGCTTGTCCTATTGGATTATTTAGATTCTGACTCTGCATTCCTACATTTACAGGTGTCTGAGGGAAACTACCTGCTGCCGTCGTATTTATCGTAGCTGGGTTCTGGATGTTCATGCCCTGTATCATTCCACCAAGTTGAGGTGCGATAGCTCCGGCGGCTGCGATTCCGACACTCAGCCCAAGCATATCGCCCACTATACCGCTTCCACCACCTGATGATATTGCAGGTCCCATATTTCCAATTCCTTCAGCATATGCTTTCTGAACATCTGCCTGGAGAACGTCTTTCTGGGTGTATCCTTTAGCTTGCATTATCTCAGCCTCGGTAAGTCCGTCCATACGCTTTGCCTGAGCTTCAGCCTGAGCCGCAATGACTCTTCTTTCCGCCTCTCGTTTAGCTATCTCCGTCTCTGTAGTCTGCTGCTCAAGTACAGCGCCTCGATGTGCTGCTTCTATAGCTGCCTTGCTCTGCTCCTGAGCGGTCCTGTACTGAGCTTCGCTCTGTGCCTGAGCCGTCTTAACTGTGGCTTCAGCCTGGATCATCCTTGTCTGCAATGTTATGGTATGCAGTTCCCTGATACGCTTGAAATTAGGGTCATTTTCCGGTAATACTATACCTGTTACATAAAACTGTGGAACTGTCAGGCCATACTCCTCAAAACCTGCTACAATCTTACTTTGCAGGCTGGAAGATATGATATCAAGTTTAGAATCTATCTCCAGTATGTCTATAGCTTCATCTGTTATTACTTTAGAAAGGTTTGTCTTTACCGCACTCGAAATAAGAGGTCTGAATGAGCTTTGGATTGACTTGGCAAGTCCGATCCCCTCTTCCCATGATATCCCCTTCATGGTACCTACAAGCTTGATCAGAAGCTTTCTAGAATCTGATACCTGAAGGTTCATCTCACCGGATGCTCCAAGTTCAAGCGGCACACCAGTCAATGGATCTATAAAGCGTACTTTTTCAGGTGTTCCCCACTTTATAGCCATTTGTACTGTTTTATTTATAAAATATACTTCTGTATGGAAAGTTCTTTGAGGATCGGTAGGTAACTGATAGATCTTTTCAAGAAGTGGCAGTTGCTGTGTTTCCAGAGTATATCTTCCGGGACCAAACAGATCAAGTGCCTGACCATCCTTGAAGAATATTGCTTCCTGGCTTTCGTGAACTATGAGCTGGGATCCGTAGTTAAAGTCTTCAATAGGATGTTTCCAGATAAATGTGTTGTTGTCACCCTCATACTTTATTATGCTTGCCAGACCATCTTTCTTAATTTTCTCTGACATAAGACGTTCCTGCACATCATTTACGCAGTCACAAACCGGGCAGGTGTATGTTCCAGCCGATTCTGAGGTCATTAAGATAACTCCGCACTGGGAGCAGGCAAATGACTGTAATTTCTGACTATCTGCCATTGTATTTATCTTTCCGTGACATACAGGACATTCAGCATCCGCCCCTTTTGTCTGGTCAAATACTACTGAATTACCGCAATGGGGGCATACTTTAGAAGCTAGTTTGTCTGTTCTAACGTCTATTACATTCCCGCATGCACAATCTATCTTCTTTCTTGAGAAGAAACCTGTCTTTCCCTCTGCATATCTGCCACAAACAGGGCACTCAATCGCAAACTTTGCCATATAAACCTTCCCCTTTCCTATATCTGATAGTCGAAACCCCACCTGATAACTTGATTTATTAGGTGGGGAAATACTGCTATCTTTAATCCCATATAAAAGATAATAATCTTTACTATGAGTATGTTTCTACTCATAGTATTCTACCATATTTATTAACTCATAGTCAAGTACTCATTATTTATTTATAATGGTTTCAGAGGGGTGATAAGATGATTGATGTAGACTATGGACATATCGCAATTAAGCTTGATAAACTCATTAAAGAACAGAATATTAGCATAAACAAACTTGCCTTTCGTTCAGAGACACAGAGGACTCAGCTAAAGGCATATCTTAAGGGGGATGTTCAAAGAGTAGACCTGGCGGTGCTTTCCAGGCTCTGCTATGCTCTAGAGTGTGATCTTGGGGATATTTTAGAATATGTTCCACCCGCAGTGAGCGGGTCTGAATAAGATTTCAGTATGAATTTATGTTTTTTACTTGGAAGCCGACGCCGGCTTCTTTTTTGTCAATAAACTTATTGACAAACCATATAAAAAAGATTATCATGACGGAGTAGATAACAGGCAACGCAGGGTGTCTGTTTAGGCTGTGAAGCAATGAGTCGTGCCAGTATGCGGTGTGTTGCAGAGCCTATGGATGGTTTGATGGTTCCCAAAAACTGGCACTGAAAACATCAGAAGGCTCTTCATGTACAACATGAAGAGCCTTGATTTTTTATGTATTTTGGAATATATAGTTTTCATATTCTTCAGGCAAACGTAAATTATATTTTCGAACATAGTAAGAAAGACTTCCATCCCATGAAAAAATATCATTAGACTTAATACAGACTGTTTTATATGGTTTTATAAGGTCGCCACTAATCTTATCCTGTGATAGTGAGGGGGAGACAAGATGTGTCTTACCTTTTTCAAGATACTCTGCAACTATATCCTGTCCAGGATACTTAACTGGACAAAATAGCGTTTTTATAGAAGGGGCATCCGGCATTCCGAATTCTTTCCAATTTAAAAGACCATATTTATCCATGCAATCGCCTCTCTTCTCATTCTTAATAAAACTTTTTTTTCTATGTCGAAAAATCATTGTTCCACATTTCTGCCAGCATGATCCCTTTTACTACGTTTTTCAGACATTATAAACACCAGTGTTTTCCATCGAGATTCCGAATTGGAATCTCGAACATTTCTCAAGTATCTTCTGTGACTTCTTTATTGCAACCTGACAGCGTCCATATTTGCCAATTCTTGAAGTTTCTTCCGCAGTACTTCTTTATCCGGTAATTGCAACTGGTATTGCGATACCATCATAGGCGACATCGTCCTGCTCATAGCATATTCAACGACCTCATCGTTTTTTGACGCACACAGGATCAGACCGACACTCGGGTTTTCATCCGGTTTCTTCACCTGTCGGTCAAGTCCTTCAAGATAGAAATCCATCTTTGATATGTATTCCGGTATAAACTTCCCGGTCTTTAACTCCACTGCCACAAGGCAGCGCAGCGTCCTGTGATAGAACAGAAGATCCACACGATAATCCTCGCCACCGACTATTATAGTATATTCTTCACCGACATAGATGAAATCCTTGCCAAGTTCAAGGATGAATTTCTTCATACTTTCGATAAGCCCTTTCTTCAGGTGTTTTTCCTTAAATGTTGATGGAAAATCCAAAAACTCGATTACATAAGAATCTAGAAATGGGTTAAACTTGGACTTTATCTTCTCTGGTAGAAGCTTTTCCTTCGAAAGCATATATCTTTCATAATATCCGCTATCTATCTGACGCTCTAGTTCGCGCTTGCTGTATCTTTCCTTAATTGCCAATCGTATATAAAATTCACGCTCTTCATCTGACTTACAGCCGGACATAATCAGCAGATGATTAGTCCAACTTAATTGTGTCACCAGTGGTGACACTTTTTCATTTCCATCATATAACTCAAAAAACTGCTTCATTCTGTACAATCCACGGCGATTAAATCCTTTGATCCCAGGAAACCGATTTTGAATGAAAGAAGCAAGAGAATCAATATATCCATCACCATAAGTGGCCATCTGCGACTGCCCTGAAAGGAACCGACCTACGCTCTGGTACATAAGTATCAGTTCCTCATTTACCTTTCGATATGCATTTTCACGTGCATTTTCTATGATCAACGCAACCTGCTCAAAGCTTTTATCAATTTCGTTCATTTGTTCATTCCTCATTTTTAATTTTGTCACCACCAGTGACACTTTTTAACATTTTTTCAAGATAAATTCGCAAATATTATCTTTACGAATTTATATCTATAAATTTCATTGTATTTGAAATATCCTGTTCTGTACCCTGTTCGATACACCGCAGGGATTCACGCTCTATCAACGTTTTGACAAGCATTTTTCCATATGCATCCAGCCGTAAAAACTGCCGTATGATATCAATCTGCTCACTTTGAATATCCATTTTTGCAAGCTCTTCATTCTGTTCTTTTGTAAATTTAGTTAATGAACAATCACACTTAGCATAATCTGATTCAATGGTTTTCTTATTGGCGTTAGCTTTATTGGCCTCATACAACCCGACTGCTTTTGAAAAATACTTTTTATATGATTTAATGCTTATCTTATTTTTTGCCTCATTCAAGAGAAAAATGAACCATTTGGGGTCATCATCTAATTTTTTCAATATGGAATCATGTGCTTTATCTTGCACCTGATGACTTTCGTATCTAGTTATAGTCTTGCCACCCCATCCGAGCAAAAGACACAGATCGCTTTGTGTAATTCCATACTTAGCCCGAATAGCTATAATCTCATCTGAAGTCAGAAGCCCCTCCGTCTTACGATATGTATTCTTAAGTCTTAAATCATTCTCCTGTATCTGCTGTTCATTCATATAAAACTCATCTGCTACATCACAATAAAGATAACATGCCTCATATTTTACATCTATACCCTTAAAAATGGTCTGTTCGTCAACAAGAACTGTCTTGATTTCATGCTCTTTCATGCAACATGTACATAAACTTTTTTCCCTGAATATGACTTTCATATTTCAAATACCATTCCCGAATTTAGTATCATTTGATACCTATATTTTAATACTTGTCTTTGTTATTGTCAATACATATCAAAAAGAGGGTACATTTTTTTGATTAGATATTGACAAATAGCACCGATAGGCTTAGAATAAATTTCGTAAAAGACAAGGGCGCCTTTGGTAATCCAAGGGCGTTTTTTATATTTTTCAAGAGGTTAAGTTTGAAAATAAATTTTCAAACTTCCATCGGTGCCGCGACAGGCACGTCACCGATGTGTAAGCATGCCTGTTACATTGATATGAACCATGAGTATACATGAAGAATGCGGAGTTTTCGGTATATACTCCGACCACAAACAGGATGTTGCTTCTCTTTCATACTACGGTCTATATGCTCTCCAGCACAGAGGTCAGGAGGGCTGCGGTATTGTTGTTAATAACGACAGAGAGTTTTATTCACATAAGGATCTTGGGTTAGTCAGCGAAGTTTTCTCACAGGAAACACTTGCAAAGTTACCACATGGTACTATGGCCGTTTCCCATGTAAGATATGCAACTACGGGTGCAGTAACCCGTATCAACTGCCAGCCCATAGAGGTTAATCACAGAAAAGGCAAAATGGCTCTTGCCCATAATGGTAACCTTTCCAATGCTGCTAAGCTGCGTGAAGAATTGGAACTTAAAGGTGCCATTTTCCATACCACCAGTGACACCGAAACCATTGCATATATCATTACAAGGGAGCGCCTGGTCACATCTTCGATTGAGGAAGCTGTAGAAAAATCCATGCCTTATTTGGAAGGAGCATACTCTCTTATAATCATGTCTCCCCAGAAATTGATCTGTGTACGCGACCCCCACGGTTTCCGACCTTTATGTTATGGTCGCACACCTGATGGTACATATATTGCTGCGTCAGAGTCATGCGCCTTGCATGCTGTCGGCGCTGAATTTATAAGAGATTTAGAGCCGGGTGAGATAGTCGTTTTCAGTAATGAAGGGATCAAATCGATCAAGACTCATGTAAATACTGCTGAGAGAAAGTTCTGCGTTTTTGAATATATTTATTTCTCACGTCCGGATTCTGTGATTGATGGGATTTCGGTACACGCTTCCAGAGTTAAAGCAGGTGAGATTCTTGCGGAAGAACATCCTGTTGAAGCGGACACAGTTATTGGCGCTCCTGATTCTGGTCTTGATGGGGCTCTAGGTTTTTCTAGAAAGTCCGGTATTCCTTACGGTTTGGGATTTATTAAGAATAAGTATATAGGGCGTACTTTCATTTCGCCTACCAAGTCTGCCAGAGTTGATGGTGTCAGGATCAAGCTGGCTGCATTAGAGGAAGAAGTACGCGGGAAGCGTGTAGTGTTGGTAGATGATTCTATAGTCCGCGGTACTACCATGGAAAGAATCGTAAGACTGCTCAAGGAAGCCGGTGCTATCGAGGTTCATGTCAGGATTTCATCTCCTCCTTTCCTGCATCCCTGCTTCTACGGAACCGACATTGCTTCAGAAGAAAACCTGGTTGCCGCAGGGCATACTGTTGACCAGATATGCCAGATAATCGGTGCCGATTCACTTGGTTTCTTCCCTAGAGAACGACTCGGTGAACTTACAGGCGGCAAAGGATATTGCAGTGCATGCTTTGATGGTGTGTATCCGACGGAGGTACCGTATATTTCTGTAAAGGAATAATTATAAAATCTGTTCTCGTCTAGTGACTTTAAAAGAATGACCTGCTCAGTTATTGAACAGGTCTTTTTATTATGTGTTTTGGAGTATATAGTTTTCATATCCTGCTGGTAAACGTAGATTAAGCGTCTGGAAGCTCTGCGTACTCTTCTATTATCTGCCCTATTTCTGATAGGTCTATTTGAAGTTTTCCTTCGTACATTGAAACACCCACCATTCCTTCTAATGAATGGACACAAGGTATATAATCATCGTCTACAAAATAAGTGATAAGCTTTTTACTTTTCAGGTCAATGTACCATATCTCTTTAACGCCTGCATTAATATATTTATAAAGCTTGATCCCTAAATCCTTTTTTCTTGTAGAATCTGACAAAACTTCAAGTACAAAATCAGGTGCTCCGTAGTTGCCAAATCTCTTAATTTTATCCTTATCGCAAACAATATAAATATCTGGTTCAACCATTGTTCTGTCATCACAATTCAGCTGAACCGAAGAAGGAGAAATGCGAACAGTGCATTTTCCTTTGTTGGATTTTATATAGGCTTTAATGTCATAAAACAGAGTACCAACTATCTCCTGATGAATATTTAAAGGAGATGCCATATCATAAAAAACTCCGTCAATAAGTTCCTTCCTGTCTCCATCAGGAAGAGCAAAATAATCTTCTACTGTATATTCACCCTGTTTTTTCTCCTTTACCTCATCTTTCATGGCAGCAGAACCATAAATATACTCCCCGGCATCTTCACACACGATATTAATTGAAGATTGCTCTTCATACTCGAAACTCTTACCGGAGTAAACCGCTTCATCGCCTTCTAAAACTTTCTCCAAAGCGTTAAGTGTTGCAGCTCGTGGGTTCTTCGACTCTCCAGTTATGATCTTTCTAATAGTACCTACAGGAACACCTGAATATTCCGATAGTTTTGCTACGCTGTATCCTCTTTTTTCTTTTAACTCAATTATCTCTTCTCTGGTCATTTGGGGTCCCGCCTTATCAAATACTATAATATTTTAATCTACTATTTATTTTATCACATTATATCAGAATATTCAACCCATTTTTGCTTATTATTATCCTTTTTTATCCTCTTTTTACCTTTTCCATTTATAATAATCCCCTTCCGTTTTGCCATAAGAGTCCAGAATAATGTTAACCGTACCCTAGAAGTATCATGGTATGGTATTGTTGATTCACATTTAACCTTTACAATGAAATTTCCAATAAAAAACATCCCTATATGCGCATGACAGCATATAGGAATGTTTTTTTTATGATTATTTCCTCTAGAAAAGCTCCCTCATCATCTTTTCGAGCTCGGTATCAAATCCGTTTTCTGACACGAATTTAGCCTCATCATCAAGTTTTTGGTAACCATAAGGACCGTATAACAAATTTTTACGCATTATAGCTTCACGCCCATTCAAGTCTTTTATGACCCAGATCATTTCAACATTTAAAGCCTGTTTTTCATTATTAGATGTTTTATGAATATGTATTTATAACTTCCTTTGCAATCAGTCCCTTTGAAACACAGCGGTCCATAGCCTGTTTTTCGATGTATCTGTGCGCTTCGGGCTCTGACATTGAAAGATTGTTGATTAGGAGCCACTTTGCACGGTTAACGATTCTTATCTCTTCCATCTTTTCTTCGATGGTTAGATTCTTTTTCTGAGTCCTTCGGATTATTTCCCTTGCACTTGCCATCCAGTTAAGTGCTGATGTGATCATTGCTTTGGAGAAAGGCTTTTGCAAGGTGAATACTCCGTTTTCAGTAGTAATGCCATTTATTGAGGCATACAGTTCCGAGTCTGCGATCATCATTACTACCGAATTTGCGCTGACATCTATGGCAAATCTTGTTCCGACATCATCCGGAAGCGGTGCATTTATTATCACGAAATCATATGATTTATCCATTGTCTTTCGCTTCGCAGAACTGATACTCGGTGAGGTATGCACCGGCGAATATCCTGACTCAGGAAGGTTTGAGAGCATTAATTCTATGAAGCTTCTTGAAGCTGATACTATGAGTACACTGTATGTTCGCTCTTCGTTCATATGCTCTCACTCCTTTCTTGTTTTATTTGCGTATTTTCTCTTATACTTTCCCTATTAGGATACCTCATACGTTGAATGCTTTAGCGTTCGACCACAGTGCTACGTGTATCGATATATCCTCTCAAGTGGAAGGCTTAACAGTAAAGATCCAGTATTTCCTTAGGCACGTACTTATTTATAAAGTCACTATTAGCTGCTATCTGTCTTGCAAGGTCTAGTGAATCAGGCAGCTGCTGGTATTTGCCCAAAGTATTTTTATCTGCCTTAAAGAAGTTTACATCTGCAGGCTCAGGTAATTCAAGCTTGTTCTCTAAGCCATTAAGAGCTGCATAGATCATTAGCCCGAATGCAAGGTAAGGATTTGCAAGAGGATCGGGTGATCTAAGCTCTGCACGCTTATTCTCATCCATAACTGCAGGAATACGTACAAGCTGAGAACGGTTCTGGTGAGACCATGAAATATACTTAGGTGCCCTGTTATGTCCAAGCCTTAAATATGATTCTCTCACAGGGTTCATGAATAACGTCATATCTTCTACCTTATCAAGGATTCCGGCAAGCATATGACGGATTGTATCATCATCGGATGGTTCCATAGAAACATTGATATGGAATCCATTTCCTGGTGTATCCTTTAAAGGAAGCGGTGAGAAATCAGCATAGAGACCGTTTCTCTGAGCAATCGTCTTTACTACTGTTTTAAACGTCATAGCATTATCTGCTGCATTAAGTGCATCTGAATGACGGAAATCTATTTCATTCTGTCCGGGTCCTATCTCGTGATGCGAACTTGTAGGACGAATACCCATCTGCTCTAATGTAAGGCATATCTCGCGACGGACATTTTCACCCTTATCCTCTGGTGCAATATCCATATAGCCTGCATGATCATGAGGAACCAGCGTGGGATTTCCATCATCATCAAGTTTAAATAAATAGAATTCAAGCTCTGATCCGAAATTAAAGCTATACCCTTTTGCCTTTGCTGTCTCAACAGCTTTCTTTAAGAATGTTCTGGTGTCACACTCTATGGGTGTCCCATCCGGATGGCTAATACCACAGTAAAGTCTTATAACACCGCCATGCTCAGGCCTCCAAGGCAGGAGTGCCAATGTATCTGCATCAGGATGCAGGAACAGATCCGACTTCATCTCATCACCAAAGCCTGTTATCGATGACGCATCTATTCCTATGCCATGCTCAAAAGCCTTTTTTAGTTCACAGGGCATAATTGCGATATTCTTCTGATTTCCGAAAACATCACAGAAAGAAAGACGGATAAATTTGATATCCTCTTCCTGTACATACTGTATTATCTCATTTGCCGAGTATTTCATTTCCCATACCTTGCCGCAGACATGTGTATACATCAATGAAGTGCCTGCCTCTTCATCGATGGAAGTTATTTGTTTTACAAACTTCTAATTAATGCAAATAGAAAACCTCTAATTGTTTCATCAAACACAAATCTATCTTATAATATAATATTTTAAAGATAAAATCAATGTGTTATCTTTCCAAATTTTAGTTATAATCACATACTGTTTTGGGATCAAATTTATTTTAATCAATTATTCCACAGTTACCGACTTCGCCAGATTCTTAGGCTTGTCGATATCGCAGCCATTTTTCAATGCTACATAATATGCAAAGAGCTGGAGAGGAATGATCTCAATTACAGGTACCAAAAGCGGGTCTGTTACCGGTACAGAGAGTACATCATCTGCCTCGGCGAAGATGCTCCTGTTTCCTTCGTGTGCTACTGCAAGGACTCTTGCGCCTCTGGCCTTTACCTGCTGAATATTTGATATTGTCTTGTCAAGTAGCTTTTCATAACAGCAAAGTGCAACTACAAGCCTGCCCGGCTCAATAAGTGCTATTGTTCCGTGCTTTAATTCTCCGGCTGCATATGCCTCTGAATGAAGATATGAGATTTCCTTTAATTTTAACGAACCCTCAAGCGCTACGGCATAGTCCATATTTCTTCCGATGAAGAACAGAGACTGGTTGTCATTATACTTGTCAGCCATCTTCTTTACTCTTGAGTTTAAGTCAAGTGCACGCTGAGCACGTTCGGGAAGACGCATGATGTCTTTGACCATAGTGGTATAAGCACCATGAGAAATTGTTTTAAGCTCTCCTGCTGCCCAAACTGCAAACATTGCAAGAAGTACAACCTGGGTCGTATAACCCTTAGTTGTAGCAACCGCAATCTCAGGACCTGCCCAGGTGTAGAGGCAGTAATCTGCAAGCTTTGCGATGCTTGAGCCTACAACATTAACTATAGCTAATACTGTCGCACCCTTGTACTTGCATTCCTTCATGGCTGCAATTGTATCCGCAGTTTCACCTGACTGGCTGATTACGATTACAAGTGTTTTCTCGTCCATCACAGGATCCCTGTATCTAAGCTCGCTCGCAACCTCAGCTTCAACAGGAATCTTGCACAACGATTCTATTATCCCGCGGCCAACACAGCCTGCATGATAAGCCGAACCACAGGCGGTGATATGAACACGGTTAAACTTTTTCATATCAATATTCAATTCCTCGAATATGATTTCTTCGTCCTTTATCCTCGGCTCAATAGTTGCCTTTAGAGCCTGCGGCTGTTCCATTATCTCTTTTAACATGAAATGGTCATATCCGCTTTTCTCAGCCGAGGCTATATCCCAGTTGATATGTCGTATTGGTTTTTCTATTTCTTTGCCGGTATGGTCAAAAACCTTTACCTCGTCAGGAGTTATCTCGGCAACTTCACCGTCATCAAGATCGATGACGTTCTTTGTATTGCTTACAAGAGCAGTTATATCCGACGCAAAATAATTCTCGCCGATACCGATACCGATTATCAGAGGACTAGCCTGCTTTGCTGCAAATATTGTACCGGGATGCTCGTCCGAAATAACACCGATAGCGTATGAACCGGTAAGTCTGGCAATAGTTTTCATCAGAGCTTTTTTGAAATTACCCTTGTAATTGTATGCCAAGAGCTGAACTATTACCTCTGTATCGGTCTCACTCTTAAACTCTATACCGTATTTCTGGAGCTCTTCCCTTATCTCTGCGAAATTTTCGATTATACCGTTATGTACAACTGCGAACTTTCCGTCGGCTGAAAGATGAGGATGCGCATTTGTGTCACTCGGTACACCGTGCGTTGCCCAACGTGTATGACCGATTCCACATACTCCCTTAAAGTCAGGCTCTGCCTCGAATTTCTCTACTAAGTGACTTACCTTACCGGTAGCTTTAAGCATCTTTATGGATGAGCCTGCACTTTCACTGCCATCTGCATCTGCTTTTCTTTCACTCTGGATCGCAATACCGGCAGAGTCGTATCCTCTGTATTCAAGTCTTCTTAAGCCCTCGAGCAATATCGGTCCGGCCTGGTTAAGACCGGTGTAACCTGTAATTCCGCACATAATAAATCCTCACATTCTTCTGTACATTTCCTTTTTCCTATCATTTGCAAACTTCTTAAAACTTCATCCGTCGTCTTCGGTGATTCCTTCCCTTAAGTTGAAGGCCTAGCGGAATCAATCAAAGAACCGTCCCTCTGATTGATTCAGAAAAAGGCGAAGATATCCCTACCAACGTAGAAACACCTTTGCCTCCAACATTGAAAATACTACTACTCTTTCAAAGATATGTCAAGCCAATAATAATACGTTATATAACATCATTCTATTTGGTTCATTTTCAATTTGTATCCTGAGGCATTGAAAAAACTTATATCGAAGTTTATGAAGCAAAGTATTCGATTGGATTAATTCAGGTACCTTAACAAAAACGAGGTACAGTACTGTAATTGATATTCTCAATCTCGGTACTGCACCTCCAATTGTCTCATCACTTGCAGGAATCGATACTATCTTCATTTATTCCTAAAAGCTTTGTACATATAACTAAGTTAAATTTATTTTTTAAGTAAATTCTTAATTCTCTCCGCAGCTTCCTTTGTATCCTCTGGACTACCGAAGGATGAGAAACGGAAATATCCTTCACCGCACTTTCCGAAGCCCTCACCGGGAGTGCCGATAACCTGAATGTTTTCAAGGAGATAGTCAAAAAACTCCCAGCTGCCCATACCGTCCGGGCATTTCATCCAGACGTAGGGTGCATTCTTGCCGCCACAATACCAGATACCAACTGCATCTAAAGCCTCCATGATAACCTTGGCGTTGTTCTTATAGATATTTATATTCTCGTGGATCTGTTTCTGGCCTTCATCTGTAAATACTGCGGCACCACCAACCTGAATAATATAGCTGACACCATTGGTCTTAGTAGTACGGTTACGAACCCACATAGCGTTGAAATTCATACCGTCACGTTCTAAGGTCTTGGGGATCACGGTATAACCAAGTCTTGTACCTGTAAAGCCTGCAGTCTTAGAAAGCGAACAGATTTCAATGGCACAGGTTCTGGCACCTTCTATCTCAAAGATGCTCTTAGGCAGTGAATCATCCTCAATAAAGGCCTCATAAGCAGCATCAAAAAGGATAACAGAGCCGTTTGTATTAGCGTAATCAACCCACTCCTTTAACCCTGCTTTAGTATATACAGCACCGGTAGGGTTATTAGGTGAGCAGATATAAATAACATCAGCCTTAATGCCCTCTTTCTCAGCCGACTTGGGAGTAGGCAGGAAGCCCTCGTCGCTGCTGGTAGGTAGATGATAAATCTTCTTACCTGCCATTACATTAGCGTCAACATATGCAGGATAAGCAGGCTCCATGATAAGTACAGAGGTGTTCCTGTCAAACATATCAATGATATCACCCAGCTCATCGCTCGCACCACTTGAAACAAACGCTTCCTCAGCAGTAATATCTATGCCTCTCTTATTATAATATTCTGCAATCTTTTCTCTCAAAAACGGAGCACCGCACTCAGGCATATACCCATGGAAGCTATCCTTATTTGCCTGATCATCAACACCCTTATGTAATGCCTTTATAACAGCATCACAAAGAGGAAGTGATACATCTCCGATACCGAGCCTGTACATCTTCTTATCCGGATGCTCGGTCTGATATTTCTTAACCTTCTGGGCGATATTAAAAAATAAATATGAATCTTTCAGCTCTCCATAATGCTTATTAGGTAATGACATTTTCTATACTTCCTTTCTTGCTTCTATTTTATTATCAAATATTTGAATTGTATATGTAAGGACAAATGAATTGCAAATCCGATATGAAACCATAAAGTGAGTAGAAGATGTGCTAAAATCACAACCCCATCATATCAAGGCAAAAATCGTTTATCCAAAACGATTTTTGAGCGTAGCATAAGTGCGTCCGGTATCAAGCGGACGCACGATTGCAAGCGTCCGATGAGAAGATGAGGATGTGATTTTTCAGCACATCCTACGAACGGTAATAGGTTTCAGAGCGAATTTGCAATTCGCTTGTCCTACATAACACCCCTTACTCCGCATCTATAGTAGATATTCCCATTGTGATCTCTTCGAGCACATCCAGCAGCACCCTCACAGTATCAAGTGAAGTCAGCATCGTGATACCATTCTGCGAAGCACATTTTCTGATAGCAACACCATCAACATAGTGTACACCTGAAAGCACTGCACGGGTACAGATAACATAGCTTACATAACCCGCTCTTAAGGAATCAAGAATTTCCTCGCTTCCCTCCGATAATTTACGGCGAAGTCTTGTACGAATACCATGCTCTTTTAAGAATACCGCTGTACCGATGGTGGCTTCAATATTAAAGCCCATATCATAGAAACGCTTAACAAGCGGCAAAGCCTCTTCCTTATCCTCATCAGCTAAGGTAACTACGATAGTTCCGTAATTCTGCAGCTTCATGCCTGAGGCTATCATAGCCTTATACATAGCACGATGCAGCTTTTTATCATAGCCGATAGCTTCACCGGTAGATTTCATTTCAGGAGAAAGATAAGCATCCATTCCGTTAAGCTTTGAGAATGAGAATGCAGGAACCTTTACATAGTAGCGTTCCTTCTCCTTAGGATATATCTCTGTAATGCCCTGTTCCTTAAGCGACTTTCCAAGGATAACCCTTGTCGCAATATCCGCCAAAGAATATCCCGTAGCCTTTGAAAGGAACGGAACCGTTCTCGATGACCTGGGGTTAACCTCGATAATATAAACATTATCCTCAGGATCAACAATGAACTGAATATTGAAAAGTCCGATAATGCCTATGCCCATTCCGAGCTTATAAGCATAATCAAGGATTGTATGTTTAACCTTCTGGGAAAGGCTGTAAGGTGGATAAACACTTATGGAATCGCCCGAGTGGACACCGGTTCTTTCAACCAGCTCCATGATACCGGGAACAAATACGTCCTTGCCATCACAGACAGCATCGACCTCAACTTCCTTACCTCGGATATATTTATCAACGAGGACAGGCTTATCCTCATCTATTTCAACCGCAGTCTTTAAGTAAGTACGCAGTGCCTCTTCCTTTGCAACAATCTGCATTGCTCTTCCGCCAAGTACGAAGCTTGGACGTACAAGTACGGGGAAGCCTATCTCTTTTGCGGCATTAACGCCTGCTTCGATATTTGTTACAGCCATTCCCTTAGGTCTGGGGATATTGAGTTCATATAGCAGTTTTTCAAACAGATCCCTGTCCTCTGCACGGTCAATCGCATCATCATCAGTACCAATGAGCTTTACATCATAACCTTTGAGTGAGTCCGCCAGGTTAATAGCGGTCTGGCCGCCAAGTGTTGCAATGACTCCGACCGGCTTCTCAAGGTCTATGATATTCATAACATCCTCTGTGCAGAGCGGTTCAAAATATAGCTTGTCGGAGCAGGTATAATCCGTCGAAACTGTCTCAGGGTTGTTGTTTATGATTATCGCCTCATAGCCTGATGCCTTGATGGTCTTTACAGCATGCACGGTCGAATAATCAAACTCCACGCCCTGTCCGATACGGATGGGACCTGACCCGAGCACGATTATCTTCTCCTTATCCGAAACTATTGACTCATTTTCATCTTCATATGTAGAATAGAAATAAGGGATATAGCTCTCAAATTCCGATGCACAGCTGTCTATCATCTTGTAAACAGGAACTATACCGAAGTCTTTTCTAAGCTCCCTGATCACCTTTTCGGTAGTGCCTGTAAGAATTGCGATCTCTTTATCGGAGAAACCAAATTTTTTGGCTTCTGCCAGGATTTTGATACTCTCGGGTAAATCTTCTGTGATAGTGTTCACAGTTATGTTTTTGTCTATAAACTTCAGCCCCGGATCATAATCATCATATTTAAGAGTCTTTAATTTATTCTCGATATTGATGATATTTTTCAGTTTATCCAGGAAGAAACAGTCAATCTTTGTGATATCGTGTATCGTATCAGTCTCACAGCCACGCCTTAACAGCTCGCCGATAGCAAAGATACGGTCATCGGTACCGTTTTGTATGTACTTTCCAAGATCGATCGTGTTATAATCATCAAATTTCTTGCAATACAGATGGCACTCTCCGGTCTCAAGCGAACGGATGGCCTTAAGCAGGCTTTCCTCAAAGCATCTGCCTATGCTCATGACCTCACCGGTAGCCTTCATCTGAGTACCCAGGGTATTATTTGCGTCCGCAAATTTATCAAATGGGAACCTGGGCATCTTTGTTACTACATAGTCAAGCGCAGGCTCGAAAGATGCCGGAGTGTTGGCAAGCATGATCTCATCAAGAGTCATACCGATACCGATCTTAGCAGAAACCCTGGCTATAGGGTATCCCGATGCCTTTGATGCAAGTGCCGATGAACGCGAAACTCTGGGGTTAACCTCTATCAGGTAATAATCAAACGAATTGGGGTCCAATGCAAACTGCACGTTACAGCCGCCCTCTATCTCAAGCGCCCTGATTATCTTTAACGCGGAATCACGGAGCATGTGATATTCCTTGTTTGTCAGGGTCTGAGAAGGACATACAACTATGGAATCGCCCGTATGTATTCCTACAGGGTCGAGGTTTTCCATGTTACAGATGGTGATGGCGGTATCATTCGAATCACGCATTACCTCGTATTCTATTTCCTTAAAGCCCTTTATGCTCTTTTCTATCAGTACCTGATGAACCGGAGAAAGCTTTAAAGCGTTCTTCATTATCTCGGTAAATTCTTCCTCGTTCTCGGCAAATCCGCCGCCTGTTCCGCCAAGGGTGAACGCAGGACGAAGGACTACAGGGAAACCGATCGTTTTGGCTACCTTTAGTCCTTCTTCTATTGAATGAGCTATGTCCGACGGGAGCACCGGCTCATTTAAGTTTTCACATAATTCTTTGAAAAGTTCCCTGTCCTCGGCCTTTTCGATACTGCTGCTTTTTGTTCCCAAAAGCTCAGTTCCACACTCGGCAAGGATTCCCTTTTTCTCAAGCTGCATGGCCAGGTTCAGACCGGTCTGTCCGCCAAGTCCCGGAAGTATGGCATCAGGTCTTTCATAGCGGATTATCTTTGCTATGTACTCCAGGGTCAACGGCTCCATATATACCTTGTCGGCAATTGCCGTATCCGTCATGATTGTTGCAGGGTTTGAATTGCAGAGAACTACCTCGTATCCCTCTTCCTTTAATGCAAGGCAGGCCTGGGTTCCCGCATAATCAAATTCTGCTGCCTGACCTATCACTATCGGTCCCGATCCTATTACAAGAAGCTTTTTTATATCCGTTCTTTTCGGCATGATCTTCTGTTGCTCCTATTATTTCTTATTGCTTTTTATTCTGAAGTTTATATACCTGTCCCGGTGATTGACATGCGATTAACACCTCATCAGTCAGCTTCGCTGACAGCTTCTCCTCAAGGAGAAGCCTTTCCTGTCATTCTAACTTAGCATATTCAAGAATTTATCAAATAAGTATCTCGAATCCTGAGGGCCGGGAGCACTCTCGGGATGGTACTGCACACTGAATACCTTATCTGCTTCGCAGCTTACACCCTCAACCGTGTTATCCAGTATATTCATATGAGTTATCTTAAGCTTAGTATCTTTAACGCTTTCAGGATCTACCGCATATGAGTGGTTCTGGGATGTGATCTCAATCTTTCCCGTTTCAAGATTCTTTACTGGATGATTTCCACCACGATGTCCAAATTTCAATTTATATGTCTTTGCACCATATGCCAGAGATATTATCTGATGTCCCAGACAGATACCGAATATTGGGAACTTCCCGATCAGTTCTTTGACTGTTGCAATTGTGGCCTCTGCATCCTCAGGATCCCCGGGTCCGTTTGAAATAAATACTCCGTCAGGTCTTAAATCCATTATTTCTTTTGCTGAGGTATTCCATGGAACTATGGTCACATCAAGTCCGAGACGGTTGAGACTCAGCACGATGTTTTTCTTCATACCGCAGTCTATGGCAACTATATGCTTTTTATGCCATTTGTATTCTTGAGTAAAGCCTCCGGAAACTGACTCCTTTGCATTTCCCTGTACAAAGTTATTAGAAAGGATAACTCTTGATTTCCAGATATGCTGACAGCTGACCTTTGATACAGCATCCTTCGGAATATCAGTTTTCTTTAGTATCTCGATACCCTCTTCCTTTGTGGTAGATGCATCGGTTATCAGGACTTTCCTGCTTCCGTAGTCTCTAATCGAACGTACAAGCTTTCTTGTATCTAAGCCATAGATGCCGGGTATCTTATACTTTTCCATAATATCGGATAACGTAGCCGCACTTCTGAAATTGCTCGGATGATCATTGTATTCATGAACTATCAGTGCACCTGCTGTCAGGTTTTCTGATTCATAATCATCCTCAGCCATACCATAATTACCAATAAGTGGATATGACATTACTATTGCCTGATAAGTGTAGGAAGGGTCGGACAGTATTTCCTGATAGCCTGCCATGGAAGTATTGAATACCAATTCGCATACCTTGTTCTCATTGGCACCGAATCCGTATCCGTAGTACTCCTGTCCATCCTCTAAGATAAGTTTCTTGTTGTACTCCATTTTCGTATCACGCCGCATGCATGCTTACACATCGGTGGCGTGCATGTACCAGCACCGACGGAAGCTTGAAGTTTTTCTTTCAAGCTTATCATATAGAATCATATTATCTTTCATTCCGCATTGCGGAATGGGGCCTTGTCACAAGTTATTCTCCCATTTAATGGGCTTCTTCTTATGACGTATGTCTCATAACTGCAGCACCTATAAAGCCCTTAAATAATGGATGAGGCTTATTGGGTCTGCTCTTAAACTCGGGATGATACTGAACTCCCACATGGAAAGGTCTGCCCGGTATTTCACAGGTCTCAACCAGGTTTCCGTCGGGTGAAAGACCGCTTAATACAAGACCGTTCTCTGTTAACACATCCCTGTAATCATTATTTACTTCATAACGATGTCTGTGACGTTCACTGATCTCTTTTCTGCCATAGCACTCTTCCATCTTTGTGCCGGGCTGTATCTCACAGGGATATGCTCCAAGTCTTAATGTGCCGCCCTTATCTATCTCATCATTCTGTCCGGGCATGAAATCGATAACCTTATGCTTGCAGTCTGCGTCAAATTCTCCTGAATTTGCATAGGTAAGACCTGCTTTGTTACGGGCATACTCGATAACCATGATCTGCATTCCAAGACATATACCGAAGTAAGGAATCTCGTTTTCTCTTGCATATTCAGCAGCCACGATCATGCCTTCAATACCACGGCTTCCGAATCCGCCGGGAACGATGATCCCGTCAAGATCACTAAGCTTTTCCTTAGCATTCTCTTTTGTGATATCCTCAGAATCAATCCACTTAATAGTAATATGTGTATTATGGAAATAACCTGCATGTCTTAAAGCTTCTGCCACGGAAAGATATGCATCGTGAAGTTCAACGTATTTACCTACAAGACCTATGTTAACATTCAAAGTTCTTGCCTTAATGCTCTCTACCATATCGATCCATTCCTTAAGGTCCGGTGCGTAGGTATGTAAACCAAGCTCCCTGCATACAACCTCGGAGAATTTTGATTTCTCAAGCATCAAAGGTGCTTCATACAGACAGGGAAGCGTGATATTTTCTATAACACAGTCCTCCCTGACATTACAGAAAAGCGCTATTTTCTTGAATATAGACTCTTCTAACGGCTCATCACAGCGAAGAACGATGATGTTGGGGTTCACGCCCATTCCCTGAAGCTCCTTTACAGAGTGCTGCGTGGGCTTTGATTTATGCTCATCCGAGCCGTGAAGGAAAGGTACAAGTGTCACATGAATAAACAGACTGTTTTCACGGCCAACCTCTAATGAAATCTGACGTACGGCCTCGATAAACGGCTGTGATTCGATATCACCTATGGTACCGCCAATCTCAGTAATTACAACATCTGCATTTGTTTTTTTGCCTACACTGTATACGAATTCCTTTATCTCGTTAGTGATGTGAGGTATTACCTGAACAGTAGAACCAAGGTATTCACCGCGCCTCTCCTTGTTCAGAACATTCCAATAAACCTTACCGGTAGTAAGGTTCGAGTATTTATTTAAATCTTCATCTATAAATCGTTCGTAATGTCCCAGGTCAAGATCAGTCTCAGCTCCGTCATCGGTAACATAAACCTCTCCATGCTGATAGGGACTCATTGTACCGGGATCAACATTAATATAGGGGTCAAGCTTTTGAGCAGCTACCTTAAGTCCTCTTGCTTTAAGAAGTCTTCCTAAGGATGCAGCAGTGATCCCCTTTCCTAGTCCTGAAACAACACCACCGGTAACGAAGATATACTTTGTCATTACACACCTCTCCTATAACCAACCATGATTCAAGATATCTGTCAGTTGAATTTTCCCATAAAAAAGAGGCGTCTCGTATCCTACAATACGAAACGCCATTGCTTCCTACCAACGAAATAAGTATACACTTTTAAAAAAATAAGTCAAGAGGAATTTTAAATTTTTCTGTTACATAAACTTATAGGGATGGAGTATGTCTCCATCAGATAATTTCATGATAGCTTCCAAGATACGTGAAGGTATCGCATACCTCATTAAGCTCATTCATAAGCTGTAAAAGCTTAGGGCTGTCAGCAGGTATCTCGATATCGAAATAGAACATAAACTCAAACTCTTTGTTAGGCAGAGGACGGCTCTCAAGCTTTAGCAGGTTAATCCCGAGCATATGGAATTTTGAGAGTACCTTGTATAGTGAACCGTACTCGTGAGGAAGTACAAGCATCATAGATGTCCTGTCTGCACCGGGGTAAATCTCAAGATCCTTTGAAATACAGATAAAACGGGTATAGTTGTTGTCCTTATTCTGCACAGAGCTTGCCAATGGCTTTAAGCCGTAATACTTTATACAGAGATCGGATGCTAATGCCGCTATATCATCCCTGTCCGATTCTGCTACCATCTTTGCAGCCTGAGCGGTATTTTCGAAGGGGATTATCTTCACACCCTTTAAGGTACTTAAGAACTCCGAACACTGGCTTATAGCCTGCTCATGGGAATAGATTTCCTTTATGTTTTCTATCGAGGTACCGGGCTTTGCGAGAAGGTTGTGGACAATCTTAAGCCTGATGCTGCGCACAATATAAAAGTTGTGCTTCATCATCAGGTCATATACAGAATTAACGGTACCTGCATAACTGTTTTCTACAGGGATCACGCCATATTTGCAAAGACCCTTTTCAATGGCAGAAAAAACCGCACCAAATCTGTCGAAGAACATTATGTTGGAATTTCTGAAGATCCTGTCACAGGCTATCTGAGAATTTGCACCCTCTGTTCCCTGGCATGCTACTGTTACGAAATCCGGGAATAATTTGGCTGTTTCATTCTTTGACCTCTCGATTTTTCCGGAAAGGGTACCTTTTTCAGCCTTTATCTCCTTTGTATCCCTCATCTCGTTTAAGAGGTTCATGATGACGGGGATATAGTCCCTAATGTCATCAGGATACTGATTTGCCAGTTCCATTATCTTGTTTTTACGCTCCCTTAACATTTCTATGGGAAGCTTACCTTTGTTCTCTTCTTCAGCCTCTTCCACTGCTTTTACACGGTCATAAAGAAGCTTTACTATCGCCTCGTCTATCTGATCAATCTTGTTTTCCATCTGTTTTCTTCCTTCAATATATAATACTTTTAACCACGTCGGACATTTTCAACAAACTGCTGCATCTTCACAGGATCCTTAAATCCGTCTGTCTCTATGCCGGAGCTTACATCCACACCATACGGTTTTATATTTCTCACAACTTCTCCAACATTCTGCGGATCAAGACCTCCTGCCAGGAAATATGGTCTCTTAAAACCTTTAAGCAGGTCCCAGTCAAATGTTACTCCGTCTCCTGCACCGGCATCAAGCAATATGTAATCTGCACCGGAAGCCTCTGCTCTTAGCAGGTCTTCTGTAGTCTGAACCTTAACAGCCTGTATTATCGGCTTATCGGTAAGGCTCCTTAATCTGCAGATGTAATCCTCATCCTCACTTCCATGAAGCTGTGCAAGATCAATAATACCGGTATTAAGAAGTTCTGCGACTATCCCGACATCTTCATTTACAAAAACTCCAACTGCCCGGATTTTTTTATTTCCCGAGTCCTTTAGGTTATCAGCATTAAGGTCTTTGTTTAATCGTTCTTTTAAAACTCTTGCCTCGTCTGGAGAAATATACCTTTTACTTTTTTCTACAAAAACAAATCCAATATAATCGGGTTTAAGAAGGTTTGCAGCATCTATGTCCTCTACGCGTCTTAAACCGCATAATTTAATCTTTGTCATAAACATCCTTAAAGCTCTGTAACATAGCCTTTTTATCATCGGCTCTCATTAATGCCTCGCCAATAAGGACCGCATCTGCTCCCATGGCCTTTACACGCTCGATATCCTCCACGCCTTTTACACCACTCTCGGATACAAAGATGATACCCTCGGGTACTTTGGATCTTAAAGCCTTTGATAGTTCAATATCCACACTAAAGTCCTTGAGATTTCTGTTATTTACACCAATAATCCTGGCTCCTGATGCAATAGCAATTTCAATTTCTCTGTCATCATGACATTCAACAAGGGCTGAAATACCTAATTCATCACAGATTTTTATATATCTTTCTATCTGCTCACCATCAAGTATTGAAACTATCAGCAGTACTGCAGAGGCCCCGAGTATCTTTGCCTCATATATCATATATTCATCAACAGTAAAATCTTTTCTGATGATGGGAATATCAACCGATACAGCAATTTCCTTGAGATACTCGTTCTTACCCAAAAACCACTTAGGCTCGGTGAGAACCGAAATTGCATCGGCTCCTGCTGCCTCATATTCCTTTGCAATATCAAGATAAGGGAAATTTTCTGCTATGAGACCTTTTGAAGGCGATGCTTTTTTACATTCGCAGATGAAAGACAATCCAGTTTTTGCTAATGCCTTTTCAAAGGGGAAATCTCCTTTTGGCATGCTTAAAGCCTTTTCTCTCAGCTCCCCGGTTCCTATCTGTTTTTTTGATTCTGCTACTCTAAATTTAGCGTACTCTGCTATTTCTTCTAAGATATTCACAGGTTGTATCCTCATGTTAAGTTTATCAGATGTTGTTAGTTTCCACCTCATCAGTCATCCTTCGGATGACAGCTTCCCCTCAAGGGGAAGCCTTTCTGTGTAGTTGTTATCTTTAGATTATCGGTTACTTACTTCTATCATCTTCTCGAGAGTCTGCTTTGCCTTACCGCTGTCGATAAGTTCTTTGGCAAACTCGATACCATCCTTAAAGTTCTCTGCCTTGCCTGCGATATAGATTGCTGCTCCGGCGTTCATGAGCACTGCATTTCTCTTATGTCCCTTTGCACCTTCAAGGATATCAAGAGTGATCTTTGCATTTTCCTGAGGTGTGCCGCCCTTAAGATCATCCTTAGTACATCTTTCGAAACCGAAATCTTCGGGAGTGATAACAGATGATTTGAACCATCCGTCCTTAATCTCACAGATCTTTGTAGGTGCTGAAAGTGAAATCTCATCCAGCTTATCCATACCATAAACTACCATTCCCCTTTTAACACCAAGATTTACAAGTACCTGTGCTAAGGGCTCAACAAGATAGCTGTCATAAACGCCTAACAGCTGCATTGTAGGTGAAGCAGGATTGGTAAGAGGTCCAAGGATATTGAAAACTGTACGGAAGCCGAGCTCTTTTCTGATGGGTCCGACATATTTCATGGATGTATGATACTTCTGTGCAAAGAAGAAGCACATACCTGCTTCTTTAAGCATTTCGATACATTTTTCAGGACTCTGGTCGATATTTACGCCTAATGCTTCAAGACAGTCAGCTGTACCGCTCTTAGAAGAAGCTGCACGGTTTCCGTGCTTAGCAACCTTTACGCCGCCTGCTGCAGTAATAATAGCTGTGGTAGTAGAAATATTAAAGCTGCCTGCATTGTCTCCACCGGTTCCCACTATTTCAAGTACATCCATACCCGTATCAACCTTGGTTGCATGATCACGCATTGCTGCTGCACAGCCTGCAATCTCGTCTGTGGTCTCTGCTCTTGCACTCTTGGTTGAAAGTGCTGCAAGAAAAGCTGAATTCTGAGTGGGAGTGGTTTCGCCGCTCATGATCTCATTCATTACTGCATATGCCTCATCGTAGGTTAAGTCTTCTTTATTAACTATCTTCACAATCGCTTCTTTGATCATTTTTGTTATTCCTTTCGTTTTAATTATATATTCCTTAGCTTTGTATCATTAGTCCGTTCTTAATTTATTAGTATTATTCAATGACATTCTATTTTACATTCTATTTTATAATAAAATATTTTTATATCAGTCCTCTAGAAAATTCTTGAGCATTCTCTTTCCTTCAGGTGTCAGGATTGATTCAGGATGGAACTGTACTCCATAAATCGGGTATTTCTCATGCATTACAGCCATTACCTCATCCTCTTCTGTTACTGCAATAACCTTTAATTCATCAGGAAGTGTTTCCTTTTTAACTGCCAATGAATGGTATCTCGCAACAGGTGTCTTTTCACTGCAATCCATAAATATCGGTGCTTTTCTGTCAAGCTTTGCTATTGACTGCTTTCCATGCATCAGCTTTGATGCATAGGTTACTACTGCATCAAAGGCCATACATATTGCCTGATGACCGAGGCATACACCGAGTATCGGTATTTCCTTGCCAAGCTCCTTTACCACATCTATTATCACACCGGCATTCTCAGGTCTTCCGGGGCCGGGTGAAATAATGATATGGCTGGGCTTCATCGCCCTAATCTCTTCAACTGTCTTTTCATCATTCCTGATAACCCTTACATCGGGGGTAAGCTCCCCTAAATACTGGTAAAGGTTATAGGAAAAGCTGTCATAATTATCTATAAGTAAAATCATTGGACGTCCTCCGACAACATCAGTGCTGTTAACGATGCCTTTGCTTTATTCATGCACTCCTCAAATTCCTTCTCGGGGTCTGAATCTGCAACTATTCCGGCACCGCTTCTTACGAATACCTTATTATTCTTTTTGTATGCAATCCTTATAGCTATGCAGGTATCCATATTACCTGTGAAATCTATGTAACCGATCGCACCTCCGTAGATACCGCGCTTATTATTTTCAAGTTCACCTATCAGCTGACAAGCCCTGATCTTAGGAGCTCCTGATAATGTTCCTGCAGGAAGCACTGCCTCTATTGCATCCAGTGCATCCTTATCATCTCTTATCTCGCCTCTTACAGTAGAGCCGATATGCATAACATGTGAAAATCTTTCGATGCTGTGAAGCTTTTCCACGCTCACCGTTCCAAATTTACTGATCTTTCCGAGATCATTTCTTCCAAGATCCACAAGCATGTTATGCTCTGCAAGTTCCTTCTCATCTACTAAGAGCTCAGCTTCAAGCCTCTTATCTTCCTCTTCTGTCTTTCCTCTGGGTCTGGTACCCGCTAAGGGGAATGTATGAAGCACACCGTCCTCAAGCTTTACCAGTGTCTCAGGTGAAGCACCGGCTACCTCGATATCAGTCCCTGAGAAATAGAACATATACGGTGAAGGATTTACCGTTCTGAGCATTCTGTAGGTATTTAACAGGCTGCCCTCAAACGGTACCGTAAGTCTGTTTGAAAGCACTATCTGGAAGATATCACCTTCGTAAATATACCTCTTAGCCTTCTTTACCATGTCACAGAACTCTGCCTTATTGAACAGAGGAGTAACCTCGCCCATGAGTTTTCCAGGCTTTTCAACCTTCTTTTCACCGTTCTTTATTATATCCACAAGGTTCTTTAATTCCATGCATGCCTTATTGTATCCGGCCGTGCCATCCTTCAGCATCATGTTTACGATGACCACTATTTTCTGGCAAACATTATCAAATGCGATAACCTTGTCAAAAAGCATCAGATCGACATCATTAAAGCCTTCTGTATCCTCGGGATTTCTCTTAGCCTCGGGCTCGCTGTATCCTAAATAATCAAATGCGAAATACCCTACGAGGCCACCCGTGAACGGAGGCAGATTGTCAAAACGCACGCTCTTGTATTCTGCCAAAATCTGCCTTATCTCGTTTGAAGGATTATCGGTCTTGATCTTAACGTCACCGATTTTCAGGTTTCCGTCGATACAAGTGATGGATAGCTTAGGATCAAAGCCAAGGAATGTGTACCTGCCCCATCGCATATCCTGCCCTGCGGATTCAAGCATGTAGCAATGCTTTGATACGTTTTTAAGTTTCCTTAGCACCTCCATCGGGGTTATAAAATCCGATAAAAGCTCTGTGCTGACAGGCATTACCTTGTATTCGACCTTGTCAGCTATTTCTTTCATTTTTAATGTACCGGGTTCGATTTTCATGTGTTGTTCTCCTTGATGTGACAGGGGGACGGTTCTCTTGTCACATTTTTACTATGTGACAAGAGAACCGTCCCCCTGTCACATTTACTCAAATAGCATCTACCATAGATTTCACATACTCAGATAACTCTTTAGGTGCGTCCTTACCATATTTTGCAACGATCCTTTCCATGGCTGAGCCTACTATGACACCATCCGCCTTCTTTGACATATTAGCGGCCTGCTCAGGTGTACTGATACCAAAACCAATAGCAGCGGGCGTATCGGTTGCTTCCTTTATAAGCTTCATGATTGAATCAAGGTCTGTGGTTATTTCGCTTCTTACTCCCGTTACTCCCAAGGATGAAACTACATATATAAAGCCTTTTGCCTGGGAAGCAATTGTTTTAATTCTGTCCTCACTTGTGGGAGCTATCATCGAGATGAAATCAATTCCGTATTTTGCGGCTGTTTCATCAAATTCCGAACGCTCCTCATACGGGCAATCAGGGATTATGATCCCATCCGCTCCCGCTTCTGCTGCATTCTTAAAGAATTTGTCTGCTCCGTAATGATATACAGGATTTGCGTAGGTCATAAATACTATCGGGATTGTGTAATCCTTTCTTAATTCCTTTACCAGCTGAAATACCTTGTCGGTTGTCATACCGGAACTTAATGCCCTTATATCTGCCTCCTGGATAACCGGTCCCTCGGCTATTGGGTCTGAAAACGGAATGCCGACTTCTATAAGGTCTGCTCCTGCTTCGATTACTGCCTTGAAATTTTTTAAGCTGCTCTCAAAGTCCGGATCCCCGGCTGTGAGGAAAGCTATGAAGGCTTTTTTATTGTTAAATGCGTTTGCTATTCTGCTCATGTTTATTCTCCAAATATCAATTATTCGCTAATATTCCATTCCACTACGTGGAACGGAGCCGTAATCCACCAGTTTTTCAATCAGAGGGACGGTTCTTTGATTGACACCTCATCCGCCCTTCGGGCACCTTCCCTTCGCCAGGGAGGGCATCAACATGCTACGCATGTCGATATATCCCCTCAAGGGGAAGGCTATTAATCGGAGATATTTACGCCACGGTATCTTGCGATGGCAGCTACATCTTTGTCGCCACGGCCTGAGATGGTACAGATTATGATACTGTCCTTAGGCATCTCGGGCGCTATCTTCATCACATGTGCTACTGCGTGGCTACTCTCTATTGCAGGAATGATGCCCTCTGTTCTTGAAAGATATTCGAAGGCGTTTACTGCTTCTTCATCGGTTATCGGTACATATTGTGCCCTGCCGATTGATGCGAGATATGCATGTTCGGGTCCAATACCGGGATAATCAAGTCCTGCTGAGATGGAATATACCGGAGCTATCTGTCCGTATTCATCCTGGCAGAAAAGAGATTTCATACCATGAAAAATACCCATCGAGCCGTTTGCCATTGTTGCTGCATTTTTAGGATTATCAACTCCGAGTCCTGCTGCCTCGCAGCCTATGAGTTTTACTCCTTCATCCTTTATGTACTCGTAGAAGGAACCTATCGCATTGCTTCCGCCGCCAACACAGGCTATTACTACATCGGGAAGTTTTCCTTCTTTCTCAAGGATCTGCGCCCTGCTCTCCTTGCTGATAACCGACTGGAAGTCCCTTACTATTGTAGGAAAGGGATGAGGACCCATTACTGAGCCGAGCACATAGAGAGTATCGTCCACTCTTGAGGTCCACTCACGCATCGCTTCGTTCACGGCATCCTTAAGTACCTTTGTGCCGGTTTTTACTGCGTGAACCTTTGCTCCCAAAAGATTCATCCTGTATACATTTAATGACTGGCGGATGGTGTCCTCTTCGCCCATGAATATCTCGCATTCCATATCCATAAGTGCGGCTGCGGTGGCGGTTGCAACTCCATGCTGGCCGGCACCGGTCTCTGCTATTACTCTGGTCTTGCCCATCTTCTTTGCCAGAAGCACCTGGCCAAGTACGTTGTTTATCTTGTGGGATCCTGTGTGGTTCAGATCTTCACGCTTAAGATATATTTTTGCTCCGCCTAAGTCCCTGGTCATCTTCTCTGCATAATAAAGAAGTGAAGGACGACCTGCGTATTCACGGTTAAGTTTGTCCAGTTCTGCTACGAACTCCGGATCATTTTTGTAATGCTCGTAAGCTGCCTCGAGCTTATGTATTTCATTCATCAATGTCTCGGGGATGTACTGTCCTCCGAATTCGCCGAAACGGCCGTTGTTTGCCTGATTTTCCATTTTATATTATCCTTTCATAATAATGATATTTGCATAAACAATCTGCCTTCCCCTTGAGGGGATATATCGACATGCGTAGCATGTTGATGCCCTCCCTGGCGAAGGGAAGGTGCCCGAAGGGCGGATGAGATGTTATTGGTGGTGTACACCTCATCAGTCAGCTTCGCTGACAGCTTCTCCTCAAGGAGAAGCCTTTAAAGGGAAAACCTTTATGTATAAAAAAATCCTTGACAGAAAAACTTTCTGTCAAGGACGAATAATCTTTATCCGCGGTGCCACCTTGATTCATGGGTTCGCCATGCTCTTGCAAGATACCAACATATCTCCGGCAACTTACGTATGCCTCACGTCACGGATACTGAGTTCGATATGTACTGTCTTTAAAAACAATCCATAATTTTGACTGATTCTTTGCAAATACAAATCTCACATTTCCCCATGCCCTCAGCGGACCATATAAGAAGTTTCCTTCACGTATCCCTCATACCACCCGGCTCTCACTGTCCCGGACTCGCTGAAAAAGCTCTGCTTTCCTGGCGATAAAATACTTTTTCTTCCGCTTCAACGGTTTGCTTCTGTTCAATTGTTTATGATTATAATCATGTTAATTTTATTTGTCAACTATTTTTTTATTTTTTTATTCAAGCTCAATGGTTCCGGGGGGCTTCGAGCTGATGTCGAAGAGTACGCGGTTTACTCCGCGGACCTCGTTGACGATACGGCTCATGACAGTCTGTAATGTCTCCCACGGAATGTTTGCTGCTTCGGCGGTCATGAAATCAACTGTACGGACGGCACGGAGAACTATCGCATAGTCATAGGTTCTCTCATCTCCCATTACGCCTACGGATCTCATATTGGAAAGGGCTGCAAAATACTGGTCGGGCTTCCAGGTTGGCCAGTCACCATGTTTCTTATAGTATTCCCATGCAGTCCTGTCAACCTCTTCACGGTAGATGGCATCTGCATCCTGTACTATACGAACCTTGTCCTCAGTTACTTCACCTATTATACGCACTCCAAGTCCCGGGCCGGGGAACGGCTGACGGAATACAAGCTTTTCAGGAATCCCAAGCTCTAGACCTGCTTGGCGTACCTCATCTTTAAACAGGTTTCTTAATGGCTCGATTATTTCTTTAAAATCCACATGATCCGGTAATCCGCCAACATTGTGATGGGACTTGATAACTGCCGATTCGCCGCCCAAGCCACTTTCTACAACATCCGGATAAATGGTGCCCTGTGCTAAGAAATCAACCGCACCAATCTTCTTTGCTTCTTCTTCAAAAATATTTATAAACTCTTCGCCTATTATCTTTCGCTTTCTCTCAGGCTCAGATACGCCTGCAAGCTTGTCATAATAACGTTTCTGGGCATTTACCCTTATGAAATTAAGGTCGAAATTTCCTTCGGGTCCGAAAACCTTTTCTACCTCGTCTCCCTCGTTTTTACGAAGCAGACCATGATCAACGAATACGCAGGTAAGCTGTTTTCCGATAGCCTTTGAAAGAATACCTGCTGCAACCGATGAATCAACGCCACCTGAAAGTGCAAGTAATACACGCCCATCGCCCACTTTCTCACGGATCTCCTTAATGCTGTTTTCAACGAAGGAATCCATTCTCCATGAGCCTGAGCAACCACAGATATTTCTTACAAAGTTATAAAGCATCTTGCTGCCTTCGGGTGTATGGAGAACCTCGGGATGGAATTGGATGCCGTACAGTTTTTTCTCGGTGCATTCCATAGCTGCTACAGGGGTATTTGTGGTATGAGCTACTGATATAAAGCCCGGTGCCAGTTTTGATATATAATCAAAGTGGCTCATCCAACAGACCGTATGTGCCATGACACCTTTAAACAGTGCAGAATTAATGTCTACGTCTACCTCTGTCTTGCCATATTCCCTTGAGGATGCGCGTTCAACCTTGCCGCCTAGGATATGGCTCATTAGCTGAGCTCCGTAACAAAGTCCGAGTACGGGCACTCCAAGCTCAAATAATTCTTTGGAACAGGTTGCCGCATTTTCCTCGTAGCAGCTTGAAGGGCCGCCTGTGAGGATTATTCCCTTGGGCTCCATCGACTTGATCTTATCAAGCGGAGTCTTGTAGGAATATATTTCGCAGTAGACATTACATTCTCTGACCCGGCGTGCAACAAGCTGGTTGTACTGACCGCCGAAGTCAATAACTAAAATCTTTTCCATTTTACTTCTCCCTCATATTGTAGTCAGGGTCCTCGTCCATCATCTTGAGCATTATGTCAGCGAAGCGGGGATCGAACTGCTGGCCGCGGCCATTTTCGAGTTCGGAACGGACCTTGTCCTGGGGAAGGTAGGTACGGTAGCTTCGGTTACTGGTCATGGCGTCATATGCATCCGCAACGGCGATGATCCTAGCCTCCTCGGGTATCTCCTCGCCCTTTAAGCCGTCAGGATATCCGCCACCGCCGTATCTTTCGTGGTGCCAGCGTGCACCCGAAGAAAGCTCCGGCATTTCCTTTATATTGCTTAGGATGTGGGCGCCAATGCCCGGATGCTTCTTTATCAGATTAAATTCATCATCGGTAAGGTGTGCAGGCTTGTTTATGACCGTATCCGGTACGCCGATCTTTCCAACATCATGCAGAAGGCCCATGATAAAGATATCGCTTTGCTGCTTTGAAGAATAACCTGCACGTTTTGCGATTTCTCTCGCGTATTCAGCAACACGGCTTGAATGACCGTTCGTGTAGCTGTCCTTCGCATCTATCGACTGTGCAAGAGATTCTACGACATGGATGAAGAGGTTTTCATTCTCCTTGGTCTTCTTTTCAACCTCAAGATAAAGCGTCCTCTGGAGCCTTATCAGTTCCACGATATGCCTTACCCTTAAAACAAGCACCTCGGGTATGAACGGTTTCTTTATAAAGTCCATGGCGCCAAGGCTCAATCCCCTTGCCTCAAAGGACTCGTCATCATTCGCGGTAAGGAAGATAACCGGTATATCGGATATATCCGAATCCTCAGCGCGAAGTTTTGCCATTGTCTCAAAGCCGTCCATCTCTGACATCTTGACATCAAGGAGTATCAGATCAGGTTTGTTCCCTTTAACGAATGATAAAAGCTCCTTACCGGAATTAAGCAGGGAGACGCGCATGTTATTCTTGGAAAGAATCTTCTCAGCAATCTTTAAATTTAGCGGATCGTCGTCAACCACAGCTATCCAAAGAGTCTCATTATTGGGATTTGTCAGCGGCTCGGGCTCAATTCCCTCAACCTCAAATGTCACATTAACAATATCCCCGTGCTCCTTATGCCATGTGCCCTTTATGCTGCCGATAACCTGCGAGATTGCGAATTCCTTGATATCGGTAAGGAATACGAAAATCTGGTTCTTCCTGTAGCGCATTACAAGGTCGCTCTTTCTCAAAGATTCCTTTACATGCTCAAAGAATTTATCGCAGATATCATAGAATTCCTTGTTCTCTTCACCCACAGTCGAAACCGTGAACAGAAGCTTACAGGCATTACGATTGTAACGCTTTAGATATCTCATGATGAAACGGTAAACATTGATAAATGCTTCCTTTTCAAGGGACAGCGCCGAATCCGGGATGTTTCGTTCGGAAAGGATCATCGAAAGAGCCTTAAGGCCCGTAGTATTGGCACCTGTAGCGTCGCTGGTGAAATCATCCTTATAAAGTGCAAACCCGTGCTTATCCTTCTGCTTTACATTGTATAAAGCCTTGTCCGCCAAAGAAAGCGCATCGGTATAATCTGCCTCGGGACCACAGACATAAATGGCACCCATGGAAACTCCGAGCGGGATATCCATATCATCGCCCATCAATTCCTTTGCTTTATCCACAAGCTGCCTGTTGGCATTCTCGCATAATACGGCAATATCATTCTCTGAGGAATACTCGGTTATATAAGCAACGAATTCGTCTCCGCCGATCCTGCCCATTACGCTGCTCTCGGGAAGGTTGTTCTTTAATATCTCCGCAAAGGAAATGAGCACCTTGTCGCCCATGTCATGGCCGTAGATGTCGTTTACAAGCTTGAAGGAATCAAGGTCTATCATAAGAAGATAGCCTTCCGCTCTCTTGCATTCAATCCTCAGCTTTTCATTTGTCGCGGATTTATTAAGGAAACCGGTCAGCTTGTCGCGGGTTGCCTCATCCTGGAAATGATGCAGTTTCTCCTGCTTTTCAAGGATGTTGTTGATACGTTTAACCAGTATCTCGGGCTCGAAGGGTTTCCTGATATAATCAGATACTCCAGCCTCAAAGCCACGACTCTCCGTCGATGTTTCCTCGTCTGCAGTCAAAAATACTACCGGGATCTCATCAAGACCCAGTTCTTTCTCTAAAGTACGTAACCTGCGGAATGTCTCAAAACCGTCCATCCCGGGCATTCTGATATCAAGAAGTATCAGGTCCGGGCTGTTGTCACGTATGAAACTTAAGAGTGCCTCGCCCGATTTGAGCGCGGTGACTCTCTTGTTATTCTTGCTAAGTATATGACCTGCAACCTTAAGGTTGGTCATATCGTCATCTACTACTACAATCCAATTTGCCATATTAATTTCCTTTTACATTTTTTTATATAACAACCCAAAAGTTCCGGGGCCGCAGTTAAGTGCGATGACAGGGGAAGCCTTGTGGAATATGATCCTGTCGAACTGCGCACGCTTCTCTATCTCTTCCTTAACGATATCAAGGTCCGCCTGGCTCATTCCAACATAGGTAACGAACAGCAGGCTCTTATCGATATTCTGGGTAAAGCGGAGCTCGGAGGCAATGTATTTCTTCCAGGATTCTTCCTGTGAACCGAAATAAACCTTGCCAACGGAAATTTTTCCTCTCTTCATCCGAAGAACCGGATGCATCATCAGTGCCTTGGTAAATGCAAGGATACTGTTATCCACCTGGCCTGCTTTCGACAGATATTCGAGGTCGCGCACCACAAAGCTCGTGGAGAACCTGTTCTTCATGCCCTCTATCGCCGCCTTAATTGACTTGGCGTCCATACCTTCCCTGGCCATCTTGCAAGCTTCAAGTACCATAAGGCCCTGGCCGCTTGAAAGGTGACCGGAATCGATTACCGTAACGTTGTCAAACGCCTTGGCGGCCTCTGCTGCGGCAGCATACGCACTGTCGTTTACCTTGCCTGAAATCGAGATATGAATTATGTTATTGGCCTTGGTAAGCAGCCCTGCATAGTAATTTTCAAAATCTTCCGTCGAAGGAGCTTTATTTTTCGCGCCCTTACCTTCTTTTGTCATATATGAGATAAGACCCTGGGATTCGATCTCCTTGCCATCGGTAAACACGCCTTCAGCGGTTATTAGCTTGTGCCTTATTATCGAGATATTGTACTTATCGATCAGATCCTTTGAAATATCGGCAACGGAGTCCGTGGAGATAAGCACCTCTTCCTTTCTCTCGTGCTCCTTTAGCCAGGACATACTCTCTTCAACAATGCTGTCATCGGTGTAGATCGCATGGACCATATCCTTAGGAAGAAGCCTCATACATTCCTTTTCAAGTATCTCGCCGCCGGTGGGCTTAACAAGATATCCGTCAAAACCTTCACGAACGTAAAGCGCCCTGCTTTCACTGTCGGCATTGGCGGTAAGGACAACCATCTTCGTATCGCGGTTCATGCCGCCAACCTGGTTCCTGATCTCGTGGAGACACTCTATGCCGTCCATTTCCGGCATCAGGTGGTCAAGAAATATTATCTGGTATTCGGTGGTAAGAGTCTTCTCCAGCGCCAGCTTTCCACTCTGGGCAATATCTATCTGCATGCCGGTTTCACGGAGCAGCTTGCTGAATACCATGAGATTCGAAGCGTTATCGTCAACCGCAAGTATCTTAGCCTCGGGGGCCTCAAACCTTGCATGATAATCATGCTTCTTAGTGTGTTCCTTGTTTTTCTCAAGATCGAACTTGCCGATCCTGATCTTTGCGTCACCCGCAATTTCCTGAGGGATCGTTATGATGAACGTGGAACCCTTTGTGTAAACGCTGTTTACGGTTATATTTCCGTTCATGAGCTCAACTAACTGCTTAACGATTGAAAGCCCAAGACCGGTACCCTCGATATGCCTGTTTTCGGTCTCGTCAATTCTCTTAAACGCTGTGAACAGGTACGGCATACTCTCCTTCTTGATACCCATGCCCGTATCGGTTACGCTGAATATTATCTGGCAGCGCTTCTCATCGAGACGTCTGTACTGGATTGAAAGGGTGATTGAGCCCTCAGTGGTATATTTTATCGCATTGTTCAGGATGTTTATAAGAATCTGCTCTATTCTTACCTCGTCTCCGAAGAATTCGAGCGGAAGCTCGGGGTCAACATCCACATGGAATTCAAGTCCTTTCTCCTTCACTCGCATCCAGAACATGCCGACTATCTCGGAGATCATCTTTCCCATATCGTATTTCGTAGGAGTGAGCTCCATCTTGCCGGATTCGAACTTCGACATATCAAGTATGTCATTTATCAGATGCAGCAGGATCTTGCTGGCTGAACGCACGTTGTTCGCATCCTGTGCAACTTCGTCGGAAATATCCTCACGCAGTATCATCTCGTTTAAGCCAATGATGGTATTGATGGGCGTCCTTATCTCATGGCTCATGCTCGAGAAGAACTTGTTCTGGGATTTGTTCAGCTCATCGATTTCCTTACGCTGTGCATCCGCGCGCCTGTATGCGTCTTTCAGGATCAGTATCTGGAATCTTACCAGGATACATACCAGGAAACATACGACTATCACGGAGACTAGCGAGTCCTGGAATGCCATTTCTTCGGTATGCGCGGTGATCATTTCCGGATATTGGTACTGGATAAAATAACATACTCCGGTCACGATCATCATTAATCCGAGGAGCACCCATCTCATTGCTCCGGAGATGATAAGGCTCACGAAAAGCGCTATAAATATGAACCACAGGGGTGTTCCGCCGTATATTCCGCCGCTTGTAAAAAACGTGATTGGCATGACTACCAGTATAAGGATTGCCCCCGATATTTTGGCGAAGAGCTGTACCTTGTCAAGTTTAAACGCCATCAGAAAGATCACAAAGAATACAGGAATCGCTATTCCCAGCGTCAACATGTCCTGCAGGCTCTCGCCAACGAAAAAGCCTACCACAAAGATTATCGCCAGGGCGGCCATGCCAACTAAGACCACCAGGATAAACATACGTTCCTGCGGGTCTTTGTTTTCATCTTTAATTCCGGAGATTATGTCTTTTATTTTCATAGTCCGTACCTGTGAATCTTTCTTAATTGAACTTTTACACCTCATCAGTCTGCTTCGCAGACAGCTCTTCGCCAGAGTGGCATCGACCCCCTTCGGGGCCCGATATATTCTCCTCAAGGGGAAGCCTTGGGGCACTAATGCCTTCCCCTCGAGGGGAAGGTGTCGCCGTAGGCGACGGATGAGGTGTCAGGCATAGTTGCTTAGATAAAAGCTTAGGATTCTCCTTCAGGTGGGAATTCAAGGACTTCAAATTCATCCTCATTTTCGTCGCGAAGCTTCAAAACTTTGATTATACCCTCGGAAGTCCTTATATAATGGTCCATTATCGCCCTATGGTTTTTCTCGATAAACTCAAGGTCCTTGTTCTTTCCTGCCATCTCAAGTGACTTGGCTTCTTCGGAAAGGGATTTGTCACCTATCATAAGAGACGTACTCTTTAATGCATGAACCATTATGATGTAATTATCGATATCCTTCTTCTTGTAGAAGTCCTCTATCTTTGCAAGTTTCTCGTCATATTCATTAGCATACTGCTCAAGGAGTGACAGGTAAATGTCGCCGCTCTGGCAGTATTTAATGCCAAGGTTTATATCGATACCGTAATCTGCAAGCGGAGCTAAGGAGACACCATCTTCCAAGCCTTCGATTTCTACATTATCAGTATCGCTTAACGTATCTCGATCAGCAATCCATGCAGCATCTTTATCGTATTTTGAGTTATTTGCATAACTATTTGATTTATCTGCACCATGCTCAATATTCCCAAGTTTACCCTTTGTTAAATCTGCAGATCCAGATATATTATTAGTTTCCGGATTCGTTGATCCCGTCTTGCTACCATTGTGTGGATTCTCATCGATATAAGTGATCAGCGACTTTGAAAGCACATGCTTGAGCACTCTCTCAAGTTCAGCCAGTTCTATAGGCTTGCTGATGAAACCATCGAAGCCCTCGGCTATGAACATTTCACGAGCAGTACTCAAGGCATTTGCGGTAAGAGCAACGATAGGGAAATCCTTGTGCTTCTTGCCTGCATCATATCTTATACGTTTCATGGTCTCAACGCCGTCCATACCTGGCATCATGTGATCCATGAATACAATGTCAAAGCTCTGCTCCTTGCACATCTTGACGGCCTCTGCACCGGAATCAGCAGTAGAAACCACCATGCCGTACCGCTTGAAGATTCCCTTTGCAACGTTAAGGTTCATCGGCTCATCATCAACAACAAGTGCCTTAACATCCTTGCAGTACATGCGCTTAGCCTCATCCTTACCGGTATGATCAGAATTAAGAATGCTGGCAATAGGGATGCAGTAGAAAGGCTTAAGAAGCACGTGAGCCTTCGCGCCCTTAGGCAGCTTGAAGGACTCCTTTGCAACAACCACAACCTTGATATCAGAAGTAAGCGACTCAATGTATCCACAATTCTTCTCATATTCCTCATCGGCAACGAAAAGATGCGTGATCCTGACCTTCTGAAGAAGTTTCTTCAAATCCGCAATGTTGTCAACACGGTGCATCGAAGTACGAAGACCGCGCACCAGGTTAAGGATCATGCTGTTATAGTACTCACGCACATTGGGATCGCGGAACTTGCCGATATTTAAGAAGCCCGCAAGATTTATGACCTCGTGATTGTTTATGGACATGCATCTTCCGTCATCCTCAACCTCCTGAGGAATACTGATGCGCACAACGGTACCTTTTTCAGGCACACTGTCGATGGTTATGAAACCGCCCAGAGACCTTACGAAGCCCGAAACTATCACCATCGAAATACCGAGACCGCCGGACCTTACTATCCTGCCGGATTCAGCCTGATAGAACCTGCTATAGAGCCTGTCAAGCTCGTCCTTCGACATTCCGATACCGGTATCCGAAACATCAATGCACAGGTTTATGCCATACTGCTGCTTAACTGAGGTAATGCGCACAGAAACGCCGCCCTCTTTTGTATATTTAAGACCGTTGCTTATCAGATGGTAAAGGATCTTATGAAGCTTTCCCGCATCGCCGTTAAGGACTGCGGGCACTTCAGCATCAACATCTATTACAAGTTCGAGATTGTCGGGAATTATGGGGCGCAGTTCAACCACAAGGTCATTCAGGATCGAAGCTATCATGTAACTGCCCTTGTTCACCACGAGCTGGTTCATCTCTATCTCGGAATAATCAAGGATATCACCAACCTGCTCCGCCATCCTGCGGCCGGCAATTATAACCTCGTGCATATCTGTGCGAAGCTCGGGGCTGTCCTCCTTTTCGACCATTACATTGGTAATACCGATGATGGCGTTAATAGGAGTACGGAGCTCGTGCGAAAGGTTCGCCATGAAGGCATTCATTCTCGCGGTGCTCTCGTTAAGTTCCTTGATCTTTACATCGGATTTATGGAAAACAGTGTCCCATTTCTTGATAATAAGGCGTGCGATCCAGCCGGTCATGAACATCAGGACAATGTGAAGTATGGTCCTTGAAACAAGGAGCGAATCCCATTCGGTGCCGGTCTTGATCATCACGATAATGTCGTAGGCAAGCGTGAAATAATATGTCAGCTGGCATGCGGTGACCAGCCAGACTTCGCCGGTGGTCGTAAAGATCATGATTATGAGCATCATGAGAAGTGGCATATCATACGTGCTCGTGATATGTATACCGTAGAAGAAATAGCAAACCATCATCAGGATGGTGGATATGTAGAGCCTTATCTTATGAGACATGAACTGCGTGATGTGCAGCCCCCAGCAGATGACGATGCTCGCAGCAATAATAGGTATTGCCCAAAGCTCCCAGGACATAAGTATTGTCTCTGCGATAAGGGCGATACCCAGTACCGTGTATGTAATTAAAATCATCAATGGTGAGGCCCTGAAAACATCTCCTTCCAGATTCTGATGGTCCATGCTCCGTACCCTGATCCCTTTCTGATTCATGAACTGATTTACTTACAATAACTCAAAATAATTATATAATTAAATGGTGAAAAAATCAATACAAAAATAGTCCTTACGAAATACTGTTTTCGTAAGGACTGGAATTAAGTATAAATTTATTAACAACTATTTTACACCTCATCAGTCTGCTTCGCAGACAGGTCTTCGCCAGACGGACGTCACAACACTTCGTGTTGCGATATATTCTCCTCAAGGAGAAGCCTTAAAATAGGGTATTCATTTTTATGCTGAGCATATTACTGATTGTAGCATATATGGTTTTTACTCCTTGCTGATAACCTCAGTTACAGACTTCGCAAGCCCGGCGATTCCCTGGATTTCCGAAGGGATGATGATCTTGGTTGCCTTGCCGTCAGCTGCCTTCTGGAAGGCTTCAAGAGACTTAATCCTAAGGATCGCCTCGGTGGGTGCTGATTCATTCAAAAGCTTGATACCTTCTGCATTAGCCTGCTGAACCTTAAGGATTGCCTCAGCCTGACCTTCTGCCTCTTTGATCATGGCTTCCTTCTGAGCCTCTGCACGGAGGATCGCTGCTGCCTTTTCAGCCTCAGCCTCGAGTATCGCGCTTTCCTTCTTACCTTCTGCAACAAGGACTGTTGACTTCTTCTCGCCCTCAGCCTTAAGGATGGCCTCACGTCTCTCACGCTCTGCCTTCATCTGCTTCTCCATCGCGTCGCGGATTGCTGCGGGAGGCATGATGTTCTTTAATTCAACACGGTTAACCTTGATACCCCAAGGGTCAGTTGCTAAGTCAAGTGAAGATCTCATCTTTGCGTTGATGGTCTCACGGCTGGTAAGCGTCTGGTCGAGCTCGAGCTCACCGATGATGTTACGAAGTGTTGTAGCTGTAAGGTTCTCGATAGCGATCATGGGATTTTCAACACCGTATGCGAAGAGCTTAGGGTCTGTGATCTGGAAGAAAACGACCGTATCGATGCTCATTGTTACGTTATCCTTTGTGATAACCGGCTGCGGCGGGAAATCCGCTACCTGCTCCTTTAAGAGCACGTTCTTTGCAACCTTGTCAATAAAAGGTACCTTTACATGAAGACCTACGCCCCATGTGCCTGTGTATGCTCCAAGACGCTCAATGATGAATGCGTGCGCCTGGGGTACAACTCTGATGTTCGTGATAATGATCATAAGTAGTATGAAAACTACGACGAGTATAGCAATTACTGTTCCTGTATCCATATGTGTCCTCCTATACTATTACCGATTGTACTAACTTCGGGATTTCGGTCCCTTCCTTTGCAACAATCAACTTGACTCCTTCGATTTCTCTGACAACCACTATATCGCCCTCGTTGAACAGATCGTCATCCGAAACGCTCCTGACCGTCCACTCCTTGCCATCAAGAAATGCAGTGCCGGTCTCAAGCTTGTTGTTCACCGGCTCGATAATCCTTGCAGATCTGCCAACAAGGCTGTCAGAATTTGTCTTCTGGTATCGCCCGGCCACGTATTTTTTAACAAGAGGCCTTGTAACGAATACCATTATCGCTGAAACGATGACAAATACCGCAAACTGCGTTACTCCTCCTGCCCCGGCAAGCGTAAAGAAAACAGAAGCAAGAGCTCCTACCGCAAGCCATATAGTGGTAAGGTTCATGGTCATTGCCTCAACTATCAGCAGGAGTACCATAATAACAATCCACAAAATCACGTTAAAATCCATCTCAAAGCCCTCCTGTAAAAAGCAAGTAAAATCCAGCAGTTTTCGGCAGTTTATTTCCAGCACTTTTCGGCAGTTAAAAACCAGCACTTTCATATCTGCCATATAGCCCACCCAGGAAGATCCTTCCCGGGTGGGAATCATTTTTATTTAAAC
>JAFYYN010000047.1 GCA_017557525.1 Lachnospiraceae bacterium
GAATCTTTCATATATGGTTAATAAAGGTAGTTTAAAGCCGGTGAAAGAAGATGTGAAGGGAAATCTTTATCAAAAGGGGAATTTGTATAATCTTGATGAATGAATATAGAAATGGGAAGCGGATGGCTGATAAGGTTGTTTGATTCTTTAAAATTTGGGCTGAAATATGAATAGTTATACTTTTATCTAAAAAAATTTCCAAAAATGTGTCACCTTTAGCGTCATTGCTTCGTTCTATATAATAGAGGGGTGAAAGAGCAAATTCTCTTTGAACATCAGAATATCGAAAATTTCTATATTTGGAAGAATGGAAAGTTAAGTGAACCTAAATCATTTAATGGAAGTCTTATACAGATTATTTATGATGCCTATAATTATAAAAACCATTATGGAACGATATCGGTTCCTGAAGCAAAAATGATAGGTTCATATAACGGGGATGGGACATTTACCGGTCAAGGAGGTGTTTTAGTACGGGGTGAGTTTGGAGCTTATAGGATGTATTCAAATAATATAACCTGGCGGATGGATGCGGATGGTAATATTGAAACTGTTGGAGATATTTTTGATGTGCCTGTGAACTTTGAAAACGAGAGAGAGTTCATTAACAGTTTTTCAAATACAGGGTTAATAAAGTATTGGGAAGATACTTTTAACAATAATCCTGAAAACTTATACAGAGAAATATACATCAAGCTGGAACTTGATCTGAATGTTTCCGCAGAACCATACGCTTCATCTCCTAAAACCCATATGCCTCCCGGATATGTCGTGATAGACAAAACCGATGCAAAAAGTAAGATCCACATCAGATATATGACAGACGGAATGTGTGCAGTAGACGATGGTGAAAATGCAGGACTCTCCGGCTGGTTAGACCTGGCTGACATAGAATCGTATGTCTGTGATCAGGAAATTTTTGCAAAAGCAAAGAAAGAAAATCCGTATGGCACTGTAATAGATGCACTTTTCAGTAATCTGAACCATGCCGGATAATTTAAAATTCTCATAGTTAGAGACAGGGGACGGTATTGTATAGCTGAAATTTGGTGACACAGGACCGTCCCCTGTTATTATTCGTCATAGTTATCCAATACATATTCTTCAAACAGCGGTAAGGTAAAACTGACATATCCACGATCTTCGCCATTTACTATACCGCGTTTTACCAAGCGTTTACGGTATGGATTGAACTCGTTAGTTTCCATATTAAGTTCTTTACGAATTTCAGAAACTTTTCCGGATTTAACTCTGGCGATACCGTAAGCCAGCCTTTTGTCGCCCTTTGATAAGCCGGACCAGATTTTCTCATATACATAATCTTCCAGGTATTGTCTGAAGTCACCTAAGGCATCTTTGTAATTTCCGTTATTGCTCCAAGTAAAGTAACCTAATACTTGGAATGCAAATGAATATCCTTTTGTTAGTTTAGCCATATACATAGCGGTTTGATCGTTTATTTTGAAGGCTTCTTTATAATTTTCTGCTATGGTTCTGATATTTAATGGTTTGAGTTCTATCTTAGGTGCTCTATATAGAAAAGTCAGTGTTTTTTCATTCTGCAATAAATCTATATTTTCATATAGCCCTGTCATTATTAAAAATATCGGAAGATTCTTTCTGATAAAAATCTGAAATGAACCGGCGAATACCCGCATATTGGCGGTGTTAGCAACTTCATCAATTGTAATAAGCAGTTTCTTTTTGCTTTTTTTTATTGTTAAAAGCATTTTTTCCAGAGCTGTTTCTATATCCCTTATAGGAGCCACGCCATCTATTTCTACTCCAAAACCAAAGAAAGATAAATTGATCTTAGCACTTTTGAACATTTGGGCAAGTGCTGTTTCTCCGGATAATTTAGCCGCCAGCCCCTCTAACAGGTCCAGTTCAGGGTTTAGTTCAACAGTTATCCAGTCACCGGAGGCCTGGATTTTTTGAGATAACTCTGTCATATACACTGTTTTGCCACTGCCTCTTACTCCTGTAATCATATAGATTTGCTGTGAAGGATTATCATCGTTAAAAGTCTCAATGATATCATTCATGCTTGAATTTCGTGAAATAATCTGCTTGGGTGACTTGCCGAAACTCAGGGTGTATGGGTTTTTAAGTGTTTGTGCCATATCAATCTCCTTAATTTACTGTCGTTTACTGTTTTGATTAATTTTTACTGTCGTTTACTGTTTCTAAAATCATTTACTGTTTTTTACTGTCGTTTACTGTTTTCGATAGTAGCATTAAAATACCGCTTTGTCAATAGTAAATATTCATATTTTAAATATGCGTTTCGTACTATTGGAAATAGAGACAAAAGACATACCTGAGATTAAAGATATGGTTGCCATAATATCAGGTATAGACAGCAATTTATAATACTTTTCTCCTTAAAAAGCAGTCACTATTTATAACGAATAATGCCAGACCTTATCCCAGGCCTGGTTCGAGAGATGGAGAGGTTTCCTACGGGAGGCCTCTTTTTTGTAAGCTGTCGATACTTCCCTGTCTTATGACAATAACAATCAGGGCTTTTTTTTGAGCAATTTTTGTAGTTGACCTTTTGGACAGATTTTGCTACAATGATAAATTGGTATTTTATGAAGATATATGAAAGAGTAGGAAAAAATGAAACTATATAAGAAAGATCCCGAGTTTTACAAGAGGGTGTTTAAGCTGGCACTGCCGATAGCTTTCCAGAGCCTGATCACAACAGGCGTAAATATGCTGGACAACATCATGGTGGGTCAGCTGCAGGATGAGAAGATCACGGCGGTTGCTCAGGCAAACGTATTTATAGGTATATACCATATTCTTTGTATGGGTCTCGGTATGGGAGCATCCGTACTTGTTTCACGTTACTGGGGTATGAAAAACTCTGAGAACGGTAATAAGGAAGAAGCCGGACATGCTTTAAAGCAGACGGTAACCCTGATGCTGAGGCTGACTATAGGGCTTGCAGCTGTTTTTGCAATTGTCACTGCTCTGGTTCCAAGGTTTATCATGTCTATATATACCGATAACCCGGTAGTTATGGAGTTTGGTGCCAATTATTTCCGGTATTCGATCCCCACCTATTTCTTCCTTGGTGTTTCGTTGGTTACAACTATCGTGCTCAGAAGCGTAGGACAGGTTAAGCTGCCGATGTTTGTTTCCATAGGTGCTTTTTTCGTCAATATGGGTGCAAACTATACTTTTATCTTCGGTCATTTCGGTGCGCCGAGGATGGAAGAGTCAGGCGCGGCTCTCGGTACCCTTATTGCCAGAATTTTTGAGGCTTCCTGCATCATGATTTATTTCCTGTGCATAGACAAAAAGATTGGCTATAAACTTAAGGACTTACTGCTTAAGACCAGAAATCTGATCGGGGAATATTTCAGGATATGTATCCCTGTACTTATAAGTGACGGTATCCTTGCTATAGGTAACAGTACTGTAGCCAGCGTTATTGGTAAGCTGAGCGATCAGTTTGCTGCCGCAAATTCAATCACAGCTACTACTCAGCAGTTGAGCACCGTTATGATACAGGGTGTTTGCCAGGCTGGTGCTATAGTTACCGGTCAGACCTTAGGTAGTGGTGGAAAAGAGAAGACTCAGGAGCAGGGCTGGTTGTTCTTAGGCCTTGGTTTTGCTCTCGGTGCTGTTTCTGCCGGGATACTTATGATCATCTGTAATCCAATTATCAACAGTTATACAGGCGCCACCGAAGAGGTTAAGGATATTGCCAGAAGCCTGATGAATGCTATAAGTCTTATCATTATCTTCCAGGCAACCAACAGTATCATGACTAAGGGTGTGCTCCGTGGCGGCGGCGATACCAAGATGCTCATGATAGCTGACAATATTTTTCTATGGGCTCTGTCAATCCCGTTGGGGTATCTCGCAGGACATGTATTTCATCTTGAGGTGTTCTGGGTTTACTTTGCACTTAAGATCGATCAGGTAACGAAGACTATCTGGTGCGTGATAAGACTCAGGAGCGGGAAGTGGATTAAAAAGATTTCTACCGGTAAGAGTGTGAAGAAGGCGTGAGTTTATATTGACGGCGGAGTCCGTACGGATACATCACCAGTCCGGACTCCGCCTGTGCAAGTAATAATTTATGTTAAATTTTCATGATAAGAGAGGATACAAGATCATGGATAAAAAGAATAAAGAAATTGATAACAAGAGTGATAATAAGAGAAAGTATATCGCGATTGCCTTGGCTGCGGTAGCTGTGCTTGCAATAGGGATTATCATAGGTATTGTTATCGGAAATTCGGGGAAGAAGGATAAAGATAAAACGCAGGTAGGTACAGTAGCAGAAAAAAATGGTAATGCTGATACTGCGAATACACAGAATGGAAAAACCGATAACTCTGCAGATTCACAGACAGGCAATATTAGTAACAATTCTGATAGTACCAATATAGATAGTGAAGATAAATCTTCTGTTGAGGATAACAATTCATCAGTCGAGGATAACGAATCTTCATTCAATAATAGTTCATCGAATAATAACGATAATAAGTCTGATAATAACAACTCCGATGGTAATGATAAGTCAGATAAGGGTGATGTAGAGAATAACGATAATACAAACAAGACGGATAATTCGGATAAGACTAATAACTCAGGTAAGTCAGATAACACCGGTGAAGATATAATTGACAACACAGATAAATCTGATAATAATGATGAAATAACAGATAATGATAACACAGATAACACCGGAAATATTGATGATGACGATAATGCATCAGATGTCGGAAATGATACCGGTAATACTGAAAAAACGGATAATGACAGTAAAGATGATAAGGCAGACGATAAGTCCGATGATAAGGGTGGAAATGATACCAAGGGCGGTTACGTACTGACATACACAGTTGATAACTCCTGGGCTGATGGCAGCACAAATATGTTTGGTGTGCAGATCGGCATTACAAATAATACCGACAGCGCTGTAAATGGCTGGAAGCTGGTACTTGATGTTGAGGGTCTGGCTTCGGTAAGCGGCTGGAATGGTACTTTTTCACCGGATAAAAACTTCCTTACTGTAACTGACGCAGGCTACAACGGCGATATTTATGCCGGTGGGACAATTGTTATAGGATGTAACCTCGGTACTTCCGCAAGCAAGGTGAATATTAAAGCCGCCAAGCTCAACGGAAAGGCTATGACCGTTGTCAGCGGTAAGGTTGATCAGAATGATCCAGGATTAAAGAATGACAATAACGGTGGCAACGGAAACAATGGCGGAAATGGCAATGGAAACAACAGTGGTTCAGGAAACAGTGATTCCGACAAGCAGGGCCAGGACCTCATCAATGAGATAAAAGAAAATACTAAGGGTAAGAAGGGTGACGACTGGCTGCATACAGACGGCAAGAATATCCTCGACAAGGATGGCAAGAAGGTTTGGCTCACCGGTCTTAACTGGTTTGGATACAACACAGGTACAAATACGTTTGACGGTCTTTGGAACAGTCAGCTTAAACCTACAGTAAAGGCTATTGCAGATCATGGCTTTAACCTGATAAGAGTGCCGATCTCTGCTGAACTTATCAACCAGTGGTCAAAGGGTGAGTACCCGAGAGCAAATTACAACAACGCATATAACACAGAGCTTAACAGCATGAACAGCCTTGAGATATTTGATTATTTCCTGGCTCTTGCTGAAGAGAACGGTATCAAGGTTATGCCGGATATCCACTCTGCCGAAACAAATGCTTCGGGACATAACGTTAATCTCTGGTATACCGATAAGGTAAAGGTTAATGATTATTATCACGCATTGGAGTGGATGGCTGAGCGTTATAAGGATAATGATACGATCATTGCGTTTGACTTAAAGAATGAGCCTCACGGAAAGCCTTTTGAGGGTGACGGTGCTGCCATCTGGAATGATTCAAAGAAAGCAAATAACTGGAAATATGTTGCAGAGACTGCTGCGGCTAAGGTGCTTGCTAAAAATCCTAATGTTCTGATAATGGTTGAGGGTATTGAAATTTACCCTGTTGACATTAAGAAGAATTCGGATTATAGTTCTAAAAACGACAAAGATTACTACTTCAACTGGTGGGGTGGAAATTTACGAGGTGTAGCTGATTATCCTGTCAACCTTGGAAAGTATCAGGATAAGCTGGTTTATTCACCTCATGATTATGGCCCTACAGTTTATGAGCAGCCTTGGTTTGAGGGTAAGTACACTTATGATTCATTGATGAAGGACTGCTGGCATGATAACTGGTTCTACATCTACGAGAAAAATATAGCTCCTCTGCTCATCGGTGAGTGGGGCGGTTTCATGAGAGAACCCAACCTTACATGGATGACATACATGAGGCAGTTGATCAAGAAGTATCATCTTAACCACACCTTCTGGTGCTTGAATGCCAACTCAGGCGACACCGGCGGACTGCTGCTTGATGATTTTACTACATGGGATACAGAGAAGTATAACTTTGTTAAGGAAGTCCTTTGGCAGGAAGGCGGCAAGTTCGTAGGACTTGACCATGAGATAGCGCTAGGGAAAAATGGTATTTCGCTAAAGGATGCGAAGGGGCTTTAATGATATTAATATCTTAAGGCTTCCCCTTGAGGGGAAGGCTGAGGTGTAGTGGTAGGCAATAAGTATAGTGTTGCGAAGTTAAAAGTGAAAAGGAGTACAAGATGAGATTAAATCCGATTATCGTATCATTACTTGATACGGATCTTTACAAATTTAACATGAACCAGGTTATGTTCCACAAGCATCCCGATTTGATCGGTGAGTATATGTTTAAATGTCGTAACGAGGATATAGTATTCACACGCGAGATGTTTGACGAGATAAATGAGCAGATTGATTATCTGTGCACTCTGACATTCAGTAAGGAGGAGCTTGATTATCTGCGTTCAATACGTTTCATAAAGAGGGACTACGTAGAGTTCTTAAGACTCTGGCATCCTATCAGGGACTATGTTTATACCGAGCTTAAGGATAACGGCGAGCTTATCTTAAAGGTGGATGGACCTCTGTTCTCAGCAATGCAGTTTGAGATTTATCTGCTTGAGATAGTAAACGAAGTTTATTTCCGTATGAGCTATGATTACATTAACTTAAGAAGGGCAGCAGAGGAAAGACTTGATCAGAAGATCAAGGACTTTAACAGCGGAAAATATACCTTCAGCTTTGCGGAATTCGGATGCCGCAGAAGGCTCTCAAGAGAGTGGGAGGATGAAGCAGTAAGGCGCCTTTGCTCAGAAACAAAGCAGTGTGTGGGAACTTCAAATGTGTATCTTGCAATGAAGTACAAAGTAAAGCCTATCGGAACCTTCGCTCACGAATTTGTACAGATGTATCAGGGAATAGACAGCATACCGCTTGCATATACCAACCATTATGCAATGCAGGACTGGTATGATGAGTACAAGGGTGATAACGGAACAGCCCTTACAGATACAGTAACTACAGATCTTTTCCTTATGGACTTTGACAGGTCAATGGTAAACAACTACACAGGCGTGCGCCATGACTCAGGGGACCCTTATGAGTGGGGAGAGAAGATAATAGCACATTATAAGAAATACGGTGTAGATCCTAAGACAAAAGTACTCCTCTTCAGTGACAGCCTTGATTTTGACAGGGCACAGGCACTTTATGAGTATTTTAAGGACAGAACCAAGGTATCATTCGGTATTGGAACCTTCGTATCAAATGACACAAACGAAGATGCTCTTAACATAGTTATTAAGCTTCAGTATGTTAACGGTCGTCCTGTAGCAAAAATAAGCGATTCGCCTGGAAAGGCTATGTGTTCGGATGAGGCATATTTAGAGTACTTGAAGAGTGCCGTGCAGTTCCGAATTGACAGAGAGAAGCAGAAAATTTAAAATCCTTAATACGCAGGGAGAGGCTCTATATGTCTCTCCCTGCATGCTTTTGCGCTATTACTTTTTGAATTTAACGGTCACTATATTCGACCACTTCGAATATGTCTTCTTGCCCGTATCGTGATCCTTTGTAAAGGACCGTACACGGAACTGATATTTCTTTTTGTTAGTACCATCTGTAAAATTGAATGAAAGAGTGGTGCCATACTTTATAGTCTTAATGGTTTTAAATTTGGTATCCTTAGGCCCCTTAACCTGTATCTGATAGCCTGAAAGCACCATCTCGAGCATCTCATCGGGCTGCCAAGTAAGAACTATCTTGCCTGATTTCTTTGTGCCCTTAAGATCCACCTTGGAAGCCTTGACCATTGCATTTAGCTGCTCTTTGGTTAATCCGCCTGCTTCCTCTTCGGGAGTAGGTGTAGCAGTAGGAGTAGCCGTTACCTTAGGTACTTTGGTAGGCTTAGGAGTAGCCGTGGGTTCTGCGGTAGGAGCAACAGTGGGAGTCTTGGTGGGCTTAGGTGTTGCAGTAGGCTTAGGAGTTGCTGTAGGAGCAGGGGTAGCTGTGGGCTCAGGAGTAGGTGCAGCAGTGATTTCAGGAGTAGGAGTTGCCTGTGCAATATCGGCATCCTTTACAATAAGCACACACTGTGAGGAGTTACCATACTTATCCTTTACGGTAATTATTGTAACGCCGGGGTTGATAACACAGAAACGGGCGAAGGTTGTAGTATATGTACCGCCTGCAAGGTAAGCAACATTCTTATCTGAAGAAAACCACTCAAAATTGTAAGCATATTCATACTCGTATTCGAAATACTTTAAGAACAGAGTGATATATCCGGGCTTGCCTGCTTTCTTCTCAACAACGTATTCAGTCTTCTCAAAATCAAGAGGACGGCAGTAAACGTTTACATTCCAGTTTTCAGTAAACTGTTCTGTTGAATTATAGAAAGTAAGGGTTGCATTACCGGGCTTGTTAGCACGAGCCTCATACTGGGCATCAAATGAACCGGTTGCAAGTCTGGGCTCGTTGATAACTGAAGTATTGGATGAGGACTTTGAATGGTTCATAGCCTGCTGGGGCTTGATATGTGCGAGTCTTCCAACCTCAAGGTCTACATTAAAGCTTATCTGCTGAGGAGTCTTAACTTCAGGAGTAACATAGATATTTCCTGAAGGATCAGGTCTGGCCACTGTAGGTATAGGATTTACAGGGTTCTGATAAGGAGTGGGCTTTACCGTAGGATCAGGACTGCTTGTAGGATTCTGATAAGGTGTAGGACTTGTGGTAGGATCAGGGCTGTCCGTAGGGTTCTGATAAGGCGTAGGAGTTGCGGTAGGCTCGGGAGTTGCCACATAGTAAGCACTGGTCACTTCATCGTAGTTGTTGAAATCGTAGTAAGAGTTTGTAATCTCATCATAATCATTAACTACTATGTAGTTTACGTTTTCAACCGGCTTTCCACTTTCTCTTTTACCATCCGTATCGGTGGAATTAGTATCGGAAAGCTCATCGTTTGTAACCTGATTGTAGATGATCCTGGTGTCACCGGAGTTGATTACCTGCTGCCAGTAGACAATTTCTCCATCCTGGGGCTCATCTGTAGCCGCAATTACAGTTTTTGTGGGGATGAGCAGTGAGATCACAAGCAGCATCGCCCAAAGCTTCTTTAATTTCATATTTCCCTCCTGTTATTCTTAATGGCTCCTGATGTATATCAGGCAGCCGATTTGTGGGACATCCTGATCAGGCTTGTCGCGAGATGTATCTAGCATGTCCGGCACATTGTCATATTAGCATTTATATAGAGAAAATTCAAGGAAAAATGAAGCTTCTAGATGCATTTTATTAATGTTATTAAATATATCTGAATGTAAATGTTTATAATTTCGTCACAGACTTTTAACTTTACTAAATCTGAAATTTGTGTTATGATATTAATTTAGGGAATAGAAAGGGCTATATTCATACTATGTTAACTAAAAGTAAAAGCATATTGATGGGACTGGAGTTGTTTATGGTGTTCCTGTTGGTGGCTTTACTGCCTGCAGATAAAACCAATGCGGCGATTAAAGTGAATGCCAAGCCTCAGGCGGGGAGTATACAGATAGTGGCTGATCCCGACCAGAACGAGAAAAAAACCGAAACTTCTACCTCAACTGATAAAAACGGACAGGGCACTAGCAGCAGTACAGCAAAAAGCCAGACAGAGACAAAAAGTACCGAAGGTCCTGTTTATACTGAAAAACAGATAAAGAAATATATGAAGAAGTTAGAGTCAGAGACTACCATCCCAACCGTACTCATATATACCGACGGGGGAGCAGAGGTAGTTTCAAGGAATGATTATGTAAGCTGCTCGGTGTATACTGCAAACAGCATAAAAGCATATAAGATATTTGGCGACAGAGCAGGGATCAGGGTGCGCGGTAATTCCACGGCGTATGGCGGAAATGTAGCGATGATCCGTGCCAATCAGGTGCCTTACAAGATCAAGTTTGAGACCAAGACAAATATGTTTGGCCTGAACGATGAGGCAAAATGTAAAAAGTGGGTACTGATCAAGGCTGAGGCGAGCCTGTTACCCAATGATATCGCTTTCAGACTTGGCAGGACAATACTTCATGAGGATAATTACTGTTCCGACGGCATACTCTGTCATGTATATTTAAACGGCAAGTTTAAGGGCATATATGAGCTCTGCGAGCAGAACCAGGTAAATAAGCACCGCATAAATATTTCCGAGCCTAAGGAAGGTTATACGGGCACGGATATAGGATATCTTGTGGAAATTGATAATTATGGTGAGACTCCATGCTTCAGGGTTAATTATGAAAATGCCAAAATTAAGGATGTAGAGGGTACTGAAAAGACCATCAAGGGTGCTTACTACTCCATAAAAAGCGATGTATATTCCGAAGAACAGAAAAAGTTTATAAAGAATTATGTGACAAATGTCTTTAAGATAGTCTATTATGCCTGTGAGCAAAAGAAATATTATGTTTTTGATGAGAATTATAATCTTGTAAAAGCAGGAAAAAAGATCTTAAAGCAGAAGGATGAGAACGGAGAGCTGATGGATCCTGCCGAGATAGTTATTGACAGAGCCCTTAACCTAGAGTCCGTTGTCGATATGTATCTAGTGCATGAGATCACAAAAAGCGTTGATGTCGGAGAAGGCAGCTTTTTCATGTATGCCGATTTCTCCGAAGACAGCTTTGATGACAGACTTACCTTTACCAGTCCATGGGATTTTGAATGGGCATACGGCGGATCTACGAGCGGTCTGTATGCCGCCCTGTTTAATACAGAGGCTTTTGCTTCCGTTTACGAGGAAAGGTCAAATCCCTGGTACATTATCCTTATGAAGCAGGACTGGTTTGTTGAAAAAGTTAAGGCAAGATGGCAGGAATTAAGAACTGTTTCCTACGGCGAAGAAACTGATCCGATTTCCAAATGCATGAACGAAGAAAAGGGAATCCTTGAAAAATACGAAGCTGACTTAAGCAAAAACGGAAAAAATGCAATAAAAAATGCAAATAATCTGATCACATGGGTTAATTCCAGACTTAAATTTTTGGACGGGTGGTTATTAGATGATTAATGCTGTGAGCCTAAATGAACCGAATAATCAGGTGAACATCACCGGCAGGGAAGGGCAGGTTGCTCAGACGGAATCTGCCTCGGAGAGTGCTGCCGCAAGACAGGTTCAGCAGGGGACAGTATTAGAGGCACCTGACTCAAATGCGGGTATAAACGGCGGGATCAATACCACAATCCAGAGAGCTTTATCTGATGCGGGATTGCCCGTAAACGAAAGAAATGCCGGGATCGTCAGGAATATGCTGGAAAATCAGATGTCCATCGACAGGGATTCGCTCCACCGTGTTATGACTCAGGCAAATGTTTACAGGGAAGCTGATATTTCCACACTGCTCCTTATGAACAAGAATAATATACCGGTTAATCATTTTACGGCCGCACAGTTGCAGGCATATATAAATAACGAGCAGAATCTGACACTGCAGATAGCTGACGCGGTGGATTCACTTATGCAGTATCTTGCATCGGAGGCTGACTCAGGGTCAGTAATGGTAAATCTTGGTGTCTTAGAGATGGTTACAGGTACCGGTGTGCCCGAGGATGCGGCGGTACAGCAGAATAATGCCGCGGCACAGAATCTGGCGGAAAACGCAGTACAGAACGCTGCCCAGAATGCAAATGCCGATATGACGCAGGGCGTTGTAAATATGCTGGCGAACGGTCAGGGCGGTATGGAGGCTGTTTACGCAGCAGGAGGCACAGCTATAGCAGAAGCTGCAAATGAGGCTGAGATCCTGAATATGCAGCAGACCAACCCTGTCCAGAATATCATTGCCGAGCTTGGTACTGAGGCCGAGGGAAGCGGTGCAAACTGGATGAACGGTTTCGGTTCCGATGAGGACGGGACTTCATTTAATACAACTACCGAATTTTCAATGCAGTCGGATATGGCGTCCCTTACCGATAATAATCAGGGGAGTACTTTAGGTTCATTCCTTTCGGAAAATGAGCTTAAGGAACTAAATACCATGGCAGGCAGGCTCTTTGAAGGCGCGAACAATATAGATGCCAACCAGACTGCAGCCGAGGTTTTAAAGAATATTTATGAAAATGCCTTGGGGGCTGATAATGCGAGACTCGAAGAGCTTTTCAGGTTCCCTGTATATCAGAAACTGATTGGTAAGGCTCTGGGAGACAAGTTTACTCTTAAGCCTTCGGATATTACTTCGGCTGACGATCTAAATGAGTTTTATAAGGAGACATATTCGGCATTAAACAAGCTGTCAGAGATAGCTGAAAAGGAAGGTTCCCTCGCAGAGAAGCTTTCTAAGCCTATGGACAACATAAAGTTCATGGATACGTTGAATGATGTATTTCCCTATATACAGCTGCCCTTAAAGCTATCCGAGGGCAATACCCGCGGGGAGCTTTATGTATTTAAAAACGGGCGTAAGAAGACCGACCCCGGTGATTCACAGAGTGTGCTATTACATCTTGATATGAAAAATCTGGGGCCCACAGATATACATATGGAGTTAAAGTCAGGCTTTTTAAAGCTGCGTTTTTACTGTGACAATGATGATGCAAAAGAGCTGCTTGAGAGTAGCTTCGGCGAGCTTGAGGCAGCGCTTACCGCTAAGAACTACCATTTAACATCCGAGTTCAGTGTCAGGGAAACCGAGACCAGCAACATAGTTGAGGCTCTTTCGGGCGGCGGAGAGAAGGTACCGGAATTTAAATATAATTTTGATATCCGGGCCTAATACGTCGCAGGGAGGAACCCTTACGACACGGCTCCGTTCCGCAAAGCGGAATGGAGTATTACTGCCGGTTTAAATGGTTGTGAAAAATAAAAAAGAATGAGAGCATTACATATATGAGCAGCATATACGATACAGACACCTTCAGGTGGACGGACATCCTCCTAGGTGTATTCTACTTCCTGGCATTAGTGGGGCTGGGACTGGCTATAGCGGTCAATTTCCGGCCGTTGTATTACGCCTGTATAGACTGGTTTGATATAGAAAAAAGCAGTGGTATCACAAGGAGTGAGATAATACTTAATTACGATACCCTTATAGATTACTGCTGTCCGTTTTATTTCGGAGAGCTGATCTTCCCGACTTTAAGGTCATCGGTATCCGGTCTTTCGCATTTTGCGGAGTGCAAGGTACTGTTTAACATTTTTTATGTAACAGGATTTATTTCAACGATCTTTGTTATATCAGGCTTTGTTTCGAGACACAGGGAAAAAGAGATAAGACACTTAAAGGTCTGTTCGATAGTATCGGTAGTCATACCCATGATACTTGTTTTTATAACTATCATAGATTTTGACGGATTATTCATACTTTTCCATAAGATCGCGTTTAATAATGATGACTGGATGTTTGACTCGGATCTCGATCCTGTAATAAAGATACTTCCCGAGGAGTTTTTCATGCTCTGCCTGGTGGTGATTGCAGGTACCGTGATAATAGGCTCTTGCATAACCATGGCAATATACCTCTATAAAAAGAGAAAGAAAAGGATGACAGGCAGCATGCTGCCAAAGCATCAGAATATCATATATCAGTGATTATGATAGCATAAAACCCATAACCGGTGGGTTTACATAAAAAGGACTTAAAAGAGAGTGATAAAAATGAATAATGAAGACTATATAGTTATTTCCGATGCCACGGTTGATCTGGATAAGGAAATACTCGACGCGCTAAATGTAAGGATTATTCCCATGATCTATATCATGGATGGGAAAGAATACTATTATAATCCTGCAGTTGAGACGATCGATCACGATAAGTTTTACGAGCAGGTAAATGCAGGTATCCCAATATCAACTTCACAGAATCCGCCAACCGTTTTTACGGATTTTTATAAGGCTCTGATCCAAGAAGGTTATAAAAAGATCCTGTATCTGTGCTTTTCATCAGGCTTAAGCGGGAATTTTAATTCTGCTTTTGTCGGAGCAAGGGAGATAATGGAAAAAAATCCTGATATAACGATCAGGGTCGTGGATACCCTATGTGCTTCGGTGGGTGAGGGCTATTACTTACAGGAAATATGCGCAAAAAGGGACACCGGCGCATCATTCGAAGAGCTTGTCAGTTATGCCGAAAAAATAAAAAGGCAGGTCTGCCACTGGTTTGTTGTAGGAAACCTTGAGCAGTTAAAGAGGGGCGGCAGGATAAATGCCGTAGAGGCAAAGCTTGGTGCAATATTAAACGTCCACCCGATACTTACTACCGACAGCGAAGGAAAACTAAAGGTTTCCGAGAAAGTAAGAGGTATGAAAAAGGCGTTAAGGGAGCTTAGGGAAAAGTTTATTAAGTATGCTCATAAGGATATAATGCACAGAGTAATGGTTGCCCATGCAGGCTGTCATGAACTTGCCGAAGAATTAAAGGTACTCATGCTTGAGACCGGAAAAATAAAGGAATGTATCATCCAGAAGATCGGTCCGGTTATAGGAGCTCATACAGGCTCGCCCATGTGTGCCATAGTATTTATGGGAGAGCAGGAGGAGTAAAAATGGTTAGTAATTCGGTTGTTATTTCATTTTATGCAATACTTGTGGCACTGGTCACAGTACCGATCATGGTTGCTGTGCTGCTGAAGATCAAGACTAAGGTAAAATTTTCGCCATTCCTTTTAGGCATGCTTGCATATTTTACATTTGCAGTGGTATGTACCGCATTTGTAAATATAATCTTTGTAAATAAGGGGCGGCCCACAGCGGATCTTATAAACAGCAATGTGATAGTTTATTCACTTTACTTTGCAGTGGTTACAGGTATTTTAGAGGAACTAGGCATCTTTGTTGTATTTAAGAAAATCCTTGGTTCGCATGACGATAAGCGTACCTCGATAATGTATGCACTCGGACATGCAGGCCTTGACGCATTTCTTATAGCAGGTCCGGTACTGTTTGTATATATCACATGCTCCACAGCCATAAACGAGCTGGGCATAGAGGGCTTTAAGACAGAGTGGGCCGACATTCAGAACTTTGACCTGCAGGAAGTTATAGATGTACTTACAGGCATGAGTATCGGCGATGTCCTTTTGATGGGACTTGAGAGAGTTATATACTTTGCAATGCACATATTCTTAGCGATGATGGTATTTTACGGAGTAAAGCGCGAAGCAAAGGTTTATTTCTGGATAGCAGTGATCATACGAGGCTTATGTACCGTACCCGGCTCGTTAAGAAATTATGGATCATATACCGGCGGGGCTATGGAAACCATCATAATGCTTATTTATACAATGGTCATAGTGGGAGTACTCGGGTTTATGTCAATTAAACTGTATAAAAGCTATGACAGTGAGCAGATACTGATGCCGCGGGATCTTTTTACGCAGGGGAAGGGCGCGATGTTGTAAATAAAGGTGATTGTATCTGACTGATGAGGTGTTTAGGCATGGGACAGTTATAAAAATTTGTATAAAATTACAAAAAAATGTATAAAAATACACTTGACAAATGGATTTTAAGGGTGTATATTGATATGCATGTATTACAAAGTAATGCATGCAGTCAGTCCGCGCGACGCCTGGCGCGGTAAAATCAAAGAAAAACCGTAGCAGAGCGGAGGTTTTTTATCCTTAACAAGCGGTTACAATGTATATTTATAAAATATAAATGAATAAGTAAAGGAGAACAGGTAACATGAAAGAGAAAGTAATTTTAGCTTACTCGGGCGGACTTGATACAACAGCTATCATTCCGTGGCTTAAGGAGAATTTTGACTACGATGTAGTTTGCTGCTGTATCGATGTAGGACAGGAGAGCGAGCTTGACGGCTTAGAGGAGAGAGCAAAGCTTTCTGGAGCTGAAAAGCTTTATATCGAGCATCTTACAGAAGAATTTGTAGTCGATTATATCATGCCCTGTGTAAAGGCAGGCGCAGTTTATGAGCATAAGTACTTACTTGGTACATCAATGGCAAGGCCTCTTATCGCTAAGAAGCTTGTTGAGATCGCCCGCAAGGAGGGCGCAACAGCTATCTGCCATGGCGCTACCGGTAAGGGTAACGATCAGGTACGTTTCGAGCTTGGTATCAAGGCACTTGCTCCCGATATCAAGATTATTGCTCCCTGGAGAATGACAGACAAGTGGGGCATGAGCTCACGTGAGGAAGAGATTGAGTACTGCAAGAAGCATGGCATTGACCTGCCTTTCTCAGCAGACAACAGCTACAGCCGTGACAGAAACCTCTGGCATATCAGCCATGAGGGCTTAGAGCTTGAGGATCCCGCAAACGCACCTAACTACGATCATCTGCTTGTGCTTGGTGTTTCTCCTGAGAAAGCACCCGAAGAGGGCGAGATCATCAGCATGACCTTTGAAAAGGGTATCCCTACAAGCCTTAACGGCGAGAAGTTAAGCGCTACAGAGATCATCAAGAAATTAAATAAGCTTGGCGGAAAGCACGGTATCGGTATTGTTGATATCGTTGAGAACCGTGTAGTAGGCATGAAGTCACGTGGCGTTTACGAGACACCCGGCGGAACAATCCTTATGGCAGCTCATGAGCAGCTTGAAGAGCTTATTCTTGACAGAGCAACCATGACAGTTAAGAAAGAAATCGGCAACAAGTTTGCTGATGTAGTATACGAGGGCAAGTGGTTTACACCTTTACGCGAGGCACTCCAGGCATTTGTTGAGAGCACCCAGCAGTATGTTACCGGTGAAGTTAAGATGAAGCTTTACAAAGGTAACATCATCAAGCAGGGCACCACATCACCTTATTCACTTTACAGCGAGTCACTTGCATCATTTACAACCGGTGAGTTATATGACCACCATGACGCAGAGGGCTTCATCAACCTGTTCGGCCTTTCATTAAAGGTTAGGGCTATGAAGATGGCTGAAGCTGAGAAGAACAAGAAATGATCCATGACGGATAGGTAATTATATCATATATAGAAATATGATGATTAAGTTGCACAAAAATCACTCTGGTTATTTGTGCAACTTTTTTTGTCCATTATTGAGAATAATAGGGTTTTTCATTTCACTTTACAAAAAGCGGTTTTCGTGGTATCCTTTGTTTATCTTGTTGGAAAGGAAACAGCTTTAACATGGGTAAGTCCTTATTTATTGCAGAAAAACCCAGTGTGGCGCAGCAGTTTGCCGACGCCATTTCACATAATTCCAAACAGTCTTTTAAAAAGGGGGACGGCTTCATGGAGTCGGCCGACTGCGTGGTCACGTGGTGTGTCGGACATCTTGTCACCATGAGTTACCCCGAGGTCTATGACGCAGCGCTTAAGAAGTGGAGTCTTGATACAATCCCTTTCATTCCCGAAACCTTTAAATATGAGGTTATTGATAATGTCAAAAAGCAGTTTAATATTGTAAAAGGCCTGCTTAACAGGGCGGATGTTGAAAGAATATATGTCTGTACCGACTCAGGACGTGAGGGAGAGTATATCTACAGGCTGGTTGACTCAATGGCCGGAGTGCCTGCCACAAAGGACAAGCGCCGAGTGTGGATAGACTCTCAGACGGAAGAAGAGGTTATGCGTGGTATACGTGAGGCTAAGCCTCTTTCTGAGTATAATAACCTTTCAGATGCCGCATACTTAAGAGCCAAAGAGGACTACCTTATGGGTATTAATTTCTCCAGAGTGCTCACTTTAAAGTACGGTTATAATGTGCGTAAATTCTTAAACGAAGAAAAGGCCGGTGCCATATCAGTAGGCAGGGTTATGACCTGTGTGCTCGGTATGGTCGTAAGGCGCGAAAGAGAGATCAGGGCTTTCAACAAGACTCCTTTTTACAGGGTTATAGCTGATGCACTGTTGCCGGAGGGGTCAAGCGTTAAGCTTAACTGCGAGTTCAGGGCAGTTGAGGGCTCTAAGTACTATAATACGCCCTTTATGTACAAGGAAAACGGCTTTAAGGAGCTGGATACCGCAAAGAAACTGATAGCGGGCGCTCTTAAGACGGAAGAGGATAAATTGCAGTTTGCAACCGTTTTCGGTAAGGGAAACCAGGCTGTAACGGTTCCTTTTGGTGACGAGGCCGGTTACAATGCCCAGACAGCCAATAATGTGCCGATATCCGCATATACGCTTGGGTGCCCTGAAGAGCTTACAGGCAAGGTCGTAAGCTGCGAGAAAAAGAAAGAAACAAAGAATCCTCCGTTACTCTTTAACTTAGCAGAGCTGCAGAATGAATGCAGTAAGCTTTTTAAGATAAGCCCTGATGAGACTCTGACTGTTACGCAGGAGCTTTACGAGAAAAAGCTTGTTACGTACCCAAGAACTGACGCGAGAGTGCTTTCTACAGCTGTAGCGAAAGAAATTGACAAGAATATATCGGGTCTTAAGAATTTTCCACCTATGAAGGAGTTTGCGGAAGAAGTATTAAACGGAAAGTCGTTTTTAGGACTTGAAAAGACAAAATATGTTAATGATAAGCAGATAACGGATCACTATGCCATTATCCCTACAGGTCAGGGCTTTGGGGCCTTAAACAGCTTAAAGCCTTTGAGCAGAAAGGTGTATGAGCTTATCTGCAGGCGTTTCTTAAGCATCTTTTACCCTGCTGCGGTATACAGAAAGATTACTCTCTGCATAGAGATGGACGGTGAAAAGTATTTCGCGAATCTTAAAGCTTTAGAAACCGAGGGCTGGCTAAAGGTGGCTAAGCCGGTTAAGGATCAGCAGGCCAGCGGTCAGAACCAGACTGGAAACGTCCAAGGTGATGATAACCAGACGGATGGTGATGGTCAGGGTGATAATAAGGAAGGCGAGGCTGAGGAAGAGGAGCTTGGAAAGGACCTGCTTGAGATTGTTGGAAAGCTTAAGAAAGGCTCAGAGTTAAAAGTTTCGGATTTCGCTATAAAGCTTGGCGAGACTGCTCCGCCTAAGCGTTACAGCTCGGGTTCGATGATACTGGCGATGGAAAACGCTGGTCAGCTGATCGAGGATGAGGAGCTCAGGGCTCAGATAAAGGGCAGCGGCATCGGTACCTCAGCTACCAGGGCGGAGATTTTAAATAAGCTGATAAGGATCGACTACATAGCTATAAACAAAAAGACACAGATACTTACGCCTACTTTAAAGGGTGAGGTCATATACGAGGTTGTAAACGCCTCTATAAGGGGGTTACTCAACCCTGAGCTTACAGCAAGCTGGGAAAAAGGGCTAACAGGCGTTGCCGACGGTAATATTGCAGAAAAGGACTACATAGTTAAGCTTGAGCAGTATATCAGGAAAATGACTGATGGCGTAAAAGGATTAAATAACTCGGCACTTTTGGAAAATAATTTCAGGTACGCAAAAACTTTTTACGGTAAGTCCAAAAAATAGGACACACCATGCTGTATACTCCAAAATGTAAAAAGAAAATTTTTATAAACTTTTACATACGGAGGTGTCAGCATGAACGGAAAGGGTTATTTTCTTAAGGCAAAAAGGATTATCAAAAGTGTGCTTCTCTCGGCATTTTTGCTGGCCTGGAGCGTTGGTATGATGGTCGGCGGATTGTACGGTATGGCAGCCGTCATCGTAGGAGTTCCGGCTGTGATCGGCTTTACTGTTTTTCAATGAAAAAGTAGACATTTTCGTTAAAATGTGGTATTGTATATTAGATATAGTAGTATCATTAGGGTAAATGTGTATGCATTTACCCTTTGGGGCGTTTTAAAGGCTGCATTTTTTGCAGTTTTACATCTGTTTGGAGGAATGTATGGGGATAATGCCGGGTTCAACACCTGACGACAGAAAGATAGAAAGAATATCTATAAGCCGTGCCGTACCGGGTATGGAGCTTGCAAAGGATATTTATTCACGAAACGACCAGATGGTTTTGGGGCGTGGGTCTATTCTTGACGCCCAAAAAATCTCAAAGATCATGTTTTACTCTGTTGATACCATTACGGTATACAAGCTTGAGGAGGAAACGGAGAAAACGCTTACCCAGCAGCTGAAGGAAAGCGTCGAGTTCAGGGAGTTTTCGCAGCGCTACGATAAGACGGTCAGTACGTTTAAGGACTCAGTAAACAGGGTTATTACCGAAAATCATGAGATTGACGGCGAAGAGCTCATGGGTGAGATAGAGGACATCATAGAAAAGACCGGGAGCAATGCGCGTATTTTCAATATGCTTCACTGCATCAGGGACTATGATGAGATGACGTATGTCCACAGTGTAAATGTTTCGCTTATCTGCAACTGCTTTGCCAAATGGCTTGAGATGCCTGAGGAGGATAAGAGGATCATCACTCTGGGAGGTCTTTTGCATGATATAGGCAAGATCAGCATCCCGAGAGAGATACTTTTAAAGCCTGATTCACTTACTCCTGATGAGTATGAGGTCGTAAAGACGCATACTGTCAAGGGCTATGGGATACTTAAGGAAAAGAGGATCGACGACAGGATAAAGATGATAGCCCTTCAGCATCACGAGCGTGCCGATAAGACGGGCTACCCTTATGCCAAGAGCGGTGATGAGATAGAGCCCTTTGCCATGATAGTTGCCATTGCGGATGTTTATGACGCAATGACCAGCGACAGGGTTTACCGCCCGAGGATCTGTCCTTTCGATGTAGTACAGGCCTTAGAGGACGGTAATACAAAGTATAATGCAGGCTATCTGGTGCCCCTGTTGGAACAGATCACCGAGGTTTACATTAATCATACCGTCAGGCTTTCAAACGACGCCATAGGACGTGTGGTAATGATCAACAGAGGTGAGCTTTCAAAGCCTGTTATACAGGTTAAGAATGAGTTTGTGGACCTTACAAAGTTAAGGAAGATAAAGATAGAAGAAATACTTTAAAAGGATTTGGACATGGAAAACGGTAAAGTGATCAAGGAAAGAAGAAATGATAGTCCGTGGAAGAAATACGGCGGTTTTGGAATGACCGCCTTTCTTGTCATTGTCGGAGCGGTCCTGATCATTTTTATTTTGCTGAGATTTGACGAGTTTTCCGAGGTGCTGTCAAAGATTTTCAGAGCCATGTCTCCGGTTATTATCGGTATAGTTTTTGCATATCTGATGAACCCGCTGATGAATGTCTTTGAAAATGGCATGAAACGTGTTTTCTATAAGCATGCACGAAAGATCACCAGGGCTAAGAAAATCTGCAGGGTGCTTAGCCTGATACTGACCATGGTTATTCTTGTTTCGGTTATTACGGTTATCATATATATGCTGATCCCTGAGCTTACAGATACGGTCATGGGTACCGAGACCACTGAAGGTCTTGTGGATATCCTGCCCAAGCAGAGTGAAAATTTAAGAGAGTGGCTGCAGGATGTACTTAACCGTGATTCAAAAATTTCCCAGTTCGCAAGGGAAACCTTTGAAAAGGCGGCTGGCTATCTGGAGGATTTCGTAAATAACAGATTTATCCATTATACGTCCGATATCCTAAGCTATATCGCGAGCGGTGTATGGAGCGTATTCGGTATAGTTTATGATATCATCATCGGTATTGTTTTCTCCGTATATATTCTTCTTGCCAAAGAGACCTTTGCCGGTCATGCAAAGAAGATCATATACTCAGTTTTTAAAAGACGCAGGGCTAATGCGATCATAAGGATAGCAAAGCAGTGCCATAACAAGTTTACCGGAGCGATCACCGGTAAGATCGTTGATTCGATAATTATCGGAGTTCTGTGCTTTATCGGCATGATGGTAATGGATATCCCTTACAGGATACTGGTGAGCGTTATCATTGCGGTTACAAATGTAATCCCGTTCTTTGGACCATACATAGGCGGAGTGCCCACAGCGTTCCTGATCCTTTGCGCAGATCCTTTGAAGGCTTTGTACTTTGTTATTTTCCTTGTAATCCTTCAGCAGTTTGACTGCAATTTCTTAGATCCCAAGATTGTGGGCGGTTCCATCGGACTTTCACCTTTCTGGGTATTGTTCTCGTGCGTTGTGTTTGGAGCTTTGTTTGGCTTACCGGGTCTGCTGCTCGGTGTACCGGGTATGGCCTGTGTTTATATGATCATAAAGGAAATTGTGGAATACAGGCTTAAAAAGCGAGGTTTGCGGACGGATACGGATTATTATATAGATGCCGATCATGTGGATGAACAGGAGCTTGTGCTGGTTGACCCTAAGCTAGACCCTGTTAAGATAAGCCCCGATGAATATGAGCAGAGGATCCGTGAAGAAAATGAGGCGTTAGAAAAAGAGACGGATGAGAAGGCAGAAGAGGAATCCGGTAAGAAATCTGATAAGAAAATTTCCGATGATGATAAATGAAAAATAAAAAGAGGCTTTCAAAATGAGTAAATTTTTTAGTGTAGACAATAAGTTTTTTTCAACTGTTAATAAGATCGTGGATCTGCTGTGGCTTAGTTTTCTTTGGTCGCTCATCAGTCTTCCGATGATCTTTGTTTTGGGCGTTTTCTTATTTGAGTATGATAAGGTCGGCCTTATGATACTGTTTTTATTACCGGTCAGTGTGATCACTGTAGGGCCTGCATCGGCAGCTCTTTATTATGCGGTAGTTAAGTCGGTAAGACGTGAGAGGAGCTATGCTACAAAGTGTTTCTTTCATGCTTTTAAGCAAAACTTTAAATACGGCGCTTTAAGTTCAATTATTTTCGGTGCTGTCAGCGCAATGCTTATAATTGATTATTTCTGGGCTACTTATTCCGAAAGTGTCGATCCTAATATAGCAGGCCTTATGCGCGGCGCATTTATCGGGATAGCGATCTTTGTTTTGTTTACGCTTGTATGGGTAAATCCTTTGCTTTCACGTTTTGAGCTTAAATTAAAGGATCTTATCAAAAACGCCCTGATCTTAGCCATTAAAAATGTTTTTAGGACCCTGATCATGGCTGCTTTCTGGGTTGGACTCGGATATGCGTTCTGGACATTTTTAGATTATATTTACCAGTATATCATTCTTATCCCATTAATCCTTCCGGGAGTTTCGGCTCTGCTTCGTTCCTTTGTTATTGAGCCTGTATTTAAGCGTATTACGGGCGATCCCAATGAGGATTCTGACACGGAAGTAGATGCATGGTATGCGGAGTGATCAAGGCTGACTGATGAGGTGTTTTAGAGTTAAGATATTTATGCGTTTAAAGAAATATTACAACATGGAGGTTAGGTATGGAAAAAGAACTGTATGAGGTTTTGAACTGGGGTGTAATGGAGGCTTTGGAGTATTCGGAGTGCGATGACCCGCACTCATGGCTTGGTGCCCACAAGACTAAAAATGGTGTTATATATAATGCCTTTAAGCCTACCGCTAAATCCGTAGAGGTAAAATTTAAGGACAAGACCTTGCAGATGGAAGCTACTGACGGAAAAGGCAATTTCTCACTCTTAACTAAGGACAAAAAGGTTAAGGATTATAAGCTTGTGGTAACCTATGACAATGATACCGTTGCCGAGGAATATGATGCTTATTCCTTCCCTGTTATCTTTAATTCAGATGACGAAGCAAAGTTTCTTAAGGGTATCCATTATGATATTTATGAAAAGCTCGGTTCCCATATCATGACCATAAACGGGGTAAAGGGCGTATACTTTGCAGTATGGGCTCCTAATGCCGAAAGAGTCAGCGTAGTAGGCGATTTCGATATGTGGGACGGAAGACGTTACCCAATGAGAAAGCTCCGTGCTTCGGGCGTATTTGAGCTTTTTATCCCGGGGCTTAGTGAAGGAACAGTATATAAATACGAGATAAAGGGTAAGAACGGACTTGCATTCTTAAAGTCAGACCCTTACGGAAACCGTTTCGAGCTTAGACCTGATACCGCTGCCATCGTTACCGGTCTTGATTATGACTGGAAGGATGCTGAGTGGATCAAAAAGAGAAAAGCTCAGAATGTTGAAAAGATTCCGATGTCCATCTATGAGGTGCATTTAGGCTCATGGTTAAGAAAAGGCGAGGGCGATAATGATTTCTATAACTACAGGGAAATAGCTGTTAAGCTTGCTAAATACGTTAAAAAGATGGGCTATACCCACCTGGAGCTGCTCCCTGTTATGGAGCATCCGTTTGACGGCTCCTGGGGCTACCAGGTAACAGGCTATTATGCAGCAACCTCAAGATACGGGACTCCTCAGGATTTCATGTATTTCATGGATTATATGCATAACGAGGGTATTGGCGTTATCCTTGACTGGGTACCTGCACACTTCCCTAAGGATGCATTTGCTCTTGCAAGATTTGACGGAGGCTGTCTGTATGAGCATAAGGACCCGAGGCTGGGAGAGCATCCTGACTGGGGCACACTTATATTTGACTTTGGACGTCCCGAGGTTTCCAACTTCCTTATCGCCAATGCGCTGTTCTGGGTAAAGAAGTATCATGCGGACGGTATCAGAATGGATGCTGTTGCTTCGATGCTCTACCTTGATTACGGCAGACGTGACGGACAGTGGGTAGCCAATAAGTACGGCAGCAATGAAAACCTTGAGGCAATAGAGCTGTTAAAGCACCTCAATTCTGTATTCCATAAAAATAATGACGGTGCTGTTATCATAGCCGAGGAATCAACAGCATGGCCAAGGATCACCGGCAAGGTTGAGAATGAGGGCTTAGGCTTTGACTTAAAGTGGAATATGGGCTGGATGAACGATTTCACCGGCTACATGAAGCAGGATCCTCTGTTCAGAAAGGGCTGCCATGGCATGCTTACCTTCAGTATGATGTATGCCTATAGTGAGCGCTTTGTACTGGTTCTTTCACATGATGAGGTTGTACACGGAAAGTGCTCAATGCTCAATAAGATGCCGGGTTATACGGTTGATAAGTTTGCTAACCTGCGTGCAGCTTACGGCTTTATGATGGGACATCCCGGAAAGAAGCTGCTTTTCATGGGTCAGGAGTTTGCTCAGGAGCGTGAGTGGAGCGAGGCAAGGAGCCTTGACTGGGATGTGCTTGACGATGAGCTTCATCAGAAGATGCAGAAGTTCTGCGCTGACTTAAATAAGCTGTATACTACAAGGTCAGCCTTTACTGAGCTTGACAATGACCCTAACGGCTTTAAGTGGATGAGCTGTCTTGACGCAGACCACAGCATTGTAAGCTTTATAAGATATGACGGAAAGAAGGAGAATACTCTGCTCTTTGTATTTAACTTTACTCCGGTGGTATATAATTACTTTATACAGGCAGTTCCTTATGCCGGAAACTACAAGGAAATACTTAACAGTGATGCTGAAAAGTACGGCGGATCGGGCAGGGTAAACAGCAAGGTAAGAAAGTCCCGTCCTATGCCTAAGGATGGTCAGAACAACTCTATAGAGATGGTTCTTCCTCCTCTGTCAGTATGTGTATTTGAGTATAAGCCTGCTCCTGTTAAGACAGAGAGCGCCGACAAGGAAAAGGCACCGGCAGCTAAGAAAAAGACCAAGGGGACGCCTATCAAGCCTACATCTAAATAATTGAATGAATATCGCATAAGTCAGTTACGCTGGCAGGCCTTCGCCAGATGGGAATCGTATGTTGAATGCTTTAGCGTTTGGCATGGCTCACGTTGCACGTAACGGTATATTCCCTTCTAGAGGGGAGACTTGGTATAGAATAAATTAAAAAAGGGGAAATGAAATGGATTGTGATATGGATTTAACCCAGTATTTCGGGTGTAATACCTTTAATGATGCTGTTATGCGTGAGAGACTTCCGCTGCCCGCATATCAGGCGCTGAAGAATTCCATTGAGAACGGGGACGAGCTCTCCGGCGAGGTTGCGGATGTGGTGGCAAACGCCATGAAGCAGTGGGCTATGGAACGTGGAGCAACGCATTTTACACACTGGTTCCAGCCTATGACAGGAGTTACCGCTGAAAAGCATGATTCGTTCCTTGCAGTGGGGGACAACGGCCGAGTAATTATGGAGTTTTCCGGCAAGGAGCTTATAAAGGGTGAGCCCGATGCTTCATCATTTCCTTCGGGAGGACTCAGAGCTACCTTTGAGGCAAGGGGATATACAGCATGGGACTGCACATCGCCTGCTTTCTTAAGGGAAGACTCATCAGGTGTAACCTTATGCATTCCTACAGCTTTCTGCTCATATACGGGTGAGGCGCTCGACAAAAAGACTCCTTTGCTCCGTTCAATGGAGGCCATAAACAGGGAAGCTCAGAGAGTTTTAAAGCTTTTCGGTAAAAACGTAAAGCATGTAGATGTCTGTGTCGGCTCAGAGCAGGAATATTTCCTGATCGACAGGGAAAAATATTTAAAACGCGATGATCTTATCTTTTCAGGTCGTACACTTTTCGGGGCAAAGCCTCCGAAGGGTCAGGAGATGGATGACCATTATTTCGGTACCATCAAGGAAAGAGTATCTTCATTCATGCATGAGCTGAATGAGGAGCTTTGGAAACTTGGGATTTACGCAAAAACTCAGCACAATGAGGCAGCTCCCGCACAGCATGAGCTGGCTCCGATATACAGTACCGTTAACATCGAGACCGACCACAACCAGCTGGTAATGGAATGCATGAAGAAGATCGCAGCTCGTCACGGACTTGCATGCCTTCTTCACGAAAAGCCATTTGCCGGCGTAAACGGTTCCGGTAAGCACAATAACTGGTCGCTGGTGACCAATGAGGGCGAAAACCTGATGAAGCCGGGTAAAAAGCCTCATGAAAACCTGCAGTTCCTGCTTTTCTTAGCAGCTGTTATCAAGGCCTGCGATGAGCATGCCGAGCTTATCAGGATGTCTGCATCCTGTCCCGGAAACGATTACAGACTGGGCGGAGCTGAGGCACCCCCTGCTATTTTCTCGGTATTTATCGGAGAGCAGCTTGAGGACATATTTGCACAGCTCCTTGCAAACGGCAAGGCTACAAGCTCTAAGGAAAGAGAGCTCTTAAAGATAGGCGTAAGCTCTATACCGTATATTAAAAAGGATGTAAGCGACAGAAACCGTACTTCGCCTTTTGCATTTACAGGAAATAAATTTGAGCTCCGTATGGTCGGCTCTTCAATGTCAATCGCAGACGCAAATACAGTACTTAATTCCATCGTGGCAGACTCCTTAAGGGAGATTGCTAACGAGCTTGAAGGCAGTGTTGATTTTAACGATAAGGTTGTAAAGGTTATCTGTAAGATAATCAACGATCATAAGAGAGTTATATTTGACGGAAACGGTTACTCTAAGGAGTGGGTTGAAGAGGCTGCACGCCGCGGGCTTCCCAACAAGGAATCTTATGTTGATGCCATTGAGGCACTCACCTACGATAAGACTGTATCAATGTTTGAGAGACAGGGCGTATTCACAAGACCTGAGCTTGAGGCAAGGTCTGAGATTGCCTACGAGATCTACTCAAAGACCGTAAACATTGAGGCCAGGACCATGATAGAGATGGCTTCAAGAAAGTTCATCCCTGCTGCTGTAAAGCATGCTAAGATCCTTGCAGATACTATCAATTCGGTATCTTCAGCGCTTGATGAGTCTGAGGCCGACAATATGCGCGAAATGCTCGGTGAGGCTCTGGAGCACATCGGAGAGGCAAGGCGTGCACTAAAGACCTTAGACGATAATGTTAATACCGCGTCAAGACTTGACGGCGAGGAGAAGAGGGCACGCTACTTCAGGGATTATGTCGTAAAGGCAATGAAGAACTTAAGAGAACCCGTTGACCAGTTGGAAACTCTGGTTGATGCCGAGCTATGGCCCGTACCTACTTATGGTGAGATGATCTTCGAGATATAGTTACTATTCACAGCAGAAATTCATAATATGCAAAATGCAAGCTTGCTTGCGATTTTGCATTTATGATTTTTGCTGGAAAGGCTGGGCTAAGACGAACGAGTAAACAATCAAAGCCCACAAAGGGCATTGATGACAAATGAGTGAGGGGTAGACCAGACTGTGAATAGTAACGTAGATAATAAAAAATAAAAAGGAAACAGGAAAAATGATTCAAGCAGTAAACGTAACCCTGAGGCTTGGCAAGCGAGCACTCTTTGAGGATGTAAACATCAAATTCACCGAAGGCAACTGTTATGGCTTAATAGGCGCAAACGGAGCCGGAAAATCCACCTTCTTAAAGGTCCTTACAGGAGAGATTGAACCTACCAAGGGTGATGTAGTGATCACACCCGGACAGCGTCTTTCCTTCTTAAAGCAGGATCACTTCCAGTATGATGCATTTCCCGTACTTGATACGGTCATTATGGGAAATCAGAGACTGTATGACATCATGAAAGAAAAAGAAGCAATCTATGCTAAAGAGGATTTCACTGACGAAGACGGAATAAAGGCAAGCGAGCTCGAGGGTGAATTTGCCTCCATGAACGGATGGGAGGCTGAGTCCGACGCGGCCCAGCTGTTAAACGGACTTGGAGTTGATACCGAATATCACAGCAAGATGATGAGCGAGCTTAACGGTCCCTTAAAGGTAAAGGTACTGCTTGCTCAGGCACTTTTCGGAAACCCTGATATCCTGCTCCTCGACGAGCCTACAAACCACCTTGACTTAGAGGCTATAAGGTGGCTTGACGAGTTTTTGATCAATTTTGATAATACTGTCATAGTTGTATCACATGACCGTTATTTCTTAAATAAGGTCTGCACACAGATTGCGGACATTGATTATCAGAAGATTCAGCTCTATGCCGGAAACTATGATTTCTGGTATGAGTCAAGCCAGCTGATGATCAAGCAGATGAAGGAAGCAAACAAGAAAAAGGAAGAGAAGATCAAAGAATTACAGGAGTTCATCCAGAGATTCTCTGCTAATGCTTCTAAATCAAAGCAGGCAACCTCACGTAAGAGAGCTTTGGAAAAGATTGAGCTTGACGATATCAAGCCTTCAAGCAGAAAGTATCCTTATATCGATTTCAGACCCAACCGTGAGATCGGAAATGAGGTACTTACCGTTACAAATCTTTCAAAGACTATTGACGGAGTTAAGGTACTTGACAATATTTCCTTCGTTATGGGTCATGATGACAAGATTGCATTTGTCGGAGCAAATACCTTGGCAGCAACCACGCTGTTTAAGATACTTATGGAGGAGATGGAGCCTGATGAGGGCAGCTTTAAGTGGGGTGTAACCACACAGCGTTCATACTTCCCCAAGGACAATACCGAGGAATTCAAGGGCAGCGAGACCATAGTTGATCACCTTATGCCTTTCTCACCCGTTGATGACCAGCAGTATGTAAGAGGTTTCTTAGGACGTATGCTTTTTGCAGGTGAGGACGGAGTAAAGAAGGTTAATGTCCTGTCCGGAGGAGAGAGAGTACGTGTAATGCTTTCCAAGATGATGATCTTGGGCTCAAATGTACTTATCATGGATGAGCCTACAAACCACCTTGACATGGAATCCATCACTGCGCTTAACAACGGACTTATCAAGTTCCCCGGCGTATGTCTGTTTACAGCACTTGACCATCAGTTTATACAGACCATCGCTAACCGTATCATGGAGATAACTCCTGACGGTAAGCTTATAGATAAGATCTCAACATACGATGATTACCTTGAGAACGATGAGATGGCAAGACGTCGTCAGGTACTTAGCGTAAATAACGAGGACGAGGACTAAAAATTAATGCAGAGCGATTTTACATTGGGAGTTACTGTCAGGGATGGAAAGCTTCTGGCACGGGTTTCGGGAGAAAACTGTGAATGGATAAAGATATTGCTAAGAGAAAAGGGAGAAAAGTGGCAGGAATTTAGGTTGGAGCCCCATTCCCTTTATCCTTCCGTCTTTTCCGGAAGCTTTAGCTATGACAGTAAAAAACAATATGAATATATCTTTGAAAGCGACAAGGGGTATTTCTTAGATGACCATGCCAAGCTCATAAAGAGCCCTGCAGGCTATGGGATACTGCCGGCCGGAAAAGAGAATACAGGGGTACAGGAAAGAGCAGTCTTTTCGGATACCCTTGATAGAGTATGCTCTGTAGAAACTGAAAACTACGACTGGAAAAAAGATAAAAAGCCATTTGTTAAAGCAAGTGACATGATAATCTATAAGCTCCATGTAAGGGGCTTTACCGTACATGAATCTTCCAAGATCAAGCACCCGGGGACCTTTAAGGGTGTTACGGAAAAAATACCTTATTTAAAGAGTCTTGGAGTTACAACACTTATACTTCAGCCCTGTTATGAGTTTAACGAGCTGATGGATTTCCATATCAATATAGGTGCTTCCTTTAATGGTGAGCTCCAGCGTTCACGCGTATTTGGACAGCCTGCGGAAACAGTTCCTAAGTCAAGGCTTAATTTCTGGGGTTACGGCGCGCAGGGAAATTATTATGCGCCTAAGGCTGCTTATGCAAGCGAACCTGACAAGGCTATCCGTGAGTTTAAGAACATGATAAGAAGCCTCCATACTGCAGGTATTGAGGTTATCTTAGAGATTGATTACGACAGGACTGTAAATGACAGCTTTATCCTTGAAAACCTTCGTTTCTGGGCTACGGAATACCATGTGGACGGTTTCAGGATCAATACCGGAAGGGTACAGTTTAAGCTTGCAAGTACCGATGCGGTACTGCGAAATGTCAAATTACTGTGCCGTGATCTTCAGGAGGATTACCCTGGCAGGGATAACGTAAGAAACAGGATATTTATTTCCAATTACGGCTTCCAGGACTGCATCAGACGTTTCCTTAAAGGCGATGAGGGGCAGCTTTTATCAGCTTCAAATCTTTTCAGGGACAATGGGGCAAACTTCGGAAAGATCAATTACATTGCTGACCATGACGGCTTTACATTAAATGATATTTTCAGCTACGATGAACGTCACAATGAGGCAAACGGTGAGGGAAACCGTGACGGCAGGGAGGCAAATTACAGCTGGAACTGCGGAGCGGAAGGACCTACCAAGAAGCATAAGGTACTCGACCTTCGTAACAGGATGATAAAGAACGCATTAACGCTGCTTTTCTTAAGCCAGGGTATCCCTATGCTTATGGCAGGCGATGAGTTTGGAAACACACATGAGGGAAATAATAACCCTTACTGCTGCGACAATGAACAGGGCTGGGTTATCTGGAACAAAACAAAGCGCGCGACGGAGCTTAAAAATTTCGTTATCCAGCTTATTAATATCAGAAAAGAGCATCCTGTTTTCAGAAATGACAAGGTACTTTCCGGAAATGATTTCGGGTTTACGGGCAGCCCCGATATCTCATATCATGGGACAAAGGCATGGTATCCTGATTTTGGGTATTACTCAAGGACATTAGGCATAATGCTTAATGGAGCTTATGCTAATACTACGGATACTGACAACAACCGTACGCAAAAGGATCAAAGTTTCCTTATGCTCATAAATACTCACTGGGAAGCTCACGAGTTTAGCCTGCCAGTTGTTACCGATAATGAGTGGGAGTTTGTATTTTCAACATATCCGAGGATAAGCGGTATGAGAGTCGGCAGGGAGCAGAAGGAACTTGTACTTCCGAGAACTATAACTCTCTTTGTACTTAAAAAACAGCATAAATCAAAGAAAACGGAAACGCTTTCTTTAGAAAAGGAAGTAGCAAAGCCGGAAATTAACGGATCAGAAGCTGCGGAAGAGACCACTGATATAATTACTGATAATAATACTGGCAAAGTTATTGATAAGAATATTGATATGGATACAGATGTCAAAGCTGTCAATGAAATTTTACCTGATAACGATAATGAACTTAAAAAAGAAGCCGGTGATATCGGATCAGAATCTTTAGAAGACAATGGTATCGAAAACAGCAATGTAGCAAAAAAGAAATACAGAGGTATCCGTCCTGATATTGATGAGGAACCGGCATGAAAGCCCTGTTCGGCGAAAAATATAAGTATTCAGCAGCGCTCTCTCAAGATCTGTTCACCATAGTTGACGGAAACATGAAATACTATGGCGGTTCCCAAAATCTGTATAGTACCCAGAAAGAAAAATCCTGCGGATGCGGTATATCCGGAGCAGCGGATGTCGTAATGTATATCGAAGCTTTAAAAACACCGGGAAGTGCTGATCCGGAGACCGGACGGCATCACGGTATTGTCTATGATAAAGCGACATTCCTTTCTAAAAGTATGGAGCTGCGCAAAAAATATATACCGATCATACCGGGTAGGGGAGTTAATTCCTTTTTACTGGCATGGGGACTTAACAGGTATTTTAGAAAGCAGAAGATGGGTTACCGTTCCAGGTGGAAGTGGACATGGTTTAAAAAATGGCAGATCGTTGAAAGAATGCTTAAAGATGACATTCCCGTGATATTGGCCATAGGTAACAATTTTCCTTTGCTCTGGGGTAAAAAGGAGCTTAGCCTCTATGTAAAGGACGAAGCAGAGTCTACAGCAGAAGAGGCGGTTTACAAAAAACAGCAGAGTGTCTGTGGGCATTTTGTGGTTGTAACTGCCATTGAGGGAAACTGCCTTATGGTATCTTCCTGGGGAAAAAGATTTTATATAAGTATTGATGAATATGATCAATATGTAAAAAAGCACAGTATAAATGTTTACAGTAATATTTTGGAGATAAAGAAAAAATTTTGTTAGCACTCAGCAAAAATGAGTGCTAATTTTTTCTTGACAATTGATTTCTTTTGTATTATTATAGATGCAGTTGAGCTTGAGGTACCTTTTTGATAGTATTTAAAGGGGTGCCGGGCGAAAAAAGTAATATAAGAAAGGCAAGGTGTTTATAATGAGCACAGAGAAAGGCAATTTATCCATTAATTCCGAGAATATTTTCCCGATTATCAAGAAATGGCTGTATTCAGACCATGACATATTTTACAGAGAGCTGATCTCAAACGGATGTGATGCGATCACTAAGCTTAAGAAACTTTCCATGATCGGTGAGTTTGAAGAGCCCGAAAACAACGAGTACAAGATTGAAGTAAGGGTTAACCAGGAAGAAAAAACTATCAAGATTATTGATAACGGTATCGGTATGACAGCCGATGAGGTTAAGGAATATATTAACCAGATAGCGTTCTCAGGAGCTGCAGATTTCCTTGAGAAGTATAAGGATAAGGCTAACGAGGACCAGATCATCGGTCATTTCGGACTTGGTTTCTATTCTGCATTCATGGTAGCGCACAAGGTTACAATTGATACCCTTTCTTATAAGAAGGATGCCAAGGCTGTACGCTGGGTATCTGAAGAGGGTATGCAGTTTGAGATGTCAGACGGTGACAGAACCGAGCGTGGTACCGAGATCACCCTGTATCTTAACGAGGACAGCTATGAGTTTTCAAATGAGTACAAGGCTAAGGAAGTACTTGAGAAATACTGTTCATTTATGCCTGTACCCATCTATTTTGTAAATGAGAATGCTAAGCCTGAAGAGCCAAAGCCTGAGGACAAAAAGGACAAGAAAGAGGGCGAAGAGGAAGAAAAGAAGGGACCTAAGCCCATAAATGAAACTACTCCTCTTTGGACAAAGCATCCTAATGACTGTACTGAGGACGATTATAAGAATTTCTACCGTTCAGTATTCCATGACTACAGGGAGCCTCTGTTCTGGATACACCTGAATATGGATTATCCGTTTAACTTAAAGGGTATCCTCTACTTCCCTAAATTAAACCTTGATTATGATAAATTAGAGGGCGTAATCAAGCTTTACAGCAACCAGGTATTTATCGCAGATAATATCAAGGAAGTTATCCCTGAGTTCCTGATGCTATTAAAGGGCGTTATTGACTGTCCTGATCTGCCTTTGAATGTTTCAAGGTCCGCACTTCAGAATGACGGCTTTGTAAAGAAGATCTCTGATTACATCACCAAGAAGGTAGCTGACAAGCTTACCGGTATGTTCAATGTTGATCGTGAAAACTATGAAAAGTATTGGGATGACATCTCACCCTTCATCAAGTACGGCTGCCTGAAGGATAACAAGTTTAAGGATAAAGTAAAGGATACAATGCTCTTTAAGGACTTAAACGGCAAGTACCTCACCTTACAGGAGTACCTTGACGCTGAGTACGGCAAGAAGGATGAAACTAAGGAGACATCTGAGGGTGGCGACCAGGCTAAGACTGAGGAAGCATCTAAGGATGACAGCTTCTACGATCAGGCTGATGATAAGGCAGAGAAGTCCGATAAGCCTGAAAAGGTTGAGGGCGATATAGTTGATGCTGACGGCGAGGTTATAGACTCCAAGGAAGACGGCGATGATGCAGAGGAAGGCGATGACAAGAAAGAGCCTGAGAAGCAGAAGGTTTACTATGTAACCGATGAGAAGCAGCAGAGTCAGTATATCAAGATGTTTAAGGATGAGGGCATGAACGCAGTTCTCCTTACCCATAACATTGATAATCCCTTCATTTCACAGCTCGAGGCTGACAATGAGAAGATCGCGTTCTTAAGGGTTGATGCCGATGTGACCGATTCCTTAAAGGCCGATGTTGACAAAAAAGAGCAGAAGACCATCGACAAGGAGCAGAAGGCTTTAGAGAAGCTCTTTAAGGATGTGCTCAAGAATGACAAGCTTGAGGTTAAGGTACAGAAGCTTAAGAACGAGAAGGTTTCTTCTGTGATCACTCTTTCAGAAGAAAACCGCCGTATGAATGATATGATGAAGATGTACGGTATGGGCATGGATACCGATATGTACGGCGGAAATGTAACCCTTACGCTTAACAGTGAGAATGAGCTTGTTAAGTATGTATACGCAAATAAGAAGGGTAAGAATACAGAGCTCATAATCCATCAGTTATACGATCTTGCAATGCTTAGCCATAAGCCTTTGGCACCTGAGGCTATGACCGCATTTATCGAGAGAAGCAACGAGATCATGCAGATCCTCACCAAAGAGCAGTAAAAATTTTTATAAAATGTTTATAAAATGAACTGATATAATGGTTTACAGCCGCCTTAAAATGTTATATAATTCTAAGGCGGCTAATTTACGTCGCAGGGAGGGACCCGTTCCGCAAAGCGGAATGGGAGGAACCCCTACGACATGGCTCCGTTCCGCAAAGCGGAATGGAGTATACAGAAGATTTGGGGTTTATATGAATTCAAGAGAAGATCTGCTCATGCAGATATGGCGTGACTATTATGATGAGATACTTGATGTGAGCCTTGACAGGGGCACATTTGAGAGCCTGATGGATCCTTCGGGTATCAATACAAGAAAAGGGTTTATAGAGATTGAGGTAATGCTTACTGCCCAGAAGCTCGTTCATCCTGATGACAGGACCGTGTTTACTCGTTTCTTTGATGTGAAATCTATCTTAGAGGACAGATTGAGCGGTATCTTTGTTAAAAAGCTTAATTTCAGGATGCACAGAGGGGACGGTAAGTATTTCTGGGTAAAGGTAAAGGGCATCATGCCTTCGGAGGGCAATGATGAGGAGAAGAAATACTTTGTCTGCTTCAGAATACTTGACAATGCTTCCGATGAGGATATGAGCTACCGTAAGCTATTAAGTGTTTCTCTCATGCATGAAAAGGAGATTTCAAGCCAGCGTAAGGAGCTTTTCGAAAAATTTGCATTTCAGATGAAAAGCCCGTTAAATGATATTGCAGGATTGGCGGATATAGCGAGAAATACTGTTTCTGATGAAGAAAAAACAAAGGACAGGCTTAAATCTATAACGGAAAAGACAATAGAGATCAAGAATATCCTTGACAGCATGATAGAGGAAAGCGAAAAGAAAAATGAAGAAATAGCTCTTTATGACGATGAGAGCTATGTTGAGATGGTTGCAAAGACCAGAAAAAATATGCCGAATGAAGAGGTCTTTTCATTTAGTGATACTGCTAAGACAGAGGATAAAGCTTCGGAGGCACAGATTAAAAGTCAGGAGTCTGCCGAGAGCAACCCTTCGGTTATATCATTGGAGGATTTTGATTTTAGCGGCAAAAAGGTGCTGGTTGTATCAGACAGTGAATTATCCGGTGAGATAATGCAGGAGATGTTAAAGGGTAGAGGTGCAGAAGCAACCGTAGTCAGTGACGGTAAAGCTGCAGTTGCCGATTTCATAAAGAATCCCGCTGGGACATATGATCTGGTACTCGTAGATATCGGGTCACCTGAACTTGACGGGTATTCGGTAGCTCATTGTATAAGGCTTTCATGTAAGGATGATGCTGCAAGGATCCCGGTATTTGCCATCTCAAACAAGTCAGCAGCTCAGTCGGGAAGCATGCTCAAGGAAAATGGTATAGATCAGATCTTTTCTAAACCTGTAGAATATGGTATGCTGTTCCTGAAGATGCATGAGGCCATGGCATGAGATCCAAAGGTTTAAATTCTAATGTTTTAAAGATCATAGCATGTATCTGTATGCTGATCGACCATATCACATATCTGTGGGTACCAAAGTATGATCCAAACGGCTGGATGAACGTAAGTGTCAAATTCCTGGTCGGAAGAAGTATCGGACGTTCGGCATTTATGATATTCTCGTTCCTGCTTGTTGAGGGTTTTTTTAAGACAAAAAACAGGGCGAAGTATATCATAAGGATGCTGGTAGTGGCACTGATCACCGAACCAATCTTTGACTATATGTGCGGAAGGCTGAACAGTGTCAGCTTCTATGTACTCCAGAATATCCTGTTCTCGTTTGTTCTGGCCCTGGCAGCAATGTATGTTCTGGAAATCATCAAGAAGAAATATTTTATCATTGCCAATTTAAAATATAACCTGTTTTCAGTCTTAGTCTGTATTGCGGCAGTTACCGCGGCGCATTTCTTAAGGCTTGACTACGGTGTAGTGGGAATAGCCCTGATCCTGATTTTTTATTTTATGAGGGATATGAAGAGAAGCTATCTGGTACTCATGGTCATTCTCTGGACCATCGGATGCCTGTTCCTTGAATATCAGCTTGAGTGGGCAGGACTCATCGCTCTGATACCGATATCTATGTACAATGGCGAGCGAGGTTCTAAGAACCTTAAGTGGTTTTTCTATGTGTTTTATCCTTTGCACATGCTGATACTGGGGATCTTTAGATGGGAGATACTTAGATAAAAATATACAGGTTAAAAGATTTCTTTAGGCTTTGACAACAAAAAAACTGCCCTTAAAGCAGTCTAATCAGAAAAGCTGAGAAAGGGACTTGAACCCTCGACCTACTGATTACGAATCAGTCGCTCTACCGACTGAGCTATCCCAGCTGATTAAGTACCATATAAATATACAGATTTTGTCGGTAAATGTCAATGTTTTTTTGTAATAATAGTATAGAAAAAGGACGTAAATTATAATGAAGATCGCTTTAGGTGAAAAGGTTAATTACTATTCGGAGTGCCCATATTGCGGAACAAAACGGGCCGAAGGAAAGGAAAGCTGCGTAAAATGCGGGAAAAGCCTGATAAAGGATGTTGAAAAGGTTAACGAAGATGACCAGCAGGATGACGGTGAGGTTTCGCTTTACAAGGCAAGACAGGAAAGATCCGCTTCCGAAACCTTTAAGTCACTTAAGGGTAAGAGCAAAGCGCGGTATTTTGTGGATTATTATCTGGGAAAGATCATAGTTATAGCTATAATACTGGCTATAGTCGGAAGTCTTGTATATACAACCTTAAAACCCAAGCAGGAGCCTGTACTCTATATAGCTATGGTAGTATCACCGTTTATGCCGTCTGCGCATGAGCAGTTTAAGCAGGATCTTACCGATATGTTTGTAAAGGACTCTGACCATGAGAATATAATGCTGGATACCAATTACAGCTCTCTGATAGCGGATTATAACTCTATGATGAGCTTTACAATGCATATGTCTGCAGGTGAGATAGACATGATAATCTGTACCAAGGATGAGCTGAAATATCAGGTTAATAACGGTGTCATTATACCGGTAAAGGAAGCCATTTCTGCGGAATTATATGACAAAATAGATTATGATGCAAAATATAAGGTTACACCTGCAAAGCTCCTCGATAACGGGGATGCCGAATATGGCGAGGAGGATGTATACGGCCTTAACCTTGAAAAGTTCCTGGAAAAGATAAACGGTTTTGAGACCTCAAACAAGTATGTAATTGCTTTTACGGCAATTGCACCGCACAAAGAGAAGTTTGATGATGTTACAAAATACATTTTTGATATAAATTAAACCCATAAAACGCCTATGTTTCCCCGGGTAGATGGTGAAATACAGGCGTTTGTTTTGTAAAAGTATTACAAAAACAATGTATATTTATGTAACAAAATTGTAAAATATCCACAAAAATAAAAATTTTATTAAAAAACTATTGATATTTTAAGAAAAATGAGTATAATTGCTTTTGTGTTAAGGGCGTCGGACGAACACATTTGGGTGTCGGCTGATGTCTTTATTTTTTAACAAAAATGAGATGCGTAGCATCAGTTTGTTACCGAGGAAACACTGAAAGCGTTTTCGAGGTGACATTGACAAATACAGGGTGAAGGTATACACAATGGAGATAGAACACAAATACCTGATAAAGGAGCTCCCCACAGATCTTGACAAGTACAAAAAGAAAGAGATAGAGCAGGGATATCTTAACCGTTCTCCGGTCTTAAGGATCAGGAAAAGCAATGATAAGTACATATTCACCTATAAATCAAAAAGAGAGATAAGCGAGGAGGGTGCTCCCATATGCAACGATGAGATAGAGGCACCGCTCACAAAGGAGGCTTACCTTCACCTTAAATCCAAGGTGGATGGAAACCTTATCGTAAAGACAAGATACATTATTCCCTATGATTATGACGGTAAAACCTACAAAATAGAGCTTGACGTATTTCACGGAAAGCTTGAAGGCCTCGTATTTGCCGAGGTAGAGTTTGAGTCCGTTGAGGATGCTAACGCCTTTAAGGGGCCGGAGTGGTTTGGCAAAGAGGTTTCATCTGACAGAAGGTATAGAAACGGATTCCTTACCGAACAGGAAAATCTTGACTTTTTAAAGTAAAAGTGGCATAATCTATTTTGTTTTTAGATTTTTAAGAGAAAGGATGCTTATATCTATGTCAAAACTTACTATCCCAAGCGGCTATGTTTCGGCACTCAGCATTAAAGAAACACAGCATGCTATCAAGTACATTAAGGATCATTTTGAGCGTCAGCTCGCTAAGCAGCTGAACCTGACCAGAGTCAGTGCACCTTTATTTGTAAGACCTAATTCAGGCTTAAATGATAATCTTAATGGAGTTGAGCGTCCTGTTACTTTTGGTATAAAGGATCTGGGCGAGGAGCAGGTAGAAGTAGTTCATTCACTTGCCAAGTGGAAGAGAATGGCTCTTAAGGATTACGGCTTTGTATACGGTGAGGGACTTTACACCGATATGACAGCTATCAGAAGAGACGAGGAGCTTGATAATTTCCATTCGCTCTATGTAGATCAGTGGGACTGGGAAAAGGTCATCTTAAAGGACGAGAGAAATGTTGAAACCTTAAAGGGCGTTGTAAGATGCATTTACCAGGCTTTAAAGGATACGGAGCATTATATTGCCGACAAGTATTCTTATATAGAAGAGATCCTTCCTGAGGATATTTCGTTTGTTACTACCCAGGAGCTTGAGAATATGTGGCCCGATGCTACTCCTAAGGAGAGAGAGGACAATATCTGCCGCATGAAGAAAGCCGTATTTGTTATGCAGATCGGAAAGAAGCTCTTAGGCGGCGAAAAGCATGACGGACGTGCTCCCGACTATGATGACTGGGAGCTCAACGGAGATATCCTTGTTTACTATCCGGTTATGGACTGTGCACTTGAGATTTCATCAATGGGTATCAGAGTTGATGAGGATTCACTTGCAAGCCAGTTAAAAATAGCAGGCTGCGAGGAAAGAGCAGAGCTTCCTTTCCAGAAGGCAATACTTAACAAAGAGCTGCCATACACAATCGGCGGCGGTATCGGTCAGTCAAGAATGTGTATGTATTTCTTAAGGAAGGCACATATCGGAGAGGTTCATTCATCCGTATGGCCCGAGGAAATGAAGGACGCAGCATTAAAAGCAGGTATCCAGATACTTTAAAATTTTCGGCACGGGAACTCCCGTGCCATTTTTTTGTTTTCGATTTTGGTGGCTTTTCTGTGCCGGGACTATGGATTGATTACAGAGATTTACATTACCTCGAAAGAAATTTATAAGAATTTTCGATAAAGTGAAAATTTCCACTTTACAAAAAATGAATTATAGTGTATACTTTGTTTATCTTAAGAGATTCGGTAACTCTTTAAAAACTTAATTCTTTGATATTTCATCATAATTTCCACAATTTAAGTTTAGCTTAAAGGAGGTTTTGCACCCTGATGGTAAGAAGAGTCAGGAAAATGTCCGGAGGGCTTAAAGGAAAACTGGCTGTGGCTCTTTTTGTCGTAGCTTTATTAAGTGTTGCCTTTGGTCTGCTTTTATGGATGTTCATTAAGAAAAATACAAAAGAAAAACAATATATTGCGAAAATCAGCGAGCTCGAGGAGCTTTTAAGCAAAAATAGCGAACCGGCGGTTGATACATCTACACCTGAGTTTATTCCGGTAAAGGCAGAAAAAGTCCGCGAAACCGAGCTGGGCTTTATTTCCGTTGCTTCAAATATATCAGAGGGGGACTATACGGATATCAGGATACGCTATATTGACGGGTCTGACTATATAATAGCTTCACATAAACAGATAACATCAATTGACAGGGAAAAAGGTGGGATAGTGATCCCTGTGTCAGAAGAAGAGCTTTTGCTGCTTAATTCGGCGGAAACCGATAAGGATCTGTTTGCAGGTACTAAGGTTTATCTTACAAGGTATGATCCTTTAGATGATAACATATCGGAGGTTAACTATTCACCTTCCTTTATCATTAAAGATCTTATAGAAATAAACCCCAATATTAATGAAATATCAGCAAGTTTTAATGCTAAAGAAAGAGAAACTATAGAGGAGAAACTCTCAAGGTTTAAGGGTGATTACGGCGACAGTATCAGAGATACTATAGAGGAAACAGAGGACTACAAAGGTCCGGTTTCGGGGTTACCTAAAGAATACGGAGGGAGCATATGGGATTAAAGAGCATAAGCTTTCTTGGGGGAGGCTATGAGGATATAGTGCTGTATCTCTCGTATTGCTTAAAGCAGCTTGGAGTAAGCATTTTAATAAAGGACAAAACCGGGGAGCGTGTTCTATGCTCTTACATCCCGGAAATTAAGGGTATTGACCCTGAAAATGAAGTACTTGATATAGGTGGTGCTCATTATACATCGGGCCCAGTAACAGGAGAGTATGATATTGTTTTCGAGTTGTTAGACTATAAGGGTAAACCGGAAAAGGAAACTTTTCTTATAATTGTTACCGATGAGCACAGGAGGCACGAAGAAGCACTGTTAAACAGCGGCATTGAAAAAGGGGATGTACTGATCATCAGAAATTATACAGGTGCCATTAAAAGACAGTATGATGAGCTTGTAAAAAGGATGGGGTATGGGGAGATATATGCAATCCCGTTTTCAGAGAAGGATTTAAGAGCGGAATATCTTACGCAGTACCAAAGGAAAAAAGGGTTTGGCGGTTTGTCAAATGAGCTTGAAGAAGTGATAAAGCAGGTCTTTTTCAGTATAGTGTCCGATTATCCTGTAAAAGAAATAAAAAATGCATTTAAAAAAGGGAAAAGGGGAAGTAAAAAGTGAAGATAGCATTCTGGAGCCCACTGCATGGGACTGGAGCATCATCAGGCCTGCTGGCTGTGGCGGTCGCATTATCAATATTGGATTCTAAAAAGATAGTGGTCTCACAGACTCACTATAATCTGAATAATCTTGAAAGACCGCTATTAGGGAGTATCGGGAACGGGGATTTTTTCAGGGATACCGGGGTGGACGCACTGCTTAGGTTTTTTAAATCAGGAAATATTACAGAAGAGCATATAGAAAACTGCTCGATAAAGATGAGTGAAACGCTGTATCTCCTTGCAGGTACTAAAACAACCAACAGGGAGGGCTTTGAGAGCAGCATGCATAAGGGGATGCTTTTACATATTTTTTCGTGCCTGGAAAAATACTTTGATATGGTGCTCGTTGATACAAATTCCGGAAATAATGAGCTTTCAATGAGGGTGGTAGAGGAATGTGACGCTGTGGTTGTCTCTTTAAGGCAGAACAGGGATATGCTTGACAGCTTTTTTGAAAGCGGTCTTTTTGAAGATAAACGAATTTTTTATCTGTTTCCGGATTTTGATCCGGAGAGCAGATACAGCATGCATAATTTAAGAACGCTGTATAAGAAAATGAATTCGGGTAATTCATCGTTTCTGCCTCATAATACCGGTTATATGGATGCCATATGTGATGAAAAGGTACTGAAATTTATTTCGTCAAATATCGATGCAGATAAAACGGTGCAGGATTATGCTTTCTTTTGTTCTTTAAGGAAAACTACGTTAATGATTACGGAATTTCTTAAAATCAGGCTTTTAGACAAAACACAGGGAGAGGTTTAATGATCAATATCATCATTGCGATAATACTGCTGATCCTCCCGGTGATAATAATCCTCCTGTTTGACAGGGAGAGCTCCGCTAAAAAGACCCGTGTTTTAAGGGATGAGGCATATTTCAGGCCTGCAAATATCTTTGAGGAATGCAGAAGGATCATAGACGAGGTTTTAAATAGCGATTATTCAGAGCTTGGGTTAAACAGGGCTGAGACAGTTAAAAGAGAAAAACAGCAGAACAGGCTTAAAAATGCCATAAGGGAGGCAGGACTTGGAGATGCGGGAGACAGGGAATACCTTAAGGAATATTTAAAGGAGCTCCTGCAGACCCGGATAGGTATAAATGAAACCAATATCTGTAAATGCATACCCTTTGACAACCCTTCCTTTATGACTGCACAGGACAAATTTGAATATATGTATGTCCTGTATTCTGAGAAATACGGTCCCGCATCGTTTGTGCGTATGGTTGAGGACCACTTATGGAATGAGCCTAAACAAAATGAAAAAGGGACGGCGTACTGTATTACCGAAGAGGATATAGAGGATGCTTTTTACAATTACGGACTGTATGGCAACTACAATGATAAGCTTGATATGCTGGTACAGCGCTGTTATGAAACGCTGTATGGGCACGGCTGTGCAGATATACTGATCATGGACGAGTCGGTGGATGGTGTATCCGGAGGTGTGGGTGGAAAAAGCAGGGTTGAATATAATTATATGGATGTCTTAAGTGATACTAATACTGAGGAAGCAAGTATGAATTATGATACCCTGTACTGTGTCCTTCACGGTAAGCTGATCAGGATGAAATTCCTGTCTTTCGGAAGTGAGGAAAATCTGGAGCGGGTCGTAAAGAATATTTACAGGTATAATATCAGGACATCACTCTCAAGAAAGAATCCTGTGATCCACGGGACACTTAAAAACGGATCAAGAATAGTTGCAGCCCGACCTCCGGTTTCTGACGGCTGGACTTTTTACTTAAGGAAATTCAAATCCTCAAATGCAAAGGAAATAGAATCCCTGCTGGTCCATAAAAACAGCGGACAGGTAATAAACTTTTTAAAACTCATCACCATGGGCGAAATGAACTACTGTATCTCAGGTCCTATGGGAGGCGGAAAGACTACGCTTTTAAAATCCCTGGTAGGCTTTATGAATCCGGGCTATACAATCAGAGTGGCAGAAAGCTCCTTTGAGCTTAACTTAAACAATGTATATCCTGAAAGGGACATACATATGATGCAGGAGAGAGGCGAGTTTTCCATATACGATATTATAACGGGCACAAAGAAAATGGACACCGATATCCTGATAGTGGGCGAGGTTAATGAGCCTAAGATTGCAGGCGCATATGTTCAGGTTGCCCAGTCAGGTTCGAGGATGGCGGTTACAACGCTGCATCATGAGACTACTGAAAAGCTGATAGAGTATTTAAGAAATGCGCTTGTTTCAGAGTTTGGCATCAGTGATGTTGGCATTGCCGAAAAACAGGTAGTAGATATACTGAACTTTGATATACATATGGTTCATGATGTAGAGGGAAGGTTTTATATAGAAAGGATAACGGAGATCATACCTTATGAGGAGACAAGATATCCTGAAAAGTTTAGTGAAGCTGCCAGGGAGTTCTTTGTGCGCAGCACTGACAGAAAGCAGTACCGTCTGAATAACATATTCGAGTTTGACAGAGCGGAGGAAGTATACAGGAAATGCGGTGAAATATCTGAGTATTCAAGATCTCGTCTTGCCCTTAAGCTTGGGGAAGAAAAGGTAAAGGAGTTAACAGGATAAAAGTGAAAGGGGGAAAGCTTTGAGTCACAAAGATAAGGAGCAGGGCCTTTTTGTCAGGAAACGGCTTACTCCTAAAGATTTAAAAGTTGGTCTGTATGATGTATTAGAGCATTTTAAGCCGCTTATCCCGTTTTTAAACAGGCTGCTTAAGTCATACCGCCTGTATTACCCATGGGATTCAAAGGAATGTGCAGGTCTTGCGGTTACATGTATTTTAAAGATTTACGGACTTAGCGCTATAGTTTTCTTAATCATATTTGGAACGAGTCCGTCTCTGTTTTCGGTTATACTTTCCGGGTATCTCATTTATGTATTTTCTTCCGAGATAATCAATTCTTCGCGTGTGAAATTAGAGATACAGTTCTTAAAAGCATTTGAAAATGTTTTAGGCAGTATAAGGCATCATTATTATAAAAGCGGTTCGATAAGAAACGCTCTTGCGGATGCGGAAAATGACGCAGATCCGATCATAAAGGGGCATATAAAGGAAATGCTGAAAGTCCTTTCTGCGCCTGACTCGAGGCTTGCAGTAAATGAATATGTTAACTCAGGTTATCACAAGTATCTCAAGCTGTTTATCACACTTGCGAGGCTTGTGGATGAAAATGGTGATGAAACCGAAAACGGTTGCTCGGTGTTCTTAAATTCATGCATGAGGATAAAATATGATGTCGAGGAGGACCTACGCTTTATTTCGGAAAGAAAGCATCGTTTTTCAGGACTCGTACTGACCGCAACGCTTCCTGCCATATCCATTCCTTATATTGCTATGTGGGGCGTTTCCACAATACCGAGTCTTAATATGTTTTACTACGGGTATGTGGGGTCGGGAGTTAAGCTTCTGCTTATTTTTATATCACTGTTAAGCTTTAAAGCTCTTAACAGGCTTAAACGCGGAGACCCGTATGAGGAGAGAAGCTTTTGGGCAGCAGAGAAAATCTCCAGGATAACGGTTTTTGACAGGATAACAGCCTTTTTGATGAGGAAACATAAGAAAAAGGTGCGCACATATGAAGAAACGATAAGGAGATTGTGTGAGAGATATTCTGTAAAAAACTTTTATGTTAAGAAGGTGATGTTTTTTATAGTGTTTTTCTTTATAACTCTTGTTACACTGATTTTTGGGCACCTTGAATCAAGAAAAATATATAAAAATGATACATCAACAATAGAGGATATGCTCTCGGTCACGGATACAAGACAGCTTGCAGCATTAAAAAGGCTTATACCCGAGCTTACGGCATATTATTGTGAAACAGGGCAGGAGCCATCCACTGAGCTGCTAAAGGGGATACTTCTTGAGGACAGGGATATAAGGCTTTCGACTGTCGTGGAAAGTGCGGCAGAAGAAATAAGAAAAAGGATTGAAGGGTACAGATCCGAGGGCTTTGGTTATAAGGATATCATTCTCTGTTTCATTTTGGCCTTTATAGCATATCAGATTCCCGGGGCAGCGCTTGCATTTAGAAAGGCACTTATAGAGAGCCGTATGCAGGATGAGGTAATGCAGTTTCAAAGCATTATACATATGCTTAAAAATATTCCCGGGATAACGGCAGTTTCGCTGTTAGAGGAAATGGAGCTTTTTTCTCAGATTTTTAAGCCTGCGATCAGGAAATGTATAAACGAATATAATATTTCCGATGAGAAAGCCTTAAGAAAAATGTACGAAACAGAAACGTACGCACCTTTCAGAAGGATAACGGACTGTTTTCTTATGGCTGACGAGCTGGGGTTAGAGGATGCCTTTGAGGAGATATCTGCAGAAATTGAGAATTTTACGGAAAACAGAAAGCTTGAAAGAAAGATACTGCTTGATTCGGAGGGAATGCTCGGGGCGGTAATATCAGTGCTGCCGGGAGGCATAATCCTTTTTGGGTATCTGCTCCTTCCGTTTATGGTCAGGTCAATGCAGATATTTAACGAGTATCAGACAGGGATAAGTATGATGGGGTGAAAAATGCAAAGAAACTGTATAGAAATAGCTCCGAGGGCGTTGCTTTTAGCAGCCGGAGTGGTACTAACCGTAGTATTGATATCGCTAATGATAACCCAGTTTAAGTCTGCGCAGGAGATGGTAAATATTTCCTCGGAAATGATCAGCGAACGCACGGAAAGTATGAAAAACGGTGAGTTAGAGGAAATGGACGGAATGGAGGTAAGCGGTTCGGATGTCATCAATGTATGCAAAAAGTATCTTGGGAAAGGGATAGATATTACTTTAAAAAACGGTGACAACTCTAAAAAGTATTCTGATGAGGCTTCTCTTTCAAAACTAAAGGATTATGAAAGCAGTGAATATGTAAAGCCTTCAACAAAATGGAAATGTAAGACAGTAAAAAACAAAAACGGTATTTTAACAGATATTATTTTTACAAGAAAGGATGATTGATATGTATAGCAGAAACAAAGTGGAAATTGGTGTAAAGGGACTAGTACTCGCTGTGACCGTGATAATTGCCGTGGTGCTTTCGGCTCTGGCGTTATATATGGCGAACTCATCTAAGAGTACAATTAACGGAGGTACGACCCAGTATACGCAGCTGATGAGCGATTATTCGGAGATCAGCGCCACTATGTATGACGGATTGGATGTTTCCGGTTCAAAGGTAATCTCGGTAATTAATGAGATGTGCCAGACGGATTATGTATCGGTTACGGTCATTACTAAAGAGGACACGACCGGAACTAATTACAGTAACCCGTCAAACAAGACGGCTGTAACAACTGTTGACAATAAGACTATTACCCCCTCGGGAAATCAGTATGCAGGTTCAACCCAGGAATCTACAATAACCAATAAATCCCATATAAATGAAAATGCGTCATACAGGGGTAAGGTATATAAAAACAGTAACGGGCTTGTGGTTAATATTGAGTTTACACAGCATTAATTAGGGCAAAGAGATGTATTTAAAGGTAAAGGATTTTAGAAGGGAAACAACATGCTAGGCAGATTTACGGCATGCCTGCTCTGCATCCTTGTAACAGTGCTTTTTTCGCTCAAGCAGATGGGTGTAACTGAAGCAGAGAGAAATGAAAATCATATATGCTTTGCCCTTGAAAGCTTTATGTGTGATATGGAAAAAAGAGCAGTGATTACCTTGGAAGATATTAATGAGTTGCAAAAGAATATCTCTTTAGCAGGAATGGTCTGTGACCTTGAAATTGAAATAGGTACAGTGCTTTACGGAAGGGAAGAAAGTACGATAGAGCTAGAGTATACCGGAGAAATACTGAAAGAGCTGAGCATACTGGGTAAAGAGATTGATCTTAAAAACCGTATGATAACTGTACGTGTGATACCTAAAACAGAATGTCTTGGAGCGGAGCTGGCAAATATGCTCTGGAAAACATATATGTCGCAAAAAGAATTTGTAACGGGGGGCTTTATACATGGATAGTATTTTAGAGGCTGTGGAATTAAGCCTTGCAGCATTGATATTCTGTATTGCGGTATATTTCTTTATCACGCTTGCAGGAGATATTGACAGATATACCGAGGAAGCATTTGATTACGGAACGGAGATAGCGGATTGTTCATATTCGGAATTGTGATGCATGAGCTGGGACATCTTATAGGTGGTGCTCTGGGAGGATATAGGCTTTATTATATCGAGGTTTTCGGGTTGTTTTTGATAAAAGGTGATAACGGGTATAAAGTAGGCAGGAGCAAAGGGGTTCCTGTAGGTCAGTGCATTATGTACCATGAAGATTTAAATAAAAACCCGGTGTCACTTATAATCGGAGGGCTTGCTGCAAATTTTCTGCTGGTTGTGTCTGGGATTATCATGTTTATAGTCACTGATGGAATCGTTATAAGGACGGTTTCCCTGATAGTATCTATATCAAATCTTTCGCTTGGGCTTATGAACATATTTGGCAGTACTTCATCTGATGGTATGACACTAAAGGAAGTGTGGGGCTCAAAAACTGCTTCAAGGGTGTATAACGAAATAATGGTCCTCTATTTTTTACTTGGGGATCCCCAAAACAGGTTATCTGTTTTTCCTGAATTGGAGGAAGCATATAACCTTGAGCAGATGCAGGCGGAAAACGAAAGTAAGATATTAAGAAAAATAGAAGAGCAGATAGCAGATGATCTAAAGAAAACAGATAATTGCGGTAGTCACAGGGGCAGCTTGCGGGAAGAACTGGAAATGCTTTTTGATGCGTTAAAGGAGCAGGAGAAAAATGGAGTCTTTAGGAAAGGTATTTGATTTCCTTATACTGCTGACAGTGCTTTTTATATTTCCTGTTAACTGGGCATTCGGCAGGGCGGAAACAGTGGGAGATTATTCTTTGGAGAATAAGGTTGAGGAATTCTTGGATGCTACCATGACATTGAGGCAGATAGACGGTAAGGAATTAAATAGCTTTATTTTTGAATTGGATGCTCTGTTTAAGAATTATAAAGCAGAAATAACTGTAAAACGTGGGGTTGCAGAGGCGGAGGCGGATGGTATGGGATACCGGGCAGTCAGTTACAGCAGCGTCATTGAAATGCAGGCAATAGAGGATGATATTGAAAACAAGGGCTGTTTTGCACTATACAAAAATGATATTTTGGTAATAAAAGTGTCGGATAAAAACGGGGTATTTTTGTCGGGAGCCAGGCTGATCATATGAGGATTTATCATTTTACGATCATATTTGTGATATTTGCACTTTCTGTGGTTATCATCAAGGATAGTGAGCTTGAAAGCAGGGTAGCAGAGGAAAGAGAAAAACTTGAGTACAGAAAGGTCATCGAAAAAGCAACGGAAGCTGCTGCATGGGAGCTTAGAGCGGCAGGTCTGTATTTTGACGATGAGACAGGCAAAAGAACAATAGACGCTTTTTATTATTCGCTATATGCAGCCTTAGGGATAATGGGAAATGCTTATGAAAGAGATGCGATAAGGGAAAAGTTTCCATCCTTTACCGTTTTCGTAAATGACGGTTATTACATTTATGATATGGTATGGAAATATGATGGGACAAATGAAAAAAGAGCTTATGTGAGGTCCGAAAAACTGCCATATGATAAACCTGAAGATAGCAGGACAGGCTTTATGTGCTTTTGCGAAAACAGTTACTATTTCTCAGCCATGATTTCGGAGGGGGCAGTTTATATAGTTGATACTTTAGGCACATATCATGAGGAAGGCTGCAGCTTTATAGGTGAGACAGCACACATAGTATTTTCAAAAGAAGGATGCGCTATGCTCGGGGCGCACCCATGCAGGGAGTGTATTGACAGGTAAAATACGCCGGACGAATATTAAATATTTTAAGAAAAATATAGATAATTATGAATAAAGGGGAGTAAAAATAAGGATATGTAAAACAGGGTATAAAAATCTAAAAATCATCGGGTTAGAAAGGATTAAAAAGGTCGCGATATGCAATATCTTAGGAGAACTCTGGGAATACTTCTTATAAGTGTTATTATAACATCTGTATTACCTGTGCAGACTAAAATAAATGCAGCTAAGAGTGCTGAAAAAGGTTTCGATTTCGTTTTTAGCATTGTGGAGGCGTTGAAAACAAACGGAAGGATTTCTGCAGATGACAAGAAGGTGCCAGAAAAAACTGTTGAAAAATACATTAAGAATTACAAGCTCTCTAAAGAAAAGGCTGTTGATCTTTTAATAGCAGTAAATATCGGACTGATACAGGATAAAGTAAAGAATTATAAGAAAAGCATTACTCTGGCAAAGGCGCTGGGTCTCGTTTCAAAAGCGGACGAATTGATGTACGGAAAAAAGATTGACCCTGACAGCGTGCAATTCTGTATAAAGAACAGGATAAAGGATATAGGAAAGGTCAAAAAATCCGAAAGATACGGAGAAGCAGAGGGATACTTAAGAGGCTTTATAAAGGGAAGTGCTGCAGAGTATTCTCATACGAGGAGCCTGAAAGGAAATAAAAAACTTACAAAATCCCAGGCGGAAAAGCTTTTAAAGCTCCTAAATAATGAAAATGAAAGGTATCTTTTATCTCCTGATCATCAGATCATACGGACAAAGAAGCTTCCGAGGAATGCTGAAGTTTATGCGTATATTATAGATTCATTCCCTAACAGCTATTATGAAACCGGTTTTAATGGGATGAAAAACAAAAATTTCTTTGATACGGGAGTGGGACTTGGAGCGGACACATTAGAGGAACGAATGAAGAGAACAAGCTTTACTTTCGTATTTCCATATGAAATCGAAAGGTTTAACTCTCTTGAATATCCGAGTGATGCATTTTCATATTCCAATAATGTTTTTACCTTCACATACAGAAATAACATTGTTCCGAATGAACTGGTCTTAAGCTCGGAGGAATATTACAGGTATGCTTTAAATATTAATTACAGGACAATTGAGAATGACACTGAGTGGCAGCAGGTTATGGGAAAATACCTGTCAAAAAGCGAGATAGAGGATTATATAAAGCACTGCAAGGAGAATAAGACGATCATTGAATGTGACCTTGTTGCCGCAGACAGGTCGTCGGTATACTGGTATAATGGTGAATATCAGTGCAAGGTATATGCTCATATGAGGATCATATCGGATATCCCTACCGAAATGGGCAAGACGATGGGTACGGATCAGGAAACATATGGATATCTCTATCCGGTTAAAAAGGGCTATGAACCCGGCACCTGCTTTACAAGAAGTGTTTTGGGTCCGTTATATCTAGATTATCAAGTAGGAGAATGGCTGGACTATTATGTAAATACAAGCGGGTGCGCAGACTTTTACGGGAGCCTTTGCTGCTCGAACACGGAAAGAGGTATAATGATTGACTATTCCGGTCTTTATCCTTGGCTGGTAAAATTTCCGTTTTTGAACTAGATGCTAAAGAAAATATAGAAAAATATGAAAGAAAGAATACAGAACAGAATACAAAAATCAATAATTGGAAGATGTGTTGCCTTGCTATGCATTCTCTCATTATTTACAGGAATGTTATACATAAGAGAGGTACCGGTCAAGGCTGATTCAGAGATGATTTCATATAATCTGGGTGCAAATGCAGATATAAGCTATAAGAAAAGTGAGAATAAGGTTTATTATAACAGGTTACACTATTCTTCCGGCAGTGGTATCAAATATTATACCCAGTATTTTGTGATTTCATTAAAAGAGGCAGCAACTGAGGATGACCTGAGTATGCTTTCATCAAAATCCGGTGAATACAGCAAAATTATCCTGGTAAGTAGTGACGGGTCCGGGAAAGGTGAAAATGAGTCAGACAAAAACGGAGAATTTTACTGGTATGATTCAGAAATAAATGATGAGGGTTATGTACAGACAACCTATGTTATGGATGGGAGCATATTCGAAAATCTATTGCTGGAATCGGGAGTAGAGGGGCAAAGCCAGATCTATATTCATCATGTATTTGCCGTAAACGGGGGAAGTGAGAGTGATGACTGGCATAAAAAGTACAATGTTAGTAATAATGTCCCTTATTATAAATATTCTGATCTGATGAAGATAGGCTGGAATAACACGACGGCAACACACGATTCTCAGAAAAGCTGTCTGAATATACCGGTGCCTTTTGAAAGACAGGTGGAAAAGGTAGCGGATATAAGGGTGGAAGACCCTTATGAAATAACGCAGAGTCCGACATATTATGAAGAAGAGATTTTTTATGTGACAAAACAACCGGAGCAGGGGAACGGTACTCCGACTCCGGAACCTTCAAACACACCATCATTTATTATCTCGATAATTCCTCAGCTGATCCCGACCATTGTCATTCCATGGCTAGACCCGGTGGTCACACCTACACCGGAGCCTACACCAATATACGGACCAGCTCCAATATACGGACCAACACCGGTATCGAGCCCGACGCCGGTACCTTCACCAGCTATGTATCCAACTCCGGAGCCCACACCAGAGTCGACACCGGAGCCGACACCGGAGCCTACACCCAGAGGGGATATAGAGCTGCATATCATTACGGATAATCTGAAATATGTGCAGCAACTGGATGCAGATGCGGGTAATGCACATGTTGTATTAGGAAGTGAAAAGACAGAGTCTTTAAGGATATCTGTAGATAATTTTGATAATGACATACGTATTTCATTTCCTTTTGATATCTATACAGGGGATGGAAACAGATTATCTGCTAATGCATGGAACATTTTATATCCGTCTTACCGGGTACCTGATAATACAAGTGTTGGAAAGTATACAGTAAGGGCAGCAGCGGTAACGGATACAGGGAGCTTTGCCGCATATGATGAAGCGGTACTTGAGGTTTCAGGGAAACTGTATGGTTTAAGGTTAACAAATATCAATTCTGATGCACCGGACTGGAAAGGTGTCTTTGAATCAGGAGTTTATTCGTGTTTCGCAGGATTAAGGGATGAACTGGGCGTAGACAGAGGAGATGGTCTTAAAACGGTACTTCCGCTTATAGATGGTGACAGCCCAAATGTTTCAACCGGCGGTATGCTTAAAAGCGGATATACCTGGACATTCGAAGTACGAACCTGTGGTAACGTCATGGCGGAGACGGGAGCACATTTAGTTGTTGCTCCAAGTTTCTACTATGTACCGGAAAGCCTTGATGATAGGCAGGCGGTAAGGCTGTATGGCATAGATTTAAAGGAAATGAACAGTACAGTTGAGGCTTTACAGGTTAGAAAAGATGGTAACGAAACAGTTTGGAGTTTTGAATACAGTCTACCGAATGAATGGTTCTGTACCGGTTATGAGAGTGATGTTGACAGTATGATAGAGAAAAAAGGTGGACTAACCTTTAAGGAAGAGTTCTGGAAGAAAAAAGGATTTCTTGCAGTAAACTTTGAAATCGGAGCGTATAATGCTTCCGGAAAACTGATCATGACATACTCCAATACAAAGGACAACATAGCTCAGGGTATGTGTGATATGTGGCATATGGAAGGCAGTTTAACAAGCAAGAAAGACTATCTTGGCAGAAAGTATCTTTTAGAGGAAGGAGATGTGATACTGCTCAGACTTCCCGGCTCAACATATGACAAAAACGGTAATCCTTCCCCACCGACGAACGCAAAAGAGGATAAGAGCGTAATATATGGTGGCAACAAATAGTTTTTAATATTTTGAAAAAAATTCTTGCCTTTAGACAAAGAAAGTTGTATTATAAACTTTGAATTGTCTGAAGGCAATTTTTTTGGTATGCTCTGATTAATGGAAACCACTGGTTACAAGCAGGTTTCTATCATTTATAGAAAGGGAACAGAACTATGACAGGATTATCTAAGAAAGCAATGGCGGTTAAGCCATCCTCAACACTGGCGATTTCTGATAAGGCTAAGCAGATGAAGGCGGCAGGAGTGGATGTAGTAAGCTTTGGAGCAGGAGAGCCCGACTTTCCTACACCTAAGAATGTATGTGATGCGGCAATTGATGCTATTAATGCAGGCTTTACTAAGTACACAGCAGCATCCGGCATCTTAGAGCTGAAACAGGCCATCTGCGACAAGTTTGCCCGCTTTAACAAGCTTCATTATGAAACAAACCAGATAGTCATCAGTAACGGAGGAAAGCATTCCCTTACAAATATTTTTGAGGCAATACTTAACCCCGGGGATGAGGTTATCATACCTTCACCTTACTGGCTGAGTTACCCTGAGATGGTTAAGCTTGCAGGCGGTATTCCTATCTATGTACGCTGCGATAAGAATAACGGGTATAAGATCACTGCAGAGCAGCTGGCAGCAGCATGTACTCCGGATACTAAGGCTTTTGTACTTAACTCACCTAATAATCCTACGGGTATGATATATACAAAGCAGGAGCTTGAGGCTCTTGCAAAGGTTGTTGTTGAAAAGGATATTTACTGCGTTTCCGATGAAATGTATGAAAATCTGGTTTATACAGATGAGGAAGTGGTAAGTATTGCATCCTTTAATGATGAGATTTATAAGAGAACCATTACCTGTTCAGGTATGGCAAAGGCTTACGCCATGACCGGCTGGAGACTTGGTTATATCGGTGCTGCTCCTGAGATAGCAAAGGCTATAGGAAGCATTCAGAGCCACCAGACCTCTAACCCTAACTCAATAGCTCAGAAGGCGGGCGTTGAGGCTTTAAACGGTCCTCAGGATACCGTTGAGCTTATGCGCAAGGAATTTGCAAAGCGCTGTGACTATATGTATGACCGCATCAGCAATATGCCTCACGCATCAATCATCAAGCCCAGCGGTGCATTCTATGCTTTCGTGGATGTAAGTGAGGCATTTGGCCTTAAGTACAAGGGCGAGAAGGTCGGCGATGTATTTAAGATGGCAGATATCCTGCTTAATGACTATAATGTAGCAGTAATCCCTTGCAAGGATTTCGGATTTGATACACATATCAGACTGAGCTACGCAACAAGCATGGAGAATATAACCAAGGGACTTGACAGGATCGAGAGCTTCCTGAAAACCCTTGAATGACACCTTATATAAGTCTTACCCTTGAGTCAATCACAGGGACGGTTCTGTGATTGATGAAATGCTCAACCGCAGAACCGTCCCCCATGATTGACTCGCAAAGTCGCAAGGCATCTTACCGCTTTGTGGGTCCTTCCTAGTGACGTACTTCGGGCACCTTCCCATCAAGGGGAGCCTTGATGTCGGGTAAGGAGGAAGTATTGAAAAAGGGGTTTACCCAAAAACGTAAGAAAAATACAACAGATGGAGAAATTGAGAAATGAAAAAATTCACTTCAAACGAGCTAAGACGAGCTTGGATAGATTTTTATAAGGCACGCGGACATGTTGACTGCGGCGCTGTATCACTTGTTTCGGACGGATCCACAGGTGTTCTGTTCAACGTAGCGGGTATGCAGCCTCTTATGCCTTACTTACTTGGACAGAAGCATCCGCTCGGTACCAGGCTCTGCAACGTACAGGGTTGTGTACGTACCAATGATATCGATTCAGTAGGCGACAAGAGCCACGGTACCTTCTTTGAGATGATGGGCAGTTGGTCACTTGGAGATTATTTTAAGGAAGACCGCTGCAAGTGGAGCTTTGAGCTTTTAACTGAAGTTTTCGGCTTTGATGCGGATCATCTTGCTGCAACCGTATTTGCAGGAGATGAGAATGCGCCTCGTGATGAAGAGGGCGCTGCTTGCCGTGAAAAATCAGGCTTTAAGAAGGAAAACATATTCTATCTCCCGGCAGAGGATAACTGGTGGGGTCTTGAATTCGGACCCTGCGGTCCTGACAGCGAGATGTTCTATGTATAGGATGACGTACCCCCATGTGGTC
>JAFYYN010000048.1 GCA_017557525.1 Lachnospiraceae bacterium
TAACCCTGCAAATTCATCAACCGATTCCAATGATAATAATCACACATCCGTTGATGATAATGATCAGCAAGGCGGTAAAACAGAAGAAGAGCACACTGCTGAATACTTCTTCAAAAAGGCTTATGATATCCAGATGAACGAATCTGCTGAAAACAAGTACGAGCTTGCCTACGAAGAGTACATGAAGACTAGTGAAAGCGACACCACAACCCCGGAGATAGCAGAGGCCATGACTGAGCTTGCCGGTAGGTACAGCAGGGAAGATGGAGTTCCGCTTGATTATGAGAAAGCTATAAAGCTTTACGATAAGGCGATACTTTCCGGTAGTTCTTCTGCACTAAACTCTATGGGGATCATTTACCAAAACGGTGACGGAGTTGACCAGGATGCCGCCAAGGCTCTCGAGTATTACGAAAAGGCAGCCGGACTTGGCGAAGTAAACGCGATGCTTAATGCAGGTACAATATATCAGTACGGAGCTGAAAATGTAGAGGCTGATGTTGAAAAGGCCTTAGAGTATTATAAGATTGCGGCTGATAAGGGTGATGCATCTGCTTCATCCAAATATGATGCCCTGATAGCCTCGCAAGCTTATAATCTGGCATATTACTATGATTCAGATCCAACGAACAGTGACCCTGAAAAAGCGTTTAATTACGCACTGAAAGGCGCAGAAGCCGGATCAACTGAATGTATGATCATGGTCGGAGACTTTTACTGGTACGGCAAAGGCACGGAGCAGGACTACAATAAGGTATTAGAGTGGTTTGGTAAGGCTCTTGACAGCGGTATAGAGGGATATCAGCGTAACCATTGTATTTCATTGCTCGAAACTTTGGTTGAAGAAGGACATATACCATCTGAATCAGCCGCAAAATGGATTGATATAGATTAAAGAATAAGATATCGGTTTATTTGTCAACAAGTCAAAAAAGTACATTCAAAAGTCAAATTAATGCATTGATATTTTCATGCTATAGTGTATAATACAAACGCAAAAGCAAATAAACATGCTCTTTTTCGTTTTAAACATATACTATGCTGAGTCTGCTTAGACTTGGCATTAAAGGTGCCCTTTTCCGGGGCACTTTTTAAATTTCAGGCATCGAAAAAAGATTTTAAAAATTTCTTGAAATATTTTTATAGTGATGGTATAATACAAATTTATGTAGGATTCTCGTCCAAATAGTCTGCTTTAAAGCAGGATAAATGGAGTGTACAGCTAAAGTTTACGAGGTTAAGAGATGTCAGATATATTACGTAGCCTGAAAAAGTTCATAGTTGTTACCGGGCATTATGGCTGCGGAAAGACAAATCTTGTCTTAAACATGGCTCTCGACTATGTATCTATGGGTGAGAAAGTTACGGTAGTAGATATGGATCTGATAAATCCATATTTCAGGACGTCGGATTTTAAGGGATTGCTTGAAGAAAAGGGTATAGAGGTAATTACCCCAGTGTTTGGAGCAACAAATCTTGATATCCCTTCATTGCCGGCAAGTATGTATTCCATATTTGAAAAGAAAAATGTTGTGATCATCGATGTGGGCGGTGATGATGCAGGCTCTACCGTACTTGGCAGGTTCAGACCCCAGTTTGATATGGTGGATTACGATATGCTATATGTTATCAACCGTTTCAGGAGCATGAGTACTGATCTTGATGAGGCTGTAGAGGTACTTGGTGAGATAGAGGCTGTATGTGGTTTAAAGCCTTCAGGGCTGGTAAACAACTCACATCTGATGCTGGAGACAAACCAGGCGATATTTGATGAGGGATTAAGCTTTGCAGATAGGATTTCAGAGAAAACCGGACTGCCTGTACTATTTACAACATTACAAAAGGAATTGCTTGATACAGGAGTGATAATGCCAAAGGATATGGCTAAGATTTACCCTGTAGATATACATGTAAAGACTGTATGGCAAAAGGCAAAGATACTTACAGTCTGATAAAAATGTTATTAATATTTGATTTAATAAGGAATTTGGCGTAAGGGAGGTTTGAAGAATGGGAAAGATCACAATTAACGAGTCACTTTGCAAGGGCTGTGAGATGTGTGTTAACGCATGTCCATTACACCTGCTTGCACTTGATAAGGACAGACTCAATGTTAAGGGCTATCATCCGGCAACCATGACGGATCCGAGCAAGTGTTCAGGATGTAAATCCTGCGCTACGATGTGTCCTGACGTATGTATAACTGTTGAAAGAGATTAAATTATAATAGGAGAAAAATCATGTCAGAGAAAGTTTTAATGAAAGGAAATGAGGCCCTTGGCGAGGCTGCTATCCAGGCAGGCTGCCGTCATTTCTTCGGATATCCGATCACGCCTCAGACAGAGCTTTCCGCATACCTGTCAAAGAAGATGCCTAAAGTAGGCGGTACCTTCTTACAGGCTGAGTCGGAAATAGCAGCAATTAACATGGTACTCGGTGCAGCAGGTTCAGGCGTTAGAGCTATGACCTCATCAAGTTCACCCGGAATAAGCCTTAAGTCAGAGGGCGTAAGCTATATTGCAGGTTCAGATGTACCCGCAGTTATCATCAATGTTCAGCGTGGCGGCCCCGGTCTTGGTTCCATCCAGCCTTCACAGGCAGATTACTGGCAGGCAACAAAGGCACTTGGACACGGTGATTTCCAGCTTTTCGTACTTGCTCCTTCAACAGTACAGGAGATGGCTGATTTCGTAGCACTTGCATTTGAGACAGCAGAAAAGTACAGAATGCCAGCTATGATCCTTTCTGACGGTATGTTAGGACAGATGATGGAGCCCGTTGTATTCCCTGATGCTACAGAGGTACATGAGGGTGATAAGTCATGGGCTGCTTCAGGACATAAGAATCAGAGAAAGCACAATGTAGTTAACTCTCTTTACATAGAGGCTAAGGACTTAGAGCAGAAGGTAGTTGAGCGTTACAAGAGATATGAGCTTGTTAAGGCTAATGAGCAGCGTTCAGAGAGCTACTTAACAGA
>JAFYYN010000049.1 GCA_017557525.1 Lachnospiraceae bacterium
CACAAGGGACTTGCAGCAGCGGCTTTGACTGTTCATTATCGCAGGATGAAAGCTCTTGGAGCAACGCATATGACAGGCGGAGGTGATCCTTTTTACGAAAAGATCGGATATGGAAAAGGCTTGCATTGGAGTTTTTGGAAAATGAGGATTACTATAGAATAAAGGATTCCGAGAAAGATTCTACTCTACAAATTTTCCATTTCTAACAGCATCAGCAATGGCTAAGAAACTTTCTGATTTTATGATAGCAAGACCTTGTCTTTCATCACCGAGTACCACAAGCTGATCTCCGGGTGAAATCTCAAATATCTTTCTTGCCTTGGCAGGGATTACAATCTGACCTTTATCACCTACGGTTACCAGTCCGAAAAGATGTTTCCCTTTTGGCGGAAGTGCCATACCCATGCTGTCCTCCGATTCATAATTAGCAAGATCATCAAGCGACACTTCAAATATTTCCGCAAGAATTTTACACTTATCCAAGTCAGGAACAGTTTCTCCGTTTTCCCACTTTGCTACAGATTGGCGAGAAACACCGATTTTCTCAGCGATATCTTCCTGTGTCATATTTTTCATTTTTCTAAGAGTTACCAGATTGTCATGAAACATCGTTTTTTCTCTCTTTCTTTATTCCGAGTACCGCCCATCTGAAGAAAGGAATCCTTGATATCACGGCATTCAAAGCATATGCTACCACAAATCCGGCAATCAGGCTGAAGGTATAAACCATTGCTGCCGGAAGATTCCCGGGTTTTCCCAGAAGTAAAGCAACTGTTGATATCCCAAGATAATGGAATACATATAGCCCGAAATTATTTTTGCTCATCCATGCCGTAAAAGCATTTTGCTTATCAGCATACTTTGATGCACCACTTAGAATCGCCATGCTCATAAGCCATCCAAATCCTGCAAATAGCACTGATTTGTTAATAGGCGCATCCGCATAGTTTTTACCAAAGTACACGGCACAGAATGAAATTCCCACACCTGCGGCAAGTACAAACAGCAATACGAAATACTTCTTCAGCGTCTCGATGACTTCATCATGTGAGAACACAAAATATCCAAGCAGGAACGCAACACCGTAATATCCGAATCTATATACTACAACAACCGGAGTATTAAAAATCTGCGCCGCTCCCCATATTACTACAGTCATCAAAAGTATTGCTATGATGTTAGCCTTTCCTCCCAGTTTCCACAGTCTGTCCTTCTCGATTATTCTAACGAGCAAAAGCGCCATCGAAAACAGCCATAACAGCTGTATGTACCAAAGAACTCCAATTCCGCTTAACGCCATGATGAAATATTTGATTACACCGGGTACTTCCTGCATGGAATCGAAAGCGTCGCTGATTGACATACTGACATATCCCTGGATGAACTGAAATACAAATAATCCTATCGTAGAAGGGATCAGCAGTTTTCTTGTCCTGCTTTTTGCAAATTCCTTTGCGGTATGATTATCCAAATAATATCTGGAGCAAATTCCCGATATAAGGAACAGCAGAAGCATAAACCACGGATAGACCGCATACAGGAAAATGTCATAATACTGCACATCAAGAGCAGTAATCTTTCCTAAGCCACCATGAATACCTTCGCCATTATACATGTAAAGCACATGATAAATGACAACCAGAACTACAGTTACCCATCTGATATTGTCTAAGTAGTATTTTCTCATAAATACCTCACCTTTGCAGTTATTCTTAACATTATCGTAATAGTAAGGCAAATAAATGTCCACCAACCAAACCGAACATTTACATAGGTGAAATGTTAAATTTGGTTGCGAATCTAATTAATGACTTTGAATATAATTATATGTGCACTTCTATAGGATAAAACCAAAGGATTATTGTATAATAGAGAAAAACACTGCAAATATC